>NZ_JAPSET010000035.1:0-70146 GCF_026847585.1 Phreatobacter sp. AB_2022a
TTCCTCGCCGCCGCCGGCACGGTCACCTTCGTGCTGGTGCAGATCAGCCTCGTCCCCTCCCTGGTCGGGGCGGCCGAGCTGCCGAAGGCCAATGCGCGCACCGAGCTCGCCCGCGCCGCGGCGGTCGCAGCCGCTCCGTTCATCGTCGGTCTGCTCGCCGAACGGGTCTCCCCCATGGCGGGCTATCCCCTGGCCGCCGCGCTCGCCTGCGGCGCGCTCATCGCCGGAGCCCGCCTCGCCTTGCCCGCCGCGGCCGCGCCGACGGTTGCAAAGCCGCCCGTGCTCGCCGCCATCGCCGAAGGCGGGCGCTTCGTCGTCCGCGACGCGCTGCTGCGCGCCATCGGCCTTTGCGCGATCTTCTGGAACTTCGCCTTCATCGCCCTCACCGCGATCTTCGTGCCCTTCGCGCTGGCAAGGCTCGGCACCGACGTCGCCGGCGCCGGCCTTGCGATCGGCGCAGCCGGGTTCGGCATGATCGCCGGGGCGATCACCGCACCGGCCATCTTCGCGAAGGTCGAACCGCGTGCCGTGCTGATGTTCGGCCCCGTCTCCTCGATCGTCGGCGCCGTCATGCTGCTCGCCGCTCCGACCTTCGGCGGGCTGCCGGCCGCCATTCTCGCCTTCGCCCTCATCGGCTTCGGCCCGATGCTCTGGTCGGTGATGCAGACCTCGGTGCGCCAGCTCGTGACGCCGCCCGGCCTGATGGGCCGGGTCACCGCCACGATCCAGGTCGCGGTCTACGGCGTGCGGCCGCTCGGCGCTCTTGCCGGCGGCACGGTCGGCCAGATCTTCGGGCTCGATGCGGCCATGCTGCTGGTGGCGGTTGCCTTCGCGCTGTCGGCGCTGGTGTCGGTCGCCTCCCCGCTCGCCAGCCTCAGGGCCATGCCGGCGCCCGCCGCTGCCTGAGGCGCATGCCCGCCGTCCGCGGCCGGCAGCATGGGCCGGCCGTGCTCGGCCCATCGGCCGATTGACTTTGGTCCGCCACGCATGGTCGCCTGGAACAGGCTCGCCCCAGGGCGGCCTCCCCTCCAGTACGATTGGAACGTCCTTCATGCCCGCCGCCATCGACCATGCCCGCCTGCCGACGCTCGGACACGGCTTCTTCTGGCAGGATCTCGCGGTCGGGCAGACGTTCAAGACCTTCCGCCGCACCATCACGGAAGCGGATCTGGTCGGCTTCATCGGCGTGACCGGCATGGCCGAAGCCATCTTCATCGATGCAGCCTATGAGCACGGCGCGATCGCCGGCCGCCCAGTACCCGGCGCGCTGACCTATGCGATCATCGAGGGGTTCATCCTACAGTCGATGATCCAGGGCACGGGGCTCGCCATGCTCGAACTCGCCCAGACCATCCATGCGCCGGTCAAGGTCGGCGACAGCGTCTGGGCCACCGTCGCGGTGACCGAGATCCGCCCGACCTCCAAGGCCAATCGCGCCATCGTGACCTCGCTCATCACGGTGTTCAACCAGCGCGAGGAGCCAGTCATGACCTATACCGCCAAGCGCCTGCTCGCGGGCCGCCCTGCGGCGTGATGTACGCCGCGCGGCCGCAGCTGGCCGCTGCGGTGCGCGCCGCCCGATCATCAGCCCGCGAGCGCCACCAGCTCGCGCGTGAGCTCGGCTTGCGGGTCGGCAAACGGCAGGACCACCGTGAAATGGTTGGCGCCGTCCACCGCGATCGCCCGTGTTCTCGCGCCCATGACCGCCCAGAGCTCGACGAGGCTGCTGGTCTGGCGCAGATATTCGGGCGCCTCGGCGCCGCCGACGACAGCGGTCACGCCGAGGCCGCGCGGCGGCGTCCAGGTCAGCGGCGACAGGCTGGCGGCACTCGCCGCATCGAGCCCCAAGGCCTTGTTGATGCTGGTCGGCACCAGCGGCGCGAGATGAAACAGGCCGGAAATCGGCAGGGCGCCCGCGATCAGGTCGGCGGGCTCGCCGAACGTCGTCCAGTCGGTGGCGGCAAGACAGGCCGTCAGGTGGCCGCCGGCCGAATGGCCGAAGGGCAGGATGCGCCGGCCATGGCGCTCGCGCAGCGCCCGGACGCAGGCGACGGTCTCGCCGACAATGTCGCCGACCGTCACGGCCGGGCAGAGGTCATAGCTCATGACCGCGACGTCGAGGCCATGGGCATTGGCGCCGCGCGCCATCTGGCTGAACCAGCTCTTGTCGAGCGCCTGCCAATAGCCGCCATGAATGAACAGCGCCAGCGGCGCGCCGGAGTGCGGCTGAGGCGCGGGGAACAGATCATAACGCTGACGCTCGCCCGCGCCGTAGGGCTGGTCCAGCAGGGCGCCGACAGCTTCGGCACGATAGGCGGCCGCTTCGCGCGCCCAGCGCTGCATCGTCTCCGGGTGATCGGGCACGCGCGCCCGATTGTTGTATTCGGCTTCCAGGTCGGGCGCGGGCACGGCGGGCTCTCTTTCATTCCGGACAGCGGCGCAGAACCTCCCCATCGAGGTCGATCCTGTCGTCGTCGAGTCGCTTGATCGGCACATTACGGCCCACCGTGCCGACGACATAGTCGCCGTCCGCAACCCCGACCTCGGTAATTGGCGTTTCCGGTTCGCCGGCAGGGCGCAGGCTGCGGGCTGTGATGCGGGTCACCCGGTCGCCACCGGCCTTGCAGGCGGCCTCGTCGCCGAACGTGCCCTCGAAGCCGAAGACGCGGGCTGGCGCGCCGCCGCTGACCACACCGAGCGCCGACCAGGTATCCAGTGCGCGGCCGATATCGGCCGGACAGGATGCCGCCGGATCGGAAAAGACGCCCGGCAGCAGCGTCGAGGCGAAACGTGCGGTCCCGCGGTTGAAGCTGCAGGCATGCACCGCCCGTGCGCCGAGATCGATCAGCACCGCAACGAGGTTCTCGTCGGGCTTGTAGCTGCCCGAAACGAACAGCAGGTCGCCGCGCCGCTCGACCGGCGTCGTCAGCGTCATCTTGAAGGTCCAGCCCAGCGCTTCCGGCTCGAGCAGAGCCGACAGCGCGTCGGTCAGCGGTGTCACGTTGAAGAAGCGGAAGCCGCGATCGATGCGGGTCCAGGGCTGGCGGCCGACCCACCAGCCGAGCACGTCCAGCGGGCCGACCAGCACCAGCCGCTCGAACCGCATCGGCTCGCCCGGCGTCAGCGACCACTGGGCATCCGGCAGGCTGGTGCGCGCCTGGGCGGTGACGACCAGCCGGCCCGCCTCGACCACGAAATTCGGATCGGCGGCGCAGCTGTCCTCACGGTCGGTCACCGTGAAGCGCTCCCGCGTCAGAGAAACATAGACCCTGGCGTAGTCGCAGCCCGCGGTATCGGTCGTGCCGCGCAGCACGACGACGTCGGCCGTGCCCACCTCGAACACCTTCGCCTCGCAGCACTCCACGAAGCGCGCGAGCGCCGCATCCACCCGCTGGCCGGCAATGCTCACGCGGCGGCCGTCGGAAAAGCCGGAGGGGCCGCCGGCCTGCCGATAGGTCGTGATCTGCAACGGGCCGAAGCGGGTCGGCACGGCCTGCTCATGCGCGACGCGCGCCTTGCCGGCGCGGATCCGCTTTTCGAGATCGACGTCCCGGACGAGCGCGCCGAAATGCCGGAAGGCGCGATCCGGCGGATCGCGGAAGCCGCCCTGGCGGACATAGGCCGCGATCGCTGCCGACAGCGTCTCTGAGCTCTCGCCGTCGACCGGTCCCTGGTACAGTCCAAGCGCCCTCAGATCCTCCTGCAGGGCACGGATTTCCGCTTCCTGGGCATGCCCCGACCTGCCCGCGGCGAGAAGAACGGCGCCGGCTATGGCGAGGGGCACGCAGACCGCGAACAGCGCCGCAGCGAAGCGCCGGGCCGCTGCGGCGGCCGGCCGCGTCAACACGCGATGACAAGCGTCCAACACAACAACCTCTCGCGGTTCCGAACGACGCCCAATGTCCATGGAACCCGAAAACCCGCCTCGCGGCGCATGCCGGACGAGGCAAATCTCAGTTTCGGACCACCAACGCCCGCTGGCCGGGCGCATGCCCGCCACTTTCCATAGCGCCGGTCGCGCGACAAGCCCACAGGCAAGCGGCAGCAATGCCGATCAACCGGAACCTTCGCCCTTCCCTCTCGCCGGTCCGGGCCATAGGGTCGCAGCCCTGCCCAGCCGCGGGCTTGCCCGCGGCCCATGCCCCGGAGCCGTTCCCATGCGCAGCGATCAGGCCAAACCCGTCAAGCTTGCGGACTATCGCGTGCCCGACTACCGGGTTCTCACGGTCGATCTCGATGTCGCCCTCCATCCCACGGCGACGCGCGTGGTCGCAACGCTCACCGTCGAGCCGCACCCGCAAGGCGCGGCCGGGGCGCCGCTCGTCTTCGATGGCGACGAACTGGTGCTCGTCTCGCTGGCGCTCGATGGCCGGCCGCTCGCCCCCGAGGCGCATGAGGCGACGCCCGACCGGCTGCTGATCCACCGGCCGCCGCCCGGCCGCTTCGTTCTGACCATCGAAACGCGCATCGATCCGCAGGCCAATACCCAGCTCATGGGACTCTACCGCTCGTCCGGGACCTGGTGCACGCAATGCGAAGCGGAGGGCTTCCGCCGCATCACCTATTTTCCCGACCGGCCGGACGTGCTGGCGGTCTATACGACACGCATCGAGGCCGACAAGGCCGCAGCACCTGTCCTGCTCGGCAACGGCAACCTGGTGGCGAGCGGTGACCTGGAAGGCGGCCGGCATTTCGCCGTCTGGCACGACCCGCATCCGAAGCCGAGCTATCTCTTCGCCCTCGTCGGCGGCGACCTTGCCGTCATCGCGGACGAATTCGTCACCCGCTCGGGCCGGACCGTCGCGCTCCGGATCTATTCCGAGCACGGCAAGGAAAACCGCACCGCCTATGCCATGGACGCGCTGAAACGTGCCATGCGCTGGGACGAAGAGGTGTTCGGCTGCGAATATGATCTCGACATCTTCATGATCGTCGCGGTGAGCGACTTCAACATGGGGGCGATGGAGAACAAGGGCCTCAACATCTTCAACGACAAATATGTCCTGGCCCTGCCGGACACCGCGACCGACCAGGACTATGCCCATATCGAGGCGATCATCGCCCACGAATATTTCCACAACTGGACGGGCAACCGGATCACCTGCCGCGACTGGTTCCAGCTCTGCCTCAAGGAAGGCCTGACCGTCTTCCGTGACCAGGAATTCTCCTCCGACATGCGCTCGCGCGCGGTCAAGCGCATTGCCGATGTGCGCCTGCTCAAGGCCCAGCAGTTCGCCGAGGACGCCGGCCCCCTCGCCCACCCGGTGCGCCCCGAGATCTACAACGAGATCAACAATTTCTACACCGCGACCGTCTACGAGAAGGGCGCCGAGGTCATCCGCCTCCTGAAAGTGCTGATCGGCGCCGAGGCTTTCCGGATCGGCATGGATCTCTATCTGTCCCGCCACGACGGCGACGCCGCGACGATCGAGGACTTCGTCGCCTGCTTCGCCGAGGCGAGCGGCCGGGACCTCGGCCAGTTCTTCCTCTGGTATCGGCAATCCGGCACGCCCGAGGTCGGCGTGGAGACCCGCCACGACCCCAAGGCCGGCACGTTCACCCTGGACATTCGCCAGCAGCTCGGCCCAACGCCCGGGCAGCCATCGAAGGAGCCGATGGCGATCCCGCTCGCCCTCGGCCTCATCGGCCCCGATGGCGCGGAGAGGCCGCTGCTCACCGAGGAGGGGCAGAGCGTTGCCGGCGTCATCGCACTCAGCGCCGGCCGCCATCGCTTCGTCTTCACCGGCCATCCGACGCGGCCGGTCCTGTCGATCAACCGCGGCTTCTCGGCGCCCGTCCGTCTGACCACCGATCTGACCGAAAGCGATCTGATCTTCCTCAGCCGCCACGACAGCGACCCCTACAACCGCTGGCAATCGATCCAAACGCTCGCGACACGCCAGCTGATCGCGGCAACGACCGCTTCGCGGACCGGGGCAGCGGCACCGGCCGGCCGGCCGCTGATCGACGCGCTCGGCGCGGTCCTCGCCGACAGCCAGCGCGACCCGGCCTTCGCCGCGCAGGCCCTGAGCCTTCCCTCCGAGGCCGACATTGCGCGCGAGCTTGGCCAGGAGGTCGATCCCGACGCGATCCAGGCTGCCCGCCTGGGGCTCCGGCGCGATATCGCCGACCACCTTGCCGACGCCCTCGCGGCCAGCCTTGCCGCGCTTGAGAACCGCGGTCCGTTCTCGCCCGATGCCGCATCGGCAGGCCGGCGAGCGCTCGCCAATGTCGTGCTCGATCTCTGGACGGCGAACGGCGCCGACGAGCGGATCGGTCTCGCCGAGCGACGCTTTGCCGCCGCCGACAACATGACCGATCGCCTTGGCGCGCTCGCGACGCTTGCCCAGCATGCCGGCCCGCGGCGCGAGGCCGCCTTCGCCGCCTTCTACGAACGCCACGGCGCGGACGAACTGATCATCGACAAGTGGCTGGCCCTGCAGGCCGGCATCGGGGAAGCCGGCACGCTGGAACGGGTCAAGGCCCTGATGGCCCGCCCCGGCATCAATTTTGCCAATCCGAACCGTCTGCGCGCGCTCGTCGGCAGTTTCGCGATGATCAATCAGACGCAGTTCAACCGGGCCGACGGCCTCGGCTACGACTTCCTGGCCGAGGTCGTGCTCGATGTCGACGCCAGGAACAGCCAGGTGGCGGCGCGGCTCCTGTCAGCCTTCCGTTCGTGGCGGGCCATGGAGCCCGGCCGGCGCGCCCTCGCCCAGGCAGCGCTGCAGCGGGTCGCCGCGGCGCCGCGCCTCTCCGCCGACGTGCGCGATATCGCGGACCGCTCGCTCGCCTGAAAGGCCCGGCCGGCCTCGATTTCACAGCGCGCGGCCGCATTGATTTACGGTCGGGAAAGCACGTCGAAAACGGCATTTAATCCTATGCCGTTTACCAAATATTTCCTTTTTGGTGGAGGACCGACTCTAGACAGTTGCCCCTCAAATCGATTCTTATGTCCGCGATTCGGGAGCGGCGGCGACATTTCTCCCGATGAAATCATCTGATTGCGGACGGGGGACCGGCGATGGCGCGCGATGGTGCGGCCAGCGCGGAAGCGCGGATTCATGCTCAGGGTGCGCGCGGCTTTGCACAGCCGATCAGCGCCTCCCTCGAGACCTGGCTCGCGCCCTACGAGCCGCTGCTGCGGCGCCTCGTGCCGAGCCTGATCGTCGCCTTCCTGGTCGTCATGGGCGCCGGCGCGGTGCTCCAGATCTACAACAACCGCATCGAGACGCTGAACGCGGCGGCCGAAGAGCTGGCGATGATCGCCCAGGCCTTCGACGACAATCTCGGCCATCGCGCACCGGTCGGTGCCGGCGAATTGACCGCGGCCGCCCAGGCGGCGCTCAATCTCGCCACGACGCGCGCGACGACAGGCATCAACCGCGCCATGGTCGTCACCGATCCGGCCGGCCTCATCATCGCGGCGATCCCGGCCCGGACCGCCGGCATCCATGTCGGGCGCTCCGCCGCCCAAGTCTTCGGAGCCGCCTTTGCCGGCGCTGAAGTCGACCGGCAGCAGATCGCCGCGCAGTTGACGCTTGCCGACGGCACCGGAGCGCTGGTCGCGGTGCGCGCCCTCCAGGCGCCGCTGCAGCGGCTCTATGTCATCCAGCCGGTCGAGGACGCGCTCGCCAACTGGCTGAAATCCTCGCTGCTCACCGGCACGCTGTTCGCGACCACCGGCCTGCTCCTGCTGGTGCTCGGCCTCGCCTTCCACATCCAGACCGTTCGTGCCGCAACCGCCGACATGGTCAACCAGAATGCCCGCGCCACCATCGACGCCGCGCTCGAGAGCGGCCGCTGCGGCCTGTGGGACTGGGAGATCGGCAGCGCGCAGATGTTCTGGTCGGCCTCGATGTTCGAGCTGCTCGGCCTCAAGCCGCGCGAAGGGCTTCTGACCATTGCCGAGCTGCAGCCGCGGCTGCATCCCGACGACAGCCACCTCGCCGAAATCGGCATATCGATCCCGCTCGATCCGAGCGAGACCATCGACCATCAGTTCCGTATGCGCCACGCCGACGGCCGCTGGGTCTGGCTGCGGGCCCGCGGGCGCTGCCTCAGCGTCGCCGGCGTGCGCCAGCCGCGTTTCGTCGGCATCGTCGTCGACATCACCGAACAGCTGGCCCTGGCCGAGCGCACCGCGGCGGCGGACATCCGCATCCGCGAAGCCATCGAGACGATCTCCGAGGCCTTCGTCGTGTGCGACGATCGCGAGCGTATCGTCGTCTGCAACTCGAAGTTCCGCGAACTGAACGGACTGACCGAAGAGGGCGCACGCGCCGGCACGCCCTATCACGAGGCGCTCGCCATGGGCAGCGCGGCGAAGATCGTCGACGGCCGTGTCCTGTCGCAGCCCAATGCGGAAGGTGCGCGCGATCTGGAGGTGAATCTCGAAGACGGCCGCTGGCTGCAGATCAGCGAAAGGCGAACCCATTGCGGCGGCTTCGTTTCGGTCGGCACCGACATCACCGCGCTGAAGCGCCATGAAAGCGAGCTCACCGCCAGCGAGCAGCGGCTGCGCGCCAGCGTCGCCGACCTGCAGCGCAGCCGCTACACGCTGGAAATCCAGACTCAGCAGCTCGCCGAGCTCGCGGAAAAGTACGGCGAGCAGAAAACGCGTGCCGAAGAGGCCAATCGTGCCAAGTCGGAATTCCTCGCCAATATGAGCCACGAGCTCAGGACGCCGCTGAACGCCATTATCGGCTTCTCGGAGATCCTGAAGGAAGGCCATTTCGGGCCGATCGGCGTCCCCAAATACAGCGAATATGCGCGCGACATCTACGACAGCGGACACTTCCTGCTGTCCGTGATCGACGACATCCTGGAAATGTCGCGGATCGAGGCGGGGCGGCTGAAGCTCGATCCGCGCGAGACGCGTCTCGAGGAGACGCTGGACGAGACCATGCGGGTTCTGGCCAAGATGGCCTCGGACAAGCGGATCGTCATCGACGCCGCGATCCCGCAAGGCCTCGAACTGATGGCCGATCGGCGGGCGGTCAAGCAGATCGCTCTCAACCTCCTCTCCAATGCGGTCAAGTTCACGCCGCCAGGCGGCATGGTGTCGGTGCGCGTGCGCAAGGCGCGCGGCGTGGTGGTGCTGGCCATCGAAGATACCGGCATCGGCATACCGCGCCAGGCGCTGCGCAATCTCGGCCGGCCATTCGAACAGGTTCAGAGCCAGTTCTCCAAGAACCACAACGGGTCGGGCCTCGGCCTGGCGATCGCCAAGTCGCTGGCCGAAATGCATGGCGGCTCGCTCAGGATCCGCTCCGCCGAGGGCCGCGGCACCACGGTGGTCGTGCGCCTGCCCGTCGATGGGCCCGCCGCGATGAAGGTTCAGGCCTGAGGCTGCCTGCAACCCGCGCGCGGTTCGTGCGTTGATGCGGCACCGGAGCCTTTCGGGCCGCACGGACGGCGACCTCGGCACTCCCGACATGGCCGATCCCGCCTGACGGCAGCCCTTGGCAGCGGTTCACATTTCCGGGCGAGACATGCGGGCAAGAGGTCGAACCCATGGTTTTCGACGCGGCGGGCGCGCTGTTCTGGCTGATCATTCTGATGGGGGGCATCGCCGTCGCGGTCTGGATCCTGTTCGGCTTTGCCCTTCGCGCCATCGACCAGATCATGGCCTCGCCCGCCTCGAAGCCGGAGCGGATCCTCTGGAGCGTCCTCGTCCTCGCCCTGCCCGGTGTCGGCCTTGCGATCTGGGCCCTGTTCGGCCCGCGGTCGGAACCCGATCCGCCCGGCCGCTGAGGCTCAGATCGGTCCGACGACGCGGACGAAGCTCTTGCGCACCGCCTTCTGCATCTCGCCGAGATGAGCATTGAGCGTGACGAAATCCGGCAGTTCGCCGGCACGGGCCAGAAGCCGCTTCAGACCGGGTGAGCCGACCGCCGGATCGAACCGGTCGACCAGGCAGAGCCGCAGGATCTGGGTCAGCCGCTGGTACAGCCGGCAGGCCGATCGCAGCACGTCCGCATCCTCCGCTTTCAGCAGTCCGGCGGTCGCCGCCTTGTCCAGAACGCGCAGGGTATTGGTGTCGAGAATGTCGGGATGCTTGTGCGCGTGGACGAGCTGCAGCGCCTGTGCGACGAACTCGATGTCGATCAGGCCGCCGCTGACATATTTCAGGTCCCAGCGGTCGTCGTCGCCCTTGTCCTCGGCGATGGCGCGGCGCATGTCGATGATGTCGCCGAGCGTCGCCTTGGCCGTGCGCCTGGCGGTCAGCACGGCGCGGATCGCCGCCTCGACATCCGCCTGAAAACCAGGGCTCGCCGAGATCACGCGGGCGCGGGTCAGCGCCATATGTTCCCAGGTCCAGGCTTCCTCGGTCTGATAGGACCGGAAACCGTCGAGGTGCGTGGCGACCGGACCGGAGCGCCCGGAAGGCCGCAGCCGGAGGTCGACCTCATAGAGCACGCCTTCGCTGGTCGGCACCGACAGGGCGCTGATCAAGCGTTGGGTGAGCCGCGCGAAATAATGGCTGCCGACCAGCGGACGCGCCCCGTCGGAGGCGTTCTCGTCGGGATCGTGGGCGTAGAGCAGGATCAGGTCGAGATCGGAGCCGGCGGTCATTTCACGGCCGCCGAGCTTGCCCAGCGCCACGACGGCGGAGCGCATGCCGGGAATCCGGCCATGCGCCTCGACGATCTGCTTCTCGACCGATTTGTGCAGGGCGACGATCATCCGCTCCGCGAGCCGCGCAAAGGCCTGGCCCGCGGCTTCGGCCGACACCGTGCCGGCCAGAACCCGGACGCCGACCAGGAACAGCTGCTCCTGTCCGAAAATGCGGACGCGGTCGAGCACCTCTTCCGGATGGCGGGCAAGGCCGATCATATGGTCGAGGCGGCGGCTCAGCTCGGCATCCGAGGGCAGCTCGCCGAAAAAGGCCGGCTCGAGCAGCGCATCCAGCACATGGGCCCGCCGGCCGAGCAGTTCGGCAAGGCGCGGCGCCGAGCCGAGCACCTGGGCGATCAGTTCGAGCAGGTCGGGATGGGTGCGCAGCAGGGCGAGCAGCTCGATCGGCTGCGAATGGCGGGTCAGAAGCTGGTCGAAGGCCCGCAGGCCGAGATCGGCGTCGCCTGTGCGCGACATCGCCTCGAGCAGGGCCGGGGCGAGCTCGGCCACGCGCTCGCGCGCCTCGCGGGCCCTGAGGCCCCCCGACTGGGCCTCGAGCCAGCCGCGCACCGTCGCCGCGGCGGCGACGGGGTCCTGAAAGCCGAGATCGGCGAGCGCCGAAAGCGTCGAGGTCTTCGGCGGGTCCGCCGCAAGGTCGAGCGTGCCCTTCACCTCCGAAAGCGGCGGCAAGGTTTCGAACAGGCGGGCATAGGCCGCCTCGACCGGCCGCAATTCCTCGATCAGCGCATCGGCGAACGCCGCCCGGCTCTTGAAGCCGAGGAAGCGGGCGATGCGTTCGACGTCTTCGGAAGCCTCGGGCAGGCTGTGGGTCTGCTCGTCGGCGACCATCTGCAGGCGATGCTCGACCTTGCGGAGGAAGCGATAGGCGAGCGCCAGCGCCTCGCTGGTCTCCTGCCGGACCCAGCCGGCCGCCACCAGCTGCTTCAGCCCGTTCAGCGTGTCCTTGACCCGCAAGGCCTGGTTCCGGCCGCCGGCGATCAGCTGCTGGGTCTGGACGAAGAACTCGATCTCGCGAATGCCGCCGCGACCGAGCTTGATATTGTGCCCTTCCACGGCCAGCGCGTCGTGGCCGCGGAAGGCGTGGATCTGCCGCTTCATCGAATGGATGTCGGCAACCGCCGTGTAGTCGAGATATTTGCGCCAGATGAAGGGCTCGATCTCACGCAGGAACGCAGCGCCCGCCTCGATGTCGCCGGCGCAGGGCCGCGCCTTGATGAAGGCCGAGCGCTCCCAGGTCTGGCCGAGGGTCTCGTAATAGTGCAGAGCCGCCGGCACGGAAATCGCAACCGCGGTGGCGCCGGGATCGGGCCTGAGGCGCAGATCGGTGCGGAACACATAGCCCTCCGCGGTGCGCTCCTGCAGGATCTTCACGAGGCGCTGGGTGACGCGGATATAGGCCTGCTGCGGCTCGCGGCCCGGCTTGAACGGCGCCTTGTCGGGATCGAAAAAGACGATGAGGTCGATGTCGCTCGAATAGTTCAGCTCGTGGGCGCCGTGCTTGCCCATGGCGAGCACGATATAGCCGGAATCGCGCTCGGGCGCCGCGGGATCGGCCGGCCGCAGCGTGCCCATGTCGGCCAGCTCGCGCATGAGGTGACGCACCGCCTCGGCGACCGCGGTATCGGCAGTGCGCGTCAGCGCCGCGGTGATCCGCTCCAGCGGCCAGACGTCGCCGATATCGGTCAGCGCCACCAGCAGTGCGACATGCCGGCGCAGCCGTCGCAGCGCGATGCCGACCGCCTCGTCGTCATCGGCCGCGCGGCTGGCCTCGGTGGCGGACGCGATCAGGGTCTCGAAACGGGCCTCGGGCGCGTCCACCAGCAGGTCGCGCAGCACGTCGGGCTCATGCGTCGCGATCGCGGTCAGGAACGGCGAATGCGCGAGGATGCCGGCCACCACGGCGCGCGCCTTGGCCGGCTTCAGCACCGCTTCCAGCTCGGCCGCGAGCGGGCGATCGTCGATGGCGGCGAGATAGCCTGCGATCAGCTTTGCCGCGGTGACGCCCTTGGGCAGGACGGGCGCGCCGGCAAAGCGCTCGCACAGGGGTCCGAGATGATCAGGAATGTCCATTCGCATCGATCGCAGGGTCCAGCTTCCGCGGCAGACGTAGCACGACCTTCAGGCCCGGCGCATTGTCGAGAAGAGAAAGTTTGCCTCCGTGCAGCCGCGCGACGGCTGCGGCAAGCGACAGGCCGAGCCCCGATCCCGGCCGCGAACGGCTGGCTTCGAGCCGGACGAAACGCTCCAGCACCCGCTCGCGATCGGCCTCCGGAACGCCCTCGCCGGCGTCGGCCACCGACAGCACGGCATCGGGACCGTCGACCGCAACGGCAAGGGTGATCTGGCCCGGTCGGCCTTCGGCCTGCCCGTATTTGAGCGCGTTGTCGATGAGATTGGCCACCACCTGGCCGATCAGCTCGCGGCTGCCGGTGACGATCGCCGGCACGGCCGTGACCGTCAGCGTCATGCCGGCCTCCTCGGCAAGCGGCTCGTAGAGCTCGCCCATGCCCTGTGCGATTTCGGCGAGGTCGACCGGCGCCATGCCCTCCCGCTGGTTGCCGGCCTCGGCCCTGGCGATCATCAGCAGTGCATTGAAGGTCCGGATCAGCCCGTCCGATTCGTCGATGATGCCGGCGAGAGCCTGGCGGCTCTGCTCGTCGCCCGAGGCCTGACGCAGAGCCTCTTCCGCCCGGTTCCTGAGCCGCGTCAGCGGTGTCTTGAGATCATGCGCGATATTGTCGGAGACCTCCTTCATGCCAGCCATGAGCGCCTCGATGCGCGCGATCATGGCGTTGACGCTCTCGGCCAGCCGATCGAGCTCGTCGCGCGTGCCGGCGATCGGCAGGCGTCCCGAAAGATCGCCGGCCATGATCCGCCGCGAGGTCTCGGTCATGGCGTCGACCCGCTTCAGCACGCGCCTGGTGACGAAATAGGCGCCGATCAGGCCGAGGACGAGCGCCGCGATGAGCGACAGGCGAAAACCGCTGCCGAAGATCTCCAGCACCCGGTCGCGCTCCTCGAGGTCGCGGCCGACCAGCAGGCGAAAGCCGCCGGGCAGGCCGTAGACCTGGGCGAGCGCCCGGTGCGCGCGGGCCGCAGCGGTCTCTTCGGCCCGGCGATAGTCGGTCTCGATCCAGCCCTGCCGGTTCAAGGTGCCGTCGGGCAGTTCGCCGACATTGCCGGCGACCACCTGGCCACTGAAGGTCGTGACCAGATAGAGCGAGGCGCCGGGGCGGCGGCTGCGCTCGTCGATGACATTGACCAGCCGGCGAATGCCGCCGATGGAATATTGCTCGGCGAGCCCGCGGACCTCCGCCTCGACGGTCTCGGTGATCTGGTCGGTGAACAGCCGCTGCGTCGCGAAGCCGAGCCAGCCGATCAGGAAACCGGCGAACAGCACGAACATCACGAGATAGGCGGCAATGATCTTGAAGGCGGTCGTGCGCAGAAGCGTGCGCAGCCCGGAGCCGCGCCGGCCGGCCTGCTCCTCGGACGCGGCGGCGCCGGCCGGTCCCGTCCCGGTCACGCCCGCACCGTGTAACCCGCGCCGCGAATGGTCTGGATCAGCGCCTTGTCGAAACCCTTGTCGATCTTCGAGCGCAGGCGCGAGACGTGAACGTCGATGACGTTGGTCTGCGGGTCGAAGTGATAATCCCAGACGTGCTCGAGCAGCATGGTGCGGGTGACGACCTGACCGGCATTCTTCATGAGATATTCGAGAAGGCGGAACTCGCGCGGCTGCAGGACGATCTCCTCGCCAGCGCGGACGACCCGGTGGGAGAGCCGGTCGAGTTCGAGATCGCCGACCCGGTAGACCGTCTCGGGCGTGCCGGCCGGGCGCCGGCGCGACAGGACCTCGACGCGCGCGAGCAGTTCGGAAAAGGAGTAGGGCTTCGGCAGGTAGTCGTCGCCGCCGGCGCGCAGGCCCTTGACGCGGTCGTCCACCTGGCCGAGCGCCGACAGGATGAGGACCGGCGTGTCGCGCCCCATGGCCCGGAGATCGCCGATCAGGCTGAGGCCATCCTTCTTTGGCAGCATCCGGTCAACGACGAGCACGTCATAGGGCCCCCCTTCGGCAAGGGCGAGGCCGGTCTCGCCATCCGCCGCGTGATCGGCGACATGGCCCGCCTCCTTGAAGGCCTTGACCAGATAGGACGCCGCGTCGCGGTCGTCTTCGACAATCAGAATCCGCATGTCGGGCATGGTAGGGAGGTCTCGCGCCATTCGCCAGATGCTGGATCACCCGGCGGGGTGGGTCGGACGGGTCCGCGACACGCCGCAAACCGGAACGAGGCGGACGGTGTGTGGCCCGTCCGCCTCGCCCGAGACCGATCCGTCGTGGCGGGGGGCGACTGGGGGGGTTGCCACTCCGGATCGACAGTGTGTCGCGACGGGCTCGAAAAAGGTTCAAGCCCGTCGAACTTTTTTTCAGCTCGCGCTGAACGGGATGGCGATGAACCGCTGGCCCTCGCCGGAACGCAGGCGGATGAGCGCCGAACGGCGGCCTTCGGCACGGGCCGCGGCCAGCGCTTCGTGCACGTCGCGGGCCGAGGACACCGGCCGGCCGGCGACATCCATGATCACGTCGCCCTCGCGAACGCCACGCTGGGCAGCCGGCCCCGACGGGTCGACCTCGGTCACGACCAGGCCTTCACCGCTGCCGCCGAGCTTGCCGCCGCGACCGGCCGGCTGCAGGGACAGGCCGAGCCGGGGAACCTGCGGGCTTGCCGACGGCTCGTCGCGACGTTCGCCCGGCTGCTCGCCGCGCGCCGAGGCCTGGCGCTCGTTGGGAATCTGGCCGAGCGTCAGGTTGACGGTGCGCTCGGCGCCGTCGCGCATGACGGTCAGCCGGACGGTCGCTCCCGGATGGGCCGTGCCGATGCGGCGGCTGAGCTCCCGGGCATCCTTCACCGGCTGGCCATCGACCGCCGTGATGACGTCGGACGGCTTCAGGTCTGCGCGGGCCGCCGGACTGCCGGACTGAACGCCGGCGATCAGCGCCCCCTCCGGCTTCGTCAGGCGAAGGCCCTCGGCGATCTCTTCGGTGACCGGCTGGATCTGGACACCGATCCAGCCGCGCGCCACCGTGCCGGTCTCGCGCAGCGCCGCCACCACGGTCTGGGTGGTCTCGGCCGGGATGGCGAACGCAATACCGACATTGCCGCCCGACGGAGAGTAGATCGCGGTGTTGACGCCGATCACCTCGCCGGCGGCGTTGAAGGTCGGGCCGCCGGAATTGCCGCGGTTCACCGCCGCGTCGATCTGCAGGAAGTCGTCATAGGGGCCCGAACCGATGTCGCGGCCGCGGGCCGAGACGATGCCGGCGGTCACCGTGCCGCCGAGGCCGAAGGGGTTGCCGACCGCCAGCACCCAGTCGCCGACGCGCGGTGCCTGGCTCGCAAAGCGAACGAACGGGAAGTTCGAGCCGTCGACCTTCAGCAGGGCGAGATCGGTGCGCGGGTCGGTCCCGACGACCTTGGCCTTCACGGTGCGACCGCCATCGATGACGAGATCGGCTTCGGTCGCGCCTTCGACGACGTGGTTGTTGGTCACCACATAGCCGTCGGCGGAAATGAAGAAGCCGGAGCCTTGCGCCATCGCGCGCGGACCGCCGCGCTGCGGACCACGGCCGAAGCGTTCGCCGCGCTCGCCGCGCGGGCCTTCGCCGAAGCGGCGCATGAAGCGTTCCATCATGCCGTCGCCGTCCTCGAGGCCGGGAATTTCACGGAACGACATCTGCTCGCTGGTGGCGGCGCGCGAGACGCGGACCGAGACGACCGCCGGGCGGACGCGCTCGACGACATCGGCGAAGGACGGCAAGGCGGCGGCCTGGCTGCTCTGGGCGTGAGCCGGGGCGATGAAAGTGCTCGGGGCGGCCTGGAATTGCAGGACGCCGGCGCCAATGGCGAGGGCCGCAACGGTGCCGTAGAGGGTGGTGCGCAGGCGGGGTGACATGCTTTGTCTCTCCATCGAAACGGGACACGGGAGCACCGTGGTTGCCCGGGACAATGGTGGAGCCGAGATTACGGCGCTCTGACCGGGAGATTACAGTTTGGTAAGGTCGCCGAAGCGAAGCCCGGCGCCGGGCTCCATGTGGGACCGCAGGCCGCCGATCACGACTTCAGGATGGCGTCCAGCCT
Source organism: Phreatobacter sp. AB_2022a (assembly GCF_026847585.1). Lineage (NCBI taxonomy): Bacteria > Pseudomonadati > Pseudomonadota > Alphaproteobacteria > Hyphomicrobiales > Phreatobacteraceae > Phreatobacter > Phreatobacter sp. AB_2022a. The sequence continues at coordinate 16,782 of NZ_JAPSET010000035.1, forward strand.
GGCCTTTTCCTCGTCCGTCAGCGGTTCGGGCGGCGCGGGAGCCACCTGTCTGCGGCGGCGCAGCGCGAAGAGGATGTAGAGCCCGCCGAGCACCAGGAAGGTGGCCGGCGCCGCCCAGAGCAGCACGGTCTGGCGGCTGAGTCTGGGCGTCAGCAGCACGAACTCGCCATAGCGGTCGACCAGATAGGCCAGGACCTGGCTGTCGCTGTCGCCGGCCTTCAGCCGCTCGCGGACGAGCAGCCTGAGGTCGCGCGCAAGGCTCGCGTCCGAATCGTCGATCGACTGGTTCTGGCAGACCATGCAGCGCAGGTCCTGGCTGAGGGCGCGCGCGCGCGCCTCCAGCGCCGGGTCGGCCAGCCGCTCATCCGGCAGGACGGCGAAAGCCGGCGACGCGAGCGCCAGGACGAGCGCGGCGGCAAGCGCCCGCAGCAGCGCGAGCCGGGCCCTCATTCGGCCGCCTCGACGGGAGCCACGGCCGGCGCCGCACGCCGCGCGGCCGGCTTCGGCGCGCCGACGCGCAGGCGGCGGTCGGAGAGCGACATCAGGCCGCCGAACACCATGAACAGCGTGCCGATCCAGATCAGCAGCACCATGGGCTTGTAGTAGAAGCGCAGCGCGATGGAGCCGTCGGCCGCCGGTTCGCCCGGCGAGACATAAAGCTGCGACAGCCAGCGCGTCTTCAGCGCCGCCTCGGTGGTCGGCATGTTGCGGGCGGTGAAGACGCGCTTCGCCGGATTGAGGAAACCCGTCGCCACCCCGCCTTCGGCCACCCTCAGCCGGGCGACGACGTCGCGGTAATTGGGCCCGGTCTCGGGAAACAGGCCTTCGAAGGTCAGGTCATAGCCGGCGATCGACACTGTCTCGCCAGGCTTGACCTGGACGATCAGCTCCTGGCGGTAGGCGGTCTCCCCGACAATGCCGAGCAGCATGACGCCGATGCCGGCATGGGCGAGCGCCGTGCCCCAGGCCGAGCGCGGCAGGCCCTTGGCGCGCGCCAGGCTGACGGAAGCGGCCGCGCGGAACAGCTGGATGCGCTCGAAAACATCGAGCAGCGCGCCGGCAATGATGTAGATCGCAAGACCGATGGCGACCGGCGCCAGCACCGGGCCGCCCCAGGTGACGGCATAGGCCGCGAGGACCGCACCGACCCCGAGGCCGATCGCCCAGGTCATGCGCTGAGCGACCCCGTAGAGGTCGCCGCGCTTCCAGGCCAGGAAGGGCCCGAACACCATGACGACCAGCAGCGGCACCATCAGCGGCCCGAAGGTCCAGTTGAAGAAGGGCGGGCCGACCGAAATCTTGGCGCCGGTGAGCGCCTCGAGCGCCAGCGGATAGAGCGTGCCGACAAAGACCGCCGCGCAGGCCGCCGTCAGGAACAGATTGTTGAGCACGAGCGCGCCCTCGCGCGAGACTGGTGCGAACAGGCCCCCCTGCTTCAGGAGCGGTGCCCGCCAGGCATAGAGCGCGAGCGATCCGCCGATGAAGACCATCAGGATGCCGAGGATGAACACGCCGCGCTCGGGATCGACGGCGAAGGCATGGACCGAGGTGAGCACGCCGGAACGCACCAGGAAGGTGCCAAGCAGCGACAGCGAAAAGGTGAGGATGGCGAGCAGCACCGTCCAGACCTTCAACGCGTCGCGCTTTTCCATGACGATGGCCGAGTGAAGCAGCGCAGTGCCGGCGAGCCAGGGCATGAGCGAAGCGTTCTCGACAGGATCCCAGAACCACCAGCCGCCCCAGCCGAGCTCGTAATAGGCCCAGAACGAGCCCATCGAGATGCCCGCCGTCAGGAACATCCAGGCGGTCAGCGCCCAGGGCCGGACCCAGCGCGCCCAGGCCGCGTCGATCCGGCCGTCGATCAGCGCGGCGACCGCGAAGGCGAACGACATGGAGAAGCCGACATAGCCGACATAGAGCAGCGGCGGATGGATCGCGAGGCCGGGGTCCTGCAGCAGCGGATTGAGATCACGCCCTTCGAGCGGCGCCGGCGCAAGGCGCGTGAAGGGATTGGAGGTCTTGAGGATGAACAGGAGGAAGGCGACGGTAATCCAGCCCTGCACCGCCAGGACGTTGGCCTTGAGGCTGAGCGGCAGGTTGCGCCCGAACGCCGCGACCAGCGCCGAAAACAGCCCCAGGATCAGCACCCAGAGCAGCATCGAGCCTTCGTGGTTCCCCCAGACGCCGGAGATCTTGTAGATCAGCGGCTGCGCCGGGTGGCTGTTGAGATAGACGTTCTCGACCGAGAAGTCGGACACGAGATAGGCGTGGGTGAGGGTCGCGAAGGCGAGCGCGATGAAGAGGAACTGGCCGAGCGCCACCGGCCCGGCAATGCCCATCAGAACGGCATCGCCCTTGCGCGCGCCCCAGACCGGGATGACCGACTGGATCAGGGCCAGGGCAAGCGCCAGAACCAGGGCATAATGGCCGATCTCGGGTGACATCGTCGCTACCTCGTCGCACCGGTGCCGGCGGCGTTGCCGGCCGCCGCCGGCTCGCCGGGCCGCCAATGTCCCTGCTGGCGCAGGCTGTCGGCAACCTCTTTCGGCATGTAGTTCTCGTCATGGCGGGCGAGCACGCTGTCGGCCCGGAAGTGCCGGTCGGGCTCGACCACGCCTTCGACCACGACCCCCTGTCCTTCGCGGAACAGGTCCGGCAGCACGCCGGTATAGGACACGGCGACGGCGTTCTGGCCGTCGGTGACCTTGAAGCGCACCTGCAGGCGGTCGCCGCGCTCGACCGAGCCGGTCTCGACCAGGCCGCCGAGGCGGATGCGCTGGCCGGGCTGGATCGCACGGACCACGACGTCGGTCGGCGAATTGAACAGGGTGATCGAACCGGACAGTGCATAGAGCACGAGGCCGGCGGCCAGGCCGAGAACGCCGAGTGCCAGTCCGATCAGGGTGAGGCGGCGCTGCTTGCGGGTCATCGGACCGTCAGCCTCCCAGACCCAGTTCGCGCACCAGCGCGTCGAGGCGGCCGAGCTTGTCGGCCTCCGCGGTGAAGCGGCCGCGCGCTTGCGCCGCGGCCTGCCGGGCCTTCGCCGTTTCGCCGAGGACGGCATAGGACCGCACGAGCCGCAGCCAGCCCTCGAAATCGCTGCCATCGGCGGCGAGCCGCGCGGCGAGCCCGTCGACCATCCGCCTGATGTCGGCCGGCGTCGGGCCGGCCGGCGCCGCATTGGGCGCCGCAGGCGCAGCAGCGACTGCCGGCGGGGTACCCCCGAGGCGGGTGATCTCGGCCCTGACGGTCGCCAGCCAGGGCGCGCCCGGCGGCGCCGCTTCGGCGAGCCGCGTCCAGATGGCGCGCGCCTCGTCCGGCCGGCCGGCCTGCTCGGCGGCAAGGCCGGAAAAATAGCTCGCCTTCGGATGCCCCGGCTCGCGTGCCAGGGCCCGCTCGAAACCGGCCCGCGCTTCCGCGCCGACCTGGCCCTGGGCCTGCAGCACAAGCGCTTCGGCGAGATCGGCCTCGCGGTCGGCCGTCGCGCCCAGCAGGCGCAGCGCATTGGCGCGCGCCTTCACGGCATCGGCGCCGCGACCGAGCCGGACATAGACCGGCGCGATCACCTCCCAGCCGCGGCCGTCTTCTGGATTGGCCGCAAGGTGCGCCTCGACGCGGCCGATCAACGTCGCGAGGTCGCGATCGACGGGCGCCGGCTGCAGCCGGCCGGCGAGCGGCTGGGCGGGATAGTCGGGCCGGCCCCGGGCGCCGTAGACCCCGACCGCAACCAGCGGCACCACGACGAGCGCGATCACCGCGGCGATGCGCCGACGCTTCAGCGACGCGTCCAGCCCCCGCCCCGCCTGGTCGGCGGCGGCGATCAGGCGGCGCGAGACCTCGAGGCGCGCGGCCTCCGCTTCCGCCGCTCCGATCAGGCCGGCAGCACGGTCGCGGTCGAGTTCGGCGAGCTGGTCGCGATAGACGGCAAGGTCGGAGCCGGACCGGCGGGCCGCAGCCTCGCCTGAGCGGGCAAGCGGCAGCAGGACCGCGAAAACCGCGGCGGCCGTCATCACCGCAAAAACCAACCAGACCGTCATCGACCCATCCATGCCGCAGACATAAGGCGCGGCGCCGGTGGAGGCCACCGGACCATGCGTCGCGGTCGGACTGCGCAATAGACCAGCCGGGCATCGGCGACAATGACGGCGATCAAATGGCAATCATGCCCAGGCTTGCGGGGCCTGGCGCCCGGGCCATGCCTGCGGGCCGGCGGAACGGGCCTCAGCGGCCCGGATTCCTGCCACTCTGGATGGCGACATCGGCGGCTTTCTGCAGCAACTGCGCATAGCTCGCACCGAAGATCCGCGCCGAAAACCGGATGCCGGCGTCGATCTGGGCGATCTTCAGCGCACGATCGACATCGGGAGCGCTGCGGATCGCCTCGAGGAGCTGGGTCAGCCGCGGATCGAGATAACCCTGGATCTCGCCGAAAACACGCACGGTGATCTCGTTGAGAGCAATTTCGGAGGCCGAATTGCGGCAGACGGTCAGGAGGTCGAGACGGTTCTCGACATCGGCCACGGCCTCCGGGCTGATCGGCTCGTGGGTCACGTCGTCGCGCTGCGGCGCCCGCAGAAGCCGCCGGATCTGGCCGGGCACGCCGTCGATCTCGGCCGAGAGCTGGCGCGCCAGCGTCCCGCGCATGCGGGCGAGCCGCCGCTGCCAGGGCCCGTCGCCGGCGAGATTCATGTCGGTGCGCAGCGCGCGCGCCGCATCGTGGAATTCCTTCACGGCAGCTGCGACCAGTTGCGGCCGGTTGACCTTCAGGGCCGCGGCCGCGGCCAGCAGCGCCCGCTCGGCATCGGCGAGCACCAGCTCGACCGCATGGCGATAGGGATGGCTGGCGATCTTGGCGGGATCGTCGCTCTCCGCCGCCGCCACCGCCAGGCGGACGATCTGGTAGCGGTGCACCAGCCGGGTCTGCACCAGGGCGAGCGCGAAGGGCAGGAGCGAGGGGCGCCGGAGGGCGATCGGGTCGAGCAGCTGCCGGGCATTGTCGAGCCCCTCGTCGGCGAAATTCTTGATGTGGGCCGGCAGGCGGGCGGGCAGATGCACCAGCGCGCCGATATCGGGCAGCACGCGGATGATGTCGACCGCGTCGTCCAGCACGCGTTCGTCGCCGAGATGCGCGGCAAGGCGCTTGCGCGCCGGTTCGCCGCCTTCGGTCGCGCCGAGCTTGGCCTCGATCGCCGGAATCATGACCGAGACGAACTTCGCGCAATGATAGTTGACGGCCTCGGCATCGTCGGCGGCGCTGGCGGCGAGCACCGCCGCCTCGAAGACCTTGGTTTCGGCCGGTTTCAGATCGCGCCGGACCCAGGTCCAGATCGCCTGGACCGAGTCGCGCATGATGCGGCCCCGGGTCTTTGCCTCCAGCCGCTCGTCGATCAGAAACGGCTCGAGCGGCCTGAACAGAAGCCGGGCCGCCTGCTCCGAGCGCGCGGCCGGCTCTTCCGGATCGTCCGGATCGGCCGCCTCGCGCAGGTCGGTGCGGAGCAGCGCCAGCACCATTTCCCCGCCCGGCAGATCTTCGCCGCGCATCCGCGCCCGCTCGAATTCGCTCGCGAGCAGCGCCTTTGCCTCCGTCGGCAGGGCGCCCAGATAGGCGCGCAGCCGCTCGCCCGGCGATGCGGGTGCCGTCTCCTGATCCGCCGCGGTCGCAAGCTCAGACATGGACGCCAAAGTTAGGCCCGGCGCGGTTAAGAATCGGTTGGCCGGCTGGTCTGCTCAGCGCCTAGCTGACCTGTCACGTCACGGTCAATCGGCTGGCTCAGACCGTCGGCAGGCGCAGGATGGCGCGAAGCCCCCCGAGCGGCGCGGCATCCAGCACCAGCCGCCCGCCATAGAGGGCGGCGAGTTCGGAGGCGATGGAGAGGCCGAGCCCGGTACCGGGCTTGGTCTCGTCGAGGCGCTTGCCGCGACGGCCGACGGCCTCGCGGTCGGCGGCCGACAGGCCCGGCCCGTCATCGTCGATCGTCACGGTGAAGAAGGCCCGGTCGGCGGCCGACATGGCGGCTTCCGGCCGCACGGTGACGAGCACCCGTCGGTCCGCCCATTTGCAGGCATTGTCGACGAGATTGCCGACCATTTCCTCGAGGTCATGGCGTTCGCCGCGGAAGGTCAGGCCGGCAGGGACGTCGGCGGTCACCTTCAGCTCGCGGTCGCGATGGATCTTCTCCATGGTGCGGGCGAGCCCGCCGACGACCTCCGCCACGGGCACCGTCGTGGTGGCGACCTGGACGCGCGCCGCGACACGCGCCCGCTCCAGGTGATGGTTGACCTGATCGCGCATGATGCCGACCTGTTCGCCCACCTTCAGCGCCAGCGGGTCGGCGCGCCCCGCCGCCTCGTTCTGGATTACCGAGATCGGCGTCTTCAAGGCATGGGCGAGATTGCCGACATGGGTCCGCGCGCGCTCGACAATCTCCTTGTTGGTGTCGATGAGCGCGTTGACCTCGCGGGCAAGCGGCGCGATCTCGGCCGGGAACGTGCCTTCCAGGTGTTCCCTTTCGCCAGTCCGGATGGCGCTGAGGCCGCCGACCAGCCGCTTCAGCGGCGTCAGGCCGACGCGCACCTGCAGCAGCGCCGCCACGACCATGCCGATGCCGAGCAGGACGAGCGTGACGACCAAGGTGAGGTTGAACTGGCTGACCGCGCCGGTGATCTCGTCGGCGTCACCCGCCACCATGACGACGAATTCGCCGTCTTCGCCGAGCTCGATGGTGCGTTCCACGGCCCGCAGCCGCTGCCCGGTGGGACCGGCGACATAGCCCTCGCGTGAGCGCGTCGGCCCTTCGGGAATTGGTCCCGGCCCGAGGCTCGGCAGCCGGCCCTCGAACAGCGAGCGCGAGGCGCGCACATCGCTGCGCCCGCCGTCGACGCGGGTGACCTGCCAGTACCAGCCGGATTGCGGCAGTTCGAACAGAGGCTCGCCGAGATTGGCGCCGATCTGGATCTGCGGATCGTCGGCGGCACCCGCGACATCCGCGATCAGCAGCTTGACGTAGACGCCGAGGCGCCGGTCGAAGCCGCGCTCGACCGCGTCGCGATTGACCTGGGCCAGGACGAGGCCGGTAATGGTCAGAAGCACGACCGCGAAGGTCAGAGCCAGGACGAACAGGCGCCGCGCGAGCGAGGGGGCGCGGACGGCGGGCACCGGTCAGGCCGCCTCGGGCGGCTGGAGGATATAGCCAAGGCCGCGCACGGTCTGGATCACATCGACGCCCAGCTTCTTGCGCAGGCGCCCGATGAAGACCTCGATCGTATTGGAATCGCGATCGAAATCCTGATCGTAGATATGCTCGACGAGTTCCGTCCGCGACACCACCTTGCCCTGCTGGTGCATGAGATAGGCCAGCAGGCGGTATTCGTGCGACGTGAGCTTGATCGGGTTGCCGTCCACGGTCACCCGGCCGGCGCGCGCATCGAGCCGCACCGGGCCGCAATTGAACTCGTTGGTCGCCTGGCCGGCCACGCGCCTGAGCAGCGCGCGCAGGCGTGCCAGCACCTCCTCCATGTGGAAGGGCTTGGCGACATAGTCGTCGGCCCCGGCGTCGAAACCCTGCACCTTGTCTGACCAGCGGTCGCGGGCCGTCAGGATCAGCACCGGCATGGTCCGGCCGGACCGGCGCCACTGCTCCAGCACCGAGATGCCGTCCATCTTGGGCAGGCCGATATCAAGCACCACCGCGTCGTAGGGTTCGGAATCGCCGAGGTAGTAGCCCTCCTCCCCGTCGAAGGCGCGGTCGACGACATAGCCGGCGTCGGTCAGGGCGGTGAATATCTGCCGGTTGAGATCCGGATCGTCCTCGACGACGAGCAGTCGCACGCTTCAATTCCTTGTTCTGGCTCGCAGGCAGTGCCCGACGCCTACCGGGCCTGCAGAAGCTGGCCCGACGCGGCGTCGAAGCGCGCGCGCACGACCTTGCCATGCCGGTCGACGACTGTCAGCAGGTAGACGAGCTGTCCGCCCGAGGTCCGGCAGAGCCGGGCATTGACAACCTCGCCGCGATGCTCCGGCCGCAGGTTGCGCGCCGCCTGGGCAAGCGGCACCGCCTGGCTGCCGGCAATGGCCGCCCGCTGTTCCGCGGGCGTCAGGCAGCTCTGCGCAAGGGCCGGCGTCGACACCAGGGCAAACGCGAACATGACGGCGCAGATCTTGGGCAATGTCATGTGTCGAATGGACCATGGCGGAGGAGCGGGCAAGGTAGTCCCGCGGGCTGAACGGTCGATGAATGGCCCCACCCGGCGGCCATGGTCAGGTCGGCTTGTTGTGCGACAAGGCCCCGTGTAGCTAGGAGGGCCTGCCGTCTTCGGCCCTCTCAGGGGGCAGCGTCCAGCGCATCAGGAGTAGCGACATGAGCCATGTGCCGACCGACCTCGCCGCCGAATTTCCCGACGATGCCGACGCGATCGCCAAGCTCAAGGCGTCGAATGCCCATTTCGTCAAGGTCCTGGAAAGCCTTGCGGCGGTGAACCGCGAAATCGGCCGGATCGAGGCTGAGCTCGAGCCGACCTCCGACGAGACGCTCGAGGATTTCAAGAAGCAGCGGCTTGCTTTCCTCAACGAGATCGGCGCGATGATCGCCGCAGCCCGAAGCTGAGCCGGCGCGAACGGCATGTCTGTCAGGCGGCCGTCCCCGGCTGTGCGCCGAGGGTCCAGCGGCGGCCGGCAACGACCGAAAGCGCGGGCCCGCCATTGGCGGCCTTCAGCGCGGACGGACTGCCGACACGCACCAGGAAGGGCAAGGTCCATCCGGGCAGCGCGGCCGCCGGCTTGCCGAGGAGAATGACGGTTGAGGCGGTCATGACGCGATCCTCAAGCAGCCGGCGATCACATTGACGACATCGCACCGTGAGACCGGATCTACGCCGGGCGAACGCGCGGCGCGTGGTTTGGTTGCAGGCACGGTCATGGAACCTCTCGCTGATGTGGAATGGGTCGCCGGCCGGGACGATCTGGTTCACGCCCGGCCGGCACGCGGATGCGGCGATCGGATTGACAGACCCGCCGCGTTGCGGGCCTGATCGCCCCGGTTTCGAGGAGACGACGTGCGGTTCTTGGTTCTTGCTCTGGCATTGATGCCTGCCAGCCCCGCCCTGGCTGTGATCGGCGGCACACCCCTGTCGTCATCCGATCCCGTCGCCAGCCAGACCGTGATGATTTCGGGGGGCAATGGCTTCTGCTCGGGCGCCGTCGTCGGCGAACGGCTGGTGCTGACCGCGGCCCATTGCGTCGAAGGCAGCCCGCGGCTCGCCGTTCTGGTGTTCGGGCCGAACCGCCAGCCGATTCTCAACGAGATCACCGCCCGCGCGATCCACCCGGCCTATCGGCGCGCGGACTGGCAGAACCGGCGCACAGCGGTGGACCTCGCGGTCGTGCGCACGGCGGAACCGATCGGCCAGGGCCGCCGGATTGCCGGCCTCAGCGCCGCGCCCTTGCCGGCGGCGGGCGCGACCATCCGTCTCGTCGGCTACGGACCGGTCGCGGAAGGCGATGGCGCCAGCGCGGGCGTGCTGCGCGAAGTGGCCCTCACCGTCACCGGCCGGCCGTCGAGCTATCAGGTCCGGCTCACCGCGCCGGCCGGCGCGCGGCGTGGCGCCTGCACCGGTGATTCCGGCGGTCCTGTCTTTGCGACCGAAGCCGGCCAGCCGGTGGTTGCCGGCATCGTCAGTTGGAGCACCGGGCAAGGCACGGCCCGCTGCGGAACCCTGACGGGGACCGTCCCCGTCGCCCCTCACCGCCGCTGGATCGAGGAGACGATCCAGGGTCTTGGAGCGCAACGATGAATCAATTCATGAGGTCGATCAGCCTGGCGGGCATGGTTGCGGGCGCCGTGCTGGCGGCGGGCGCCCCGGCGCAGGCAATCATCGGCGGACGCGTCGTTCCGCCGTCCGATCCCCTCGCCCGCTCCTCGGTGCTGATCGTCACCGGCGATGCCAACGGCTGCACGGGTACGCTGGTCGGCCCCCGCAGCGTACTGACTGCCTCCCACTGCGTGCGCGGCGCCCGGGTCGCGGTCGTCGCCTTCATCCGCAGCGGCCGGATCGTGGCGCTGACCCCGGTTCTTGCCGCCGCCGGCCATCCCGGCGTGCGCGGCCCGACCGGCGGCAATGCGCCGATCGACGTTGCTGTCCTCACCATTCGCGACCTGCCGCCGCCCGGTTTCGGGCCGGCCCGCGTCGGCGGGCGCGAGCCGCAGCAGGGTTCGCGCGTCACCATTGCCGGCTTCGGCCGGCCACGGCTCGAGAGCATGCGCAGCGGCGGCGAGTTGCGCCGCGTCGAGCTCCCGGTCATCCAGCGCTCGCCCTCGGGCTATACCGCGCTCGGCGTACCCGGCCTGTTCGAGACCGGTCGTGCCCCATCCGCCTGCCAGGGCGATTCCGGCGGGCCGGCCCTGTCCGGCGGTCATGTCGTCGGTGTCGTCAGCCTGGTCTCGGGCCCGACCGAAACGCGCGGCTGCGGCTTCCTGACGATCGCCATGCCCGTCGTCTCGATCGCGCCGTGGATCCGCGGCGCCATCGCCTCGGGCGAAAGCCGCGCTCCGGCCAATCCGCGCGTCGCGACCTTGCCGCCGCCGCGTGCGCCGGAGCGCGAGGGCCTGCCGCCCTGGGCACGGCTCGACAAGTAAGGGGCGGATCCGGCTGCAACTTTGCGATGCTGCATTGCTCGTAGCAGCATCGGCATGTCTCTGCAAGGATTATTTTCCTTGAAACGCTGTCCTGCCGCGAACCTCAATGGGTCCAGGCGGCCCAGAGCATGGCGAGGCCGGACGCCAGCATCAGCCCGTCGAGCATGGAGCGGAAATGCTCGGCATCGATCGCCTGCACGAGACGCTTGGCCAGGAAGGAGCCGGCCATCAGCGACGAGCCGGTGATGAGGCCCTTGACCACGATCTCGCCCGGCAAAGCTCCGAACTGGCGGAACGACAGCACCTTGGCGACATAGATGGCGAGCGACCCGGCGGACTCGGTGCCGAGGAAGGCGCCGCCCGCCAGCCCATAGGACACGAAGACCGGCACCGAGATCGGTCCGGTTGCCACGACGATGCCGGTGAGATAGCCGATCAGCGCGCCCGCCACCGCAAGATGCCGCAGCGCGAAGCGGAACCGGCGCGCAGCGAACCAGCGCCGGATCGGGATCATTGCGATGAGGAACAGGCCGATGGCGACGTCCGCGGCACGCGCTGGTATGGCGACCAGCGTGCGGGCGCCGAGCGCCGCGGCCGGCGCGCCGGTCGCGGCATAGGCGGCGAAGGCCCGCCAGTCGACCTCGCGCCACCAGGCGAGAATGCGCGAAACATTGGCGAGGATCGAGGCAACCGCCATGATCGGCACGGCTTCGAGCGGGCCGAAACAATAGGCGAGCACCGGCGCGAGCATGATGGTGGAACCGGTGCCGATGACGCCGCTCACCGTTCCGGCGACCAGTCCTACCGCGAGCACGAGAAGGTATTCCATCCGCCGGCCCCTCCGGGACAACCGTTGTCCGGTCGCCGCCAGAGTCGGTCAAGACCGGCGGTGTCGGCGTGTTCCTGCCCTGCGCGCGAAAACGAGATCGAAGCCCGTCCAAGGCACTGGCTCCTGCCTTCCGCCTGCCGCGGCGTGGTGTCCAGTCGAGGACGCTCAAGATGCTGGTGTTCGGCTTCGATCCGGGCCCGAGACCCGCCAAATCCGGCAGGATCCGGCCGAGTGACCCTTGAATTTCGGAACAAGTCTGGCTATATGCACTTTCGACGTTCCGGTTGAATGACTTGGCATGGCGCTGCCTCATGAGCGCCTTTGCTAACGACCTCTCCCTTCAAGACATCGATAAGATCGCGTGTGACAGTCCGCGTGCTGGTCGAGGTCTGGCGCGAGGTTCGCACCGGCGGCACGAGCCGCGGGCGGCTCAGACGCTGGAACGATCAAGGGTTTCGTCCAGCCCGATGCCGGCAGGTGGTGCGTGTATTCGCACCCTGCGTGCGTTGCGGCCATGAGGAGCGGCCATGAGGGCCGCGCCGATGCCGGACGAAATCTGGACAAGGCCGTTGCGGACCTTCCGCAGCGGCCTGTCCGCAGCCGATCCTTTTGGGTCTGCGGACCGACACAGCATGCCTTGCGCAGGAGAGCCGACCACGTATGTACCGGCGGCCTTCCCGTGCAAGTTCACGGTCCAGAGCGCGGCCGGCCATGGCCGGCCGGCGCTTCGGGCCACCGCAGCGGAGTTGCACCATCGGACGCGATGGCGGCGGCTCCGCTGTTTTTTGCATTCGTCGAGGCTTTCGGGCCGTCGTACGCAACTCAAAAGAGCAAGAGGTTTGATCCCATGGCACTTCGGCCCAGTCTTTTCATGTTCCAGTCCAGCACCTCCGACGATATCGGGGCTTTCGCGCTCGACAGGACCGGCGCGACGCTGCCGAAGAAATTCGGCCCCTGGACGCGCACCGGCGAGATTCTTCCCGACCGCAGCCCGCCGCATGGCCTGAAGCGCGCCGCCATCGAAGCAGGCGTCGCCCAGTCGGGATTCCAGCTCTGGCGCCGCAAGGCGAAAGCCTGACGTTCTTTTTCAGATACCAGCCGAAGGAGGTTTTCCATGCAGGTTCTGGTTCGCGACAACAATGTCGACCAGGCGCTCAAGGCCCTGAAGCGCAAGATGCAGCGCGAAGGTATCTTCCGCGAGATGAAGCAGCGCACGGCCTATGAGAAGCCGTCGGAGCGCAAGGCACGCGAAAAGGCGGAAGCCGTGCGCCGGGCCCGCAAGCTCGCGCGCAAGCAGGCTGTCCGCGAGGGTTTGATCGCCGCACCGAAGCCGAAGCCCCGTCCGGCGCGGCCGCCGCGCCCGGCTCCGGTCACCAGCACCGAGACCGCCAAGACCTGAGCGCACAAGGCGCAGCCTCCAGGCGTATTCGAGCCAGGGCCCTTTACCGGCCCTGGCTTTTTTATTGGCTCGACCCGCGGCAAGAGTGCCGCAGGGACCAGTAGCGGCAGTGATGGTCACCGATGCGATTCTGCCGGAAGATCGAAGCGAACCGGCCTTGCCGGCTGGCCAGGCCCGACGCCCATTTCAGGAGCTCCAAATGCCCATCGTCACGCCTCTGACGGAGCGGCTCGGCCTCGACGTGCCGGTCCTTCTCGCTCCCATGGCCGGCGTCGCCGGCGGAGCATTGGCGGCAGCGGTGAGCAGTGCCGGTGGGCTCGGCTTCATCGGCGGCGGCTATGCCGATCGCGACTGGCTCGCCAGCCAGATCGAGGCAGCCGGCAATACCGCCATCGGCGTCGGTTTCATCACCTGGGCGCTCGCCCGCGATCCGGACCTGCTCGCGCTGACGCTGGCCCGCCGACCGCGCGCGCTGTTTCTGTCGTTCGGCGCGGTCGAGGCCTTTGCGGAGCGGATCAAGGCCGCGGGCGTCGCGCTGATCGTCCAGGTCCAGACGGTCGCCGATGCCCGCCGCGCCGCGGCCGCCGGCGCCGATGTGATCGTCGCCCAGGGCACGGAAGCCGGCGGGCACGGGTCGAGCCGGGCCACCCTGCCCCTGGTGCCCGCCGTGGTGGATGCGGTTGGCGGCATCCCGGTCGCGGCGGCGGGTGGCATCGGCGACGGGCGCGGACTGGCGGCCGCCCTGGCATTGGGCGCCGGCGGCGCCGTCTGCGGCACGGCCTTCTTTGCGGCGAGCGAAGCTCTCAGCCATCCCAACGCCAAGCGGGCGGCGGTCGAGGCATCGGGCGACGACACGATCCGCGGCTCCGTGTTCGATCTCGCGCGCGGCCTCGACTGGCCGGAACCCTGGACCATGCGCACGCTCGCCAACGGCTTCAGCCGGCAGTGGCATGGCGATCTTCCGGGATTGCAGGCCAATCTCGCCGCGGAGCAGACCCGCTACGAACAGGCACGCCAGGACGGGAATACCGACATCGCCGCGGTCATCATCGGCGAAGGCGCCGACATGGTCCGGGCGGTCGAGCCGGCCGAAGCGATCGTCCGGCGCATCACGGCTGAGGCCGAGCAGGCGCTGGCCCGGGGCGCCGATCTCGTCCGCGTCGGCCATCGCAGCGGTCAGGCGTGAGCGGTCTTGCCGCCGTCGATGACGAGGGCCGCGCCCGTCATGAAGGCGTGCTCGTCGGACGCCAGCGTCAATGCGAAAGCGGCGATCTCCTCCGGCCGCGCCATGCGCCCGAGGCCCGGCACATTGCTCTTGGCCCATTGGGCCGCGCCGACCTGCCAGACCGCGTCCGGAACGTTCTCCATGCCGGCCGCGCGGCGCACCAGCGCGGTGTCGGTCGTGCCCGGCACCAGGGCGTTCACGCGGATGCCATGCGGGGCATAGTCGAGCGCCGCGCTCTGGACGAGACCGATCAGCGCCCGCTTGCTCGCCGAATAGGCCGCGCGGCGCGCCTGGGTGGCAATGGCGTTGGATGAGGCGGTCACCACGATGCTGCCGCCGCCGCCCGCGATCATATGCGGCACCTCGTATTTGATGGCCAGGAACGCGCCGCGCAGATTGGTATGGCTGACATCGTCGAATTCCTCCGCCGTCAGTTCGTGCAGCGGCTTTTCCAGGGTGATCCCGGCATTGTTGAAGGCAACGTCGAGCCGGCCATAGCGCGCCACCGCAGCGGCGACGAAGGCCTCGACATCGCGCTCGACCCTGACGTCGGCGCGGATGTAGGTCGCCTCGCCTCCGTCCCAGCGGATCTCCGCCTCCACGTCCCGGCCGAGTTCCTCCCGGCGGCCGCAGAAGGCGACCTTGGCGCCTTCGGCGGCAAAGGCCCTGGCGGCGGCACGGCCGATGCCCGACGTCGCCCCGGTGATCAGCACCACCTTGTCGGCAAACCGCGCCGTGCCACGCGCCGCCGCCCGCGGCGGACGCGAGGCGGTGCCGAGCGCGAGGCCGCCGGCAAGACCAGCCACCCCTGCCGCCGTTCCGAGCGCGGCCGAAGCGAGGACCAATCGTCTGCTGCTGCGATCTTTGGTATTTTCGCTCATATCGTGCTCCGCTAAGGGCATGGGCGAGGATCGGATCTTGCGCCAGGATCAATCTTGACGATGTTAAGATAGGCGTAGCATTCAAACTTAACAGTGTAAAGACCGCGTGACATGACCGATTGTCGCAATTCGCCGCCTGCCGCTTCCGGCCCGGAGAGGCGGCCGTCCTATCACCACGGGACATTGCAGGCGGCCCTGATCGAAGCGACCGACGCCATTCTCATGGAAAGCGGCATCGAAGGCTTCACGCTGCGGGCCGCGGCCCGGCGGGCCGGCGTCTCGCCGGCAGCGCCCGCCCATCATTTCGGCAGTGCCGCGGGGCTGCTGACCGAGGTTGCCATCCGCGGCAATGAGGATCTCGCATCGGCGCTGCTGGCGGACGCCCCCGCCGACGCCGATCCGACGAACGCGCTCAGAGCCATGGGCGTTGCCTATGTCCGCTTCGCCATGACCTATCCCGGCCACTTCAAGCTGATGTACCGCAAGGATCTGCTGCTGGAATCCGAGGCGCTGCACAACGCCGCGCATGTCAGCCTGGAACTCGTCGAGCTCCATGTGCAGCGCTATCTCGGCCGGACGCCCGGCACACCGCTCGACCGGTCGGCGGAAGCCCTGGTGCTCGGCTGCTGGTCGTCGGCCCATGGCTTCGCGCAGCTTGCCATCGAAGGCCGGCTTGCCGAAAAGGCCGGACCGATGGACATGGCAGCCTATGTCGACGCCATCGTGCCGGAGGTGATGGCGATGCTGCTGCCGGCGAGGCCGGTCGGCGGGACATAGAATCTGGAGCCGATCACAGCCACGTCATGGCGCGCAATGCGCCTCGACGGCGGGTGCACGAGGCGGTCTATTCATGGGGCGTCCAGGGCCAAGGCAACTCGGCCGCGGCCAGCGCGTTGTTCTCCAGTGGATGAAAACCGGGAGATTTCCATGAACCGTCCCCTCATCGCCCTCGCCGGAGCGACCCTCCTCGCCGCGGGCTTCGCCGCACCCGCCGCCGCGCAGCAGCGTGTCCGCGCCGGCGTGCTGACCTGCGACGTCTCGGCCGGCATCGGCCTGATCGTCACCTCGCAGCGCGGCGTTGCCTGCCAATTCCGGCCCGATCGGCGAGGACGGCCGGAGTATTACGTCGGGCGGATCGCCCGTTATGGCCTCGACCTCGGCATTACCGGGCGCGGCGTGCTGGCCTGGACCGTGTTCACCGCCCAGCGCCGCTATCAGCGCTACCAGCTCGCCGGCAATTATGGCGGCGCCAGCGCGGAAGCGACGCTCGCGGTCGGCCTCGGCGCCAATGCGCTGGTCGGCGGCTCGCGCAATTCGGTGGCGTTGCAGCCCTTCTCCGTCCAGGCGCAGACGGGCGCCAATCTTGCCCTCGGCGTTGCGGAACTGCGGCTCCGCCCAGGGCGCTGAGACGATCCTCCGACCATTGCGAACGCCATGTCCGGAGGTGGCGCGCCGCCACCTCCGCGTTGATCGTCACGGCAGGCCGCAGGCTTTCAGCGCAAGGTGCCGAAGGTTTCGCCGGGCTCGCCCGGATGCATGCGGATGAGCCGTGAATCGGCGACCGCCGCCTGCCGGTGCTTGACCGCCTCGCGATAGACCGGGTCCCGCAGCATTTCGATGAAGGCCGCACCGGTCGGATACGCGGCGATGAAGGCGATGTCCCAGGTCTCCGCTTCCGGGCCGATCAGGGTGAGGTCCGGCCTGCCGATCCACACCTGCCGGCCCCCGAGGCGCTGGAATACCGGCCCGCTCTCCCGGCCGTAGGCGCGGTAGGCCTCCAGGCCCGTGGTCTTGCGCCCGTCCGGATAGACTGCCTCGGCGTGAAGGCGGATCAGGTTCAGCATGTGCACGGGCTGGTCACGCGGCAGGTCCCTGAACATCTGGAAGCGTTCGCGCGTCGGGTCGACATGGCGGGTCATGACAAGCTCCTGGCGGCCGTCAGGCCGATGCGCGATCCTGCGCCCGGCAGCGAACACGGCTCAAGGCGGCCGAACGGCGGTGCTCAGCCTTCCGGCGCCTCGCCCGGCCAATCCGCCAGGTGATCTTCCAGATCCTGCAGCTCGGCGAGCTCATGTTCCCAGGCGGTAATGCGTCCGCGCACCGAAATGCCGGCCTGATGCACCGTCTCGGCCGCCCCCGAAACGAGCGGATGCCACCAGTAGAGATCGTGGCCCTCCGCCACCAGGCGATAGGCGCAGGTCGGCGGCAGCCAGGGCAGACTGCGCGCGTCCTCGGGTGTCAGCCTGACGCAATCGGGCACCTTGGCCTGCCGGTCGTCGTAGTCGCGGCACCGGCAGGTTTCGCCGTCGAGCAGGGTGCAGGCGACCGAGGTGAAATGGATGACGCCGGTCTCCTCTTCCTCGAGCTTGTTGAGGCAGCAGCGCGCGCAGCCGTCGCACAGACTCTCCCACTCGGCCGAGGTCATCTCCTCCAGCGGTTTCCGCCGCCAGAACGGCTCTCCTTCGGCCGGTATCGGAAGGCCTGCGGCCCCGCCCTGCGCCTTCATGAGTCAAACCTCCACGGCGGCCGGGACGTGCCGCCAATACGCCCGCCGGGACCGGCGGGTGCCGCCCACACGATTGCGCCGAGAGACAAAATATCGATACAAATCAAGTTATTGCAAACTCCATCCGAATTGCGCCGCCGCGCTCAGCCCGACCGGGATGTCGGAACTTATGCGCCGGCGCGCAAGGCCGGCTCGGTAACCCTGTTCCCGGGCACCGGCCGGCGCTGTTGGCTCATATCCGCCGTTTCCGCTATGGTAATCGGATCGTCAAGAGATCCGCATAAAGGACGTTTCCGACGTGACCGATTTGCCACCCGGCGGGGGTTGGGGAGAGGCCGCAAGGCGCTTTTTCCTCGATCTCGACGCACGGTTGACCGATGGGGCCTGGCGCCTCGCCGGTCTGATCGGGCGCGGCTGGGAGCGGCTTGCCGACCTGTCCGACCGGGTCCAGGTCTATGGCTGGAAGCGGTTTGCCGCCGAACTCCTGTCGGAAGGCGCGACGCTGGGCGCGCTCGGCATGGTGGTGCTGCTCACCGCCGCCATCCCCGCCTTCCGGGAGACCACCGACGGCGACTGGCTGAAAAAAAGCGAACTGTCGGTCGTGTTCCAGGACCGCTACGGCAACGAGGTCGGCCGGCGCGGCATCCGCCACAACGATTCGGTGCCGCTCGACGATTTTCCCGATCACATGATCAAGGCCGTGCTCGCCACCGAGGATCGCCGCTTCTTCGAGCATTACGGCATCGACGTGATCGGCACCTTGCGCGCCGTCATGACCAATGCGCGCGCCGGCGGCGTCGTGCAGGGCGGCTCCACCATCACCCAGCAGCTCGCCAAAAATCTGTTCCTGACCAACGAACGCTCGATCGAGCGCAAGATCAAGGAGGCGTTTCTGGCGCTGTGGCTGGAAACGCGCGCGACCAAGGCCGAGATCCTCAAGGCCTATCTCGACCGTGCCTATATGGGCGGCGGCGCCTTCGGTGCCGAAGCCGCCGCCGAATATTATTTCGGCAAGTCGGTGCGCGACGTGACGCTGGCCGAAGCCGCCATGCTCGCCGGCCTGTTCAAGGCGCCGACCCGCTTCGCCCCGCATGCCAACCTGCCGGCCGCCCGCGCCCGCGCCAATACCGTGCTCGACAACCTGGTCGAGGCCGGCTTCATGACCGAGGGCCAGGTGTTCGGCGCGCGCCGCAACCCGGCAACGCCGATGGACCGCAAGGACGAGGCGGTGCCCAACTATTATCTCGACTATGCCTTCGACGACGTGAAACGTCTGGTCGCGCAGACGCCGGCGCTCACCGACCGGGTGCTGACGGTGCGCACCGGGCTGGATCTCGCCGTCCAGCGCCAGACCGAGCTCGCGGTCGAGACGGTCCTGCGCCAGTACGGCAACGAATATGGCGCCTCCCAGGCGGCCGTCGTGCTGATGGACGTCGACGGCACGATGCGCGCCATCGTCGGTGGCCGGGACTATGGCGCGAGCCAGTTCAACCGCGCGACCGAAGCCATGCGCCAGCCCGGCTCCTCGTTCAAGCCGATCGTCTATGGCACGGCGCTGCGCGAAGGCCTGATCACCTCGCGCTCGATCGTGGTCGACCGGCCCATCTGCCTGGGCAACTGGTGCCCGCAGAACTATGGCCGCAGCTTTTCCGGCCGGACCACGGTCATGTCCGCCCTGGTGCGCTCGATCAACAGCATTCCGGTCATCCTGACCCAGCAGATGGGCCGGGGCGACTCGCGCATCGGCCGGCAGAAGATCATCCAGACCGCGCGCGAAATGGGCATCACCCGGCCGCTCACCGATTCCGCGCCGCTGCCGATCGGCGCCGCCGAGGTGACGTTGATGGAACTGACCACGGCCTATGCCACCTTCGCCTCGGGCGGGCGCAGCGTGACACCCCATGCCGCCGTCGAGATCCGCAATTCGCACGGCGACGTGGTCTGGCGCGCCGACCGGGACATGCCGGCACGCCGGCAGGTCTTCTCTGCGCCCGTTGCGACCGACATGAACGCCATGCTGGTCGGCGTGGTCGAATCCGGCACCGGCCGGCGCGCCCAGGTGGAGGGCGTCCAGGTGGCCGGCAAGACGGGCACCACCAACTCCTACCGCGACGCCCTGTTCATCGGCTTTTCGAGCCAATATGCCGCCGGCATCTGGTTCGGCAATGACGACTATTCGGAAACCAACCGGATGACCGGCGGTTCGCTGCCTGCCATGACCTTCAGCCGGGTGATGACCGCAGCGCATCAGGGACTGGAACGCCGGCCGGTCTTCGGGCAACCGGACACCAGCCGGCCGCACGCGCCGCCCGCCGCGGGCACGGCCGCGCCGGCCGCCGGCCTGTCCGAGAGGCCGCAGGTTCTCTCGCGCCGCTCGCAGGCCGTTCTCGGCCGGATCGAGCGGCTGATGCGCGATGCCTGGGAGGCGCCGCTGCGGCCGGGCCCGGTCTCCGCCGTCGACCTCCAGCCGCCGCTCCTGCGCTGACCGGGATGGGAACAGGCCCCGTGCGCAGCGTCACCGGCATCTTCCTCACCTTGGCCCTCGGGGCGGCGGTCGGGCTCGGCCTCACCGCCGTATCCGTCGGGCGCGGCACCGGCGCGGGCGTGCTGCAGATCGGGCCCTGGACGGCAACGCCGAAGGCCGGCACGCTGGAGGCCGATCCTTATGCCCGCGCCGTCACCGCCCGGCTCGGCACCTTGCCCCTGGCGCTTGCCGACGGCCTGACATTGACCGCCGATGCCGACGAGACGGGCCGGAGGCTCGACGGGCGCTGCACCTACCGCGTCTCCGGCCAGATGCCGCCGGCCCGGTTCTGGACGCTCGGCGTGGTCGACAGCAACAACGAACCGGCAGCCCCGGCCGGTCAAAGGCGGGGTTTTACCAGCTATGAGGTGCTGCGCGCGGCCGATCAGCCGCTCGAGATGACGGTGGCGCCGGCGGCCCGGCCGGGCAACTGGCTGCCGTCGGGCGGCGGCGAGGCCATCCGGCTGATCCTCAGGCTCTACGACACGCCGATCGCCACCACCATTTCGACCAGCACCGGCCTGCCGGCGGTCGCAAGGGTCCATTGCCCATGATCGGCGGGACGCTCGGACGCCTGCTCAAAGGTCCAGGCCTCTGGATCGCGGCGGGTCTCATTCTCGGCCTCGCGATCCACATCGTGACGGTCTTCGCCCTGCCGCAGGTCGCCCCCGACGATGTCCGGGCGCGGCTGAAGGACGTCCCCGTCAACCAGGTCGCCATGCTGGGAGAAGGCGCGACGCCACAATTGCCGCTGGCCGATCCGGCTTTCGAGACGGCGATCTGCCGTTTCGACCTCACGGGCGGCATCCTGCATATCCGCGCGCCGGTGACGCCGCACTATACGGCCATCGCGCTCTACACCGCGACCGGCCTCGCCTTCGGGGCCGTCAACGACAAGGCCGCGACGCGCCGGACGATGGATCTTTTCGTCGTCACGCAGACCCAGCGACGCGAACTCGCCACCGGCGACGATGAAACACAGGCCGACAATCTGATCATGGTTTCGCCGACAAGCCAGGGCTTCGTGCTGATCCGGGCGCTCGCCGCCCAGCCGGGGCTTGCCCCCCTCGTCCGCGACCAGCTCGCGCAGCAGACGCGCTGCGAGATCCTGACGGGCGACGAGGCCGCGGGCAACTGATGCCGGCTACTTCACCACCAGCGGCCGCGGCGTCGTGGGATAGTAGCCGGGGCTCGCCTGCTCGACGCCGACCGTGCCGCGGACGGCGCCGCCCGCGCAGATGACATTCATGCGCTGAATGTCGGCCTCCAGCCCGGCCAGCTCCCGCTCGGCCAGCACCGCCTCCTGGTCGGGCGTCGCCACCAGCTGCGTGTTGAGCGCGCGGCGGTAGGCGGCGACATGCTGGTTCAGCCCATGCCGGACCCAGCCGATGATCATGCGGTTCTCGGCGATCCGGTCGCGGGCGCTGCGGATCTCGACGGACGAGAGGTCGGCGATGTAGCCGATCGCGCCCTCGCGGATCCGGTCGGCATTGGCCACCTCAACCGCCTTGGCACAGAACGGTTCGATGCGCGACCGATCGGCGCGCATGTCGTCGACCATGCGGATGAAGCGGGACCGGGAGGACCGGTAGTCCTCGCGCATCAGGGTGTGGCCGTAGCCGCGCGGATCGGGATCGAAGCGGACGGGATCGCCGATGCGCGTGCGCCGCAGCTCGGCCCAGTACTGATTCCAGCCGTCGCGCGGATGGGTCGGCATGATCAGCGCATAGCCGAGCTGGCGCAGTTCGCGCTCGGCATCGGTGAAGGAATAACCGGAGACGGGTTCGCCGCGCTGGCGCGCCGCGACATTGCCGACCGCCGGCATGATCTCGTCATTGACGACATTGGGGCGCGGCCGGCCGAAATCACCCGGTTGCGGGCCGCAGGCGCCGAGCGTCGCGGTCAGGGCCGCGGCGAGAGCCCAGCGCACCGGTGAAGGCACCAGTCGCGGCGGCCAGGCGCAAGGCATGATGCAACCCCTCGGGGAGAATGAGACTGTCAGGCGCTCCGGCGGCCGCGGCGCGGCTTGTCGCCGCCGGACCTCGGAAGGTGGCTGTTCGGACGCTTGGCGGCCGGATGGGGCATCGCACGCGGCGCGTCGTGCCGCTCGACCTGGATCACAGGCAGAATCAGCAGGCGGCCACTGTCGGCATCGATGTCGGAAGAGGGACGCTGCGCCTTGCGGCGCTCGAGCGGGAATCGAAGCACTGAACCCATCAAACGCTCCTCCGTGCCGACCTCCATGGCGACCATGTCCGGCGGATGGAATTCGCCGGTCGTTTTCAGTAAGGCTTCAGTTTCGTTAACAGCCGGTAAACCCGGATTTAACAAGTGAATCAGCTTTCGCGGCCGGGACCGCGCCGCGTCCTGCCGCGACGGCGGAACGCGACACGTGATCGGGCAGCATGCCGTGTCGGGGGTGTCAGGTGGTCGACAGTTTCAGGCCGACGATGCCGGCAAGAATCAGCGAGACGCTGGCGACCCGGAACAGGGTGGTGGCTTCGCCAAGGATGAAGACACCGACCAGAAAGGCACCGACGGCGCCGATACCCGTCCAGATCGCATAGGCCGTGCCGAGCGGCAGCGAACGCATGGCGAGCGCCAGCAGAGCGAAGCTGATGATCATGGTCACGATGGTGATCACGCTCGGAACCAGGCGTGAGAAACCCTCGGACTGCTTCATGAAGGAGGCCCAGACGATCTCGAAGATGCCCGCCAGGACCAGATAGACCCATGCCATGAAAAGTTCTCCGTGCCGGCAGGCCGTTCAATGGCCCGGATGCAGCGCATCGTTGAGATACATGCAGGTGAGCATGGTGAAGATGTAGGCCTGGATCACCGACATCAGCAATTCCAGGCCGGTCAGGCCGACCGTCATGGCCAGCGGCAGCACTGCGCCCAGCATGCCGATCGCCCCGAGGCTGCCGAGCCCGACGACGAAGCCGGCAAAGACCTTGAGCGTGATGTGGCCGGCGAGCATGACCGCGAAGAGACGGACCGAATGGCTCACCGGGCGCGACAGATAGGAGATCAGCTCGATCGGCACGATGATCGGCGCAAGCGCCAGCGGAATCCCCGAGGGCATGAACAGCCGGAAGAAGCCGAGGCCATGGCGCATCAGGCCGTAGATGGTCACCGTCAGGAACACCAGCATGGCCAGCGAGAAGGTGATGACGAGGTGGCTGGTGACGGTGAACGAATAGGGGAACATGCCGATCAGGTTCGCCACGAGGACGAAGATGAACAGCGAAAAGACCAGCGGAAAGAAGCGCATGCCCTGTTCGCCGGCATTCTCGCGCAAGGTCTTGGCGATGAAGTCGTAGAGGATTTCGGCGCCCGCCTGCCATCGCCCGGGCACCGTTTGGCGCCGGCGCGTGGCGAGAAACAGGAACAGCGCGCTGCCCAGCACGATGAGCAGCATGTAGGCCGCCGAATTGGTGAAATGGATCTCCTGGCCGGCAATTTCGGCGACACGGAAGAGCCGCTTGATCTCAAATTGTTCGATTGGACCGGCCATGCCGCGGCTCCCTGGTGCATGAGACCGGACGGGACGACCGCGGCTCCGACACAGGCCGCCGCCGTGGCGCGGGGCGCCGGGCGCCTCGCGGGACGGCGTGTGGACGCGCCGGGCGAAGCCGCCCGCGAAACCTTCCGGATTGTGAGAATTGCGGGCCTGACCTGATGCAGGCCCCATTGCGACATCGCATGCGACGGCTCCCGTTCCATGTCTCGTCAAGCCGAGACCATGGGGCCGTCCCCGATGTGGTGTCGGCGCAGGTCGTCCTGCGCCCGGTGGCCTTGCTAGCCGCAGCCGCCCGCCGATGCAAGGCCATCCGGCGGCGCCTCTTGTCGCAGGCGGCGCGGACGAGTTCCGGCGCCTGCCGATCCGCTTCCGCTCACCCTCGTCAAATTCAGCAATATCAGCAGGTTACTCGAATGTCTTTTAGTTAACGAGGCGTTAGCAGATCACCCCTAATCTCATCTTTCACAGCAGCCGAAATGTTTCCGCCAACGGGTCCGCATGTCCACGCCGCGCCTGCCTCATGTGCAAAGCCTGATCGGGCTTGCCCGGTCGAACGGTATCGACGTGCGCCAGACCTTGCTGCGGGTGCTGGTCGACCAGTTCGTGGCCGAGCCGCAGCACAGCGCAGCCGAAATCACGCGCTTCGGCGAACTGGTGCTGCATCTCATCGCCAAGGCCAGCGAAGACGATCGAGCGATCGTCGCGGCCAAGCTTGCCGATCATCCGCAGACCCCGACCGCCGTCGCCCGCAGACTTGCCAACGACACGGTCCGGGTCGCCTTCCCGATCCTCGCCCGCTCCAAGGCCCTGTCCGAGGACGACATGTATCAGGCGGTCCGCTCGGGCGATGCCGAGCGGGCGCTTGCCGTCGCATCGCGGGCCGATCTCGGCCTTGCCGCCCTGGTCGCGCTCGAGGAGATGGACGACCCACGCGTGGGAGCTGCGCTCGAAGCGCGCCAATCGGAACCGACCGAACCGGAGCTGCCGGTCCCGGCCGATGCCGAGCTTGGCCGCCGCTTCCTCGATGCAGGGCCGTCCCTGCGGGAATCGATCATTGCCGGCCTCGCGCTCGAAGCCGGCAGCGGCGCGGGCTTTCCCGCCGCCGAGCCGGCGGCCGGACGCTCGATCGAGCTTGCCGCCCTGTCGCGCCGCCCGGGCGCTCTCGCCGAAGCCATCGCCGACGATTTGCGCATCGATCCCGTCATCGCCCGGCGCATCGCCGAGGATGAAACCGGCGAGCCCCTGGTGGTGGCGGCCCGCGCGCTCGACCTCGGCCGCGAGGCTGCGATCCGCATCCTGCTGTTCGCCCATGCCGCGGTGGCGACCTCGGTCGAGCGTGTCCATGGCCTGGCCGCTCTTTACGACGCCCTGCCGCGCATGGTGGCCGTTGCTCTCGTGCAGTCCTGGCGCGCCGCGGGCACGGCCGTCGCTCAGCCCCAGAGGCACGGCCGCCACGTAGCGGTTCATGCGCTCGACGGGTCGGATCGGATCGGCGCACGGCAGGCTGCGAGCACCGCCCCCCGTCCGGCCAATCGGCCCGCCATGCCGCTGCGGCCGGCAAGCCGCCGCCTGAAGGACGGCTGACCGAGCCGCCCGCGCTTCGCCGCCGGCGGGATCTCAGCCCGGAGCACTTGCCAGATCGAGAAACGAGCGGCCGTCGCGGTCCTCGACGTCGACGATCCACAGATCCGGATCGAAGTCGATCTCGCGTGCCAGCTTCTCGTCGACCCGGCGTTCCTCGACGAAGACGTCCGGATAGGCCGGAACGAACAGGCGGTCGCCGGGCCTCGCCGTGTCGAAGGCCGATTGCGGCGCCTGCAGGAACAGGGCGGCGAGCCGGTCGCGGCGGACGACCACGACAGCGATGGCTCCGGCTTCGGGTGCACCGCGGCGGCGCAGAACGGCAAAGGCGCCTTCGATGCGGACGCGGCGCAAATAGGCCGCGACCCAGAATTCGGACGTGACGCGATCGCTCACGGCGCCGATGCCTGCGCCAGCGCCATCACTGAGCGGGCCGGGCGGCGGGCCGCGCCTGCGGCCCGGGGCGCGGCGCGGGCGCCGGTCCGGTGCTGGCATTGATGAGCTGGGCGATCGATTGCGGCCCCTCGGCGCGCGGCTGGGGTTGCGGGCGCGCCGGCTGAGGGCGCGGCGTAGGTCCGGCAGCGTCGGCTGCCAGCAACTGGTTGATCGACTGCGCCGAAGCCGGGGCCTGAGCCGGCGCGGCGGCGCGACGCTGGGCCGGCCGACGCATGTGGTTCAGCAGCTGTTCGCTCGCCTCCCCCGAGACCCTGAGGCCTGCCTGGCTTTCGTAACGCTTGATGGCCGCGTCGGTGCGCGGGCCGGTCAGCCCGTCGATGGCGCCGTCATAGAGCGAACGCCTCGCCAGCTCGCGCTGGATATCGGCGACGACCTCGTTGCGCGACCGCCCTGCCGGAGCCGTCGGGGCGGCGGGTGCCGGCGGCGGCGTCTCGGCGACGCGCTGCTCGGCCACGCGCTCGTTCGGAACGCGCTGCGCGATGGAGGCGGTCGGCTGCATGTCGGCCGGGCGGACGGCCGGAACCGGCGCCGCCTGCGGCTCGACCCTGGCGGCGAACAGCGGCGCCGGATGCGGCCCGCTCTGACGTGCGAGCGCGTTCACGCCGATGCCGAGCGCCACGAAGGCGGCGCAGGCCACCGCCAGCATGTCACCCTTGTTGCGCCCGAGCACCTGGCGCCACAACGGCAGGCGCGGCGGCGGATCGTCATCGAAATCGGTTTCGATCGCGCGCGCCCGGCGGGGACGCAGATCATCCTCGTCATAGGACACGTCACGCAATTTTCCGGCCCTCCTGTTTGACCGAAGCGGGCGCCAGAGGCGCGCTGCGCGCGGCAACGGGCAGTCGCTCCACAACGCTGCGCGCGGTCTCGCAATCGATCGGCATGCGCAGGGTCACCCGGGTGCCCTGCCCGACCACGGAAGCGACATCCAGACTGCCGCCATGGAGCTCGGCAAGGCCCTTGACCACGGACAGGCCGAGGCCGGTGCCCTCATATTGCCGGTCGTAGCTGGCGCGCGCCTGGAAGAACGGGCTGCCGATGCGCGGCAGATCCGCCGCAGCGATACCGATGCCGGTATCGGCAACCGAGAGCAGCACGGCACTGCCATCGCGGCGCAGGCCAAGCTTCACCGTACCGCCGCTCTTGGTGAATTTGATGGCATTGGACAGAAGATTCAGCGCGATCTGCCGGTAAGACCGCTTGTCGCCAACCACTTCGGGCAGGCCATCGGCGAGATCGGCAACCAGGCGGATGCCGCCCTCCTCGGCCTTGAGCTGCATCATCTGGACGCATTGCGCCATGAGCTGGGCGAGATCGAACGGTTCGGCGGTGATCTCGAAATTGCCGCTCTCGATCTTCGACATGTCGAGGATCGAATTGACGAGATTGAGCAGATGCTCGCCGGAATCGCGGATCAGCGTCGCATATTCCTTGCGCCGCGCCTGGTCGAGGCGCATGGCCTCTTCCTGCATCAGCATTTCCGAGAAACCGTTGATGGCGTTCAGCGGCGTGCGCAGTTCATGGCTGACATTGGCCAGGAACCGGCCGCGGGCCTCGTTGGCGCGCTCGGCATCCGAGCGTGCCGCATCGACGGCCGCCTCGTGCGACTTGCGCTCAGAGACGTCGCGGAGCACGGCGACCACCTGCGGCTCCTCGCCCGCGGCGGTCAGCGGATGGCAGCGCATCTCGACCCAGACGAAAACGGGCTCGCATCCCTCCGGCCTGTCGCGGCGCAGACGGAACTCGGCCGAGGTCGCCGCGCCCCGGGCGGAGGCGAGCGACAGCGCATTGAGATAGGCCGGCCGATCGGCAATGTGGACCCGGTCGAACAGGCCCTGGCCATGGAGCGCCGCCGGCGCGACGCCGGCCACGCGCTCGGCGGCGGGCGAGGCGAAGGTCACCGTGCCGGAACGGCCGTGGCGGGTGATCAGATCGCTCATATGCTCGGCGAGCAGCCGGTAACGCTCCTCGCCGACCGACTGCACCTCTTCGCCGGTGCGGCTGACGATGGCCGCGGACAGGGCGAGGCCGAGCGCGTAGACGACCGCTGACGCGACGGAGGCGAAGGCCGCGACCCCCGCCCCGAGCGGGCTGGTGCGCGCGGCCGGCAGAAGCTGGAAAAGATCCGCAAGGCCGATCAGCGCGACGGCGCCGAGCGCCATGGCGCCGGCGGCGGCCACGACGCGGCGTGACCCCGACAGGACGGCCTCGGCCGGCACCAGGGCGAACCAGATCACGACGAAGGAACCCGCGCCGCCGCTGAGCGCGGCGACCAGCGCGACGATGCCGGTCAGGGCCGCGGCCGAATAGAGATGGGCCGTCTCATAGCGCCCGGTGCGCGAAAGATAGAAGGCGATGGCGATCGGCAGCAGCAGCCAGCCGAAGGTGAGCGCTTCGAGCGGGCCGGGCACGCCCTGCAGGGCGAAGTAGAGCGGCAGCGCCGAAAAGGCGAGCAGCCCCGGCATCAGCCGGGTGGCAATGAAGGCACGGTGCCGAATGAACAGAATCGGATCGATCGCGGCGGCCGGATGAACCAGACCGTCGAGATAGGATCTCACCGAACCGATCAAGGCGTTCTGACCCAACGCACTCACCTCAACACGCGGCTGCCGCCGTTTCTTCAGGACCCTCAGCATGGCAGCGGCGCATGAAAGAAACCCTAAGTCGGCCGGCGACCGACCGATCGCCCGGCCGGCGCGGGTGGTTTCCGGGCGGATGGTGAAGGAACAGTTGCCGGGCGGGAGCGCCGCCCGACCTCGGGATCGCGCGCGGCACGGGCGCGTCAACCTTAACGCGAGATCGCCGCGGCACGTGCGAAATTTACCTTGTTCGCCAACGGCATGTTCACCTCGCGCGCCGAGTTTGATCGCTCGGATCGACGCCTCGTGGGGACGGCGCGGACCGAATTCGAGGGGGACGAGGGACCGGAAAGCGGCGTCATGTACTTCCTTCTGAAGGCGGTATTCTGGCTTGGACTGGTGTTCCTGCTGCTGCCGGACCGCGGCCTGTTCACGTCGACGGCGCGGCCACCGCAGACGGCCGAACCCGCGCCGAGCGCCGCGCCGGCGACCGGTCGGCTGACGCCGGAAGGCGTCGCCCAGGGGCTTGCCGGCAAGGCCTTGGACTATTGTCGCGACAATCCGCAGACCTGCGCGCGCGGCGCCGCCCTGATCGGCGAGGCCGCCGAGGCCGGCCGGCAGGCGCTGCCGCAACCGCCGGCAACCCAGGATACGCTGACCCCCGCGGATCTGCAGGCTCCCTTCGGCGGGTTCACGCCGCCGGCGGCAGGCAACGCGCCGCGCACCGCGCCATTGCCGCGGCGCCGGCCGGTCTGACCGGCAAAGGCATCCGGCAGGCCTTTGTTTCGGGCGCCGGGCTCGCTATATGCCGGGCATGACCGCAACCACCATGACGATCGACGACATCACCGAAGCCTTCGCCCTGCTCGACGACTGGGAGGAGCGCTACCGGTACGTGATCGAGATCGGCAGGTCACTGCCGACGCTGACGGCAGAGCAGCGCAACGAGACGAACCGCGTCAAGGGCTGCGCCAGCAATGTCTGGCTGGTCACGCATGTCGGCCCCGGCGCCGATCCGGTCGTGACCTTCGAGGGCGAAAGCGATGCCCATATCGTCAAGGGCCTCGTGGCGGTGACCCTCGCCTTCTATTCCGGCAAGACCGCCAGCCGGATCGTCGCCGAGGACGCCTTCGAACTCTTCCGCACGCTCGGCTTCGAGCAGCACCTGACGCCGCAGCGCTCGAACGGCGTGCGCTCGATGATCGAGCGGATCCGGCGCGACGCGCGCGCCGCCCTTGCCGCTCAACCCGCTTCCGGCGGCTGAAGCGCGCCGAGATCCGACAGGATCCGGTCCGGCCGCCAGTCGGGATATTCGTCCGGCAGGCCGGCGCGGTTGAGCCAGACCGTCGCGAAGCCGAAAGCCGCGGCACCCGCGACATCCCAGCGGTTCGACGAAACGAAGGTGATGTCGGCCGGCTGCGCCACGCCGACAGCGGCCAGGGCTGCGGCGTAGACCGGCGGCGCGGGCTTGTAGGCCGCGAGGGGCTCGACCGTCACGACCTGATCGATGACACCGCCAAGGTCGGCCGCGGCAATCGCCGCCTCCACCATCGCCCGCGTGCCATTGGTGAAAATGGCAAGACCGTGCCCTGCCGCCTTCAGCCGCGCCAGTGCCGGGACGACATCGGGATAGGCCGAAAGGGTGCGATAGGCGTCGAGCAGGGCCGCGCGGAGGCTGGCATCGGCGAAGCCATGACGGGCCAGCGCGAAGTCGAGGCTGCGCTCGGTCAGCGTCCAGAAATCGGCGAAACCGCCGATCAGCGTGCCGGTCCAGGAATATTCGAGCTGCTTGGTGCGCCAGAGCTGCGAGATCGCGTCCGCCTTGTCGCCAAGCCGAGCCCCCGCCCTGGCCATCGCGGCATGGACGTCGAACAGCGTGCCGTAGGCATCGAACATGAACTGGCGGTGCGCCATGGCGGACAGCTCCTGTCGGAAGACATCTCATGGTCGCCAGGACGGGCCGAAGCGCAATGGCAAAACTGTCTTTCCGGAATCGACAGGCATCCCGCCGCCGCAGGCCACCGATCACGACATTTCATGATGCCCGCCGCGCATGACAGGCTAAGTTTGCCGGGGAAACGTTCTGGAGAGCCCAATGACCAAATGGTCGCAAACCTGGACCTATGTCGACGGCGCGTGGCTGGAAGGCAATCCGCCGCTGACCGGCCCGCGCAGCCATGCCTTCTGGCAGGCCTCATCCGTCTTCGACGGCGCGCGCGTGTTCAACGGCCTGATGCCCGACATGGATCAGCACGCCGCCCGGCTCAACCGCTCCGCCGACGCGCTCGGCATGAAGGCGACCATGACCGTGGACGCCATCGTCGAGCTCGCCCGCGAAGGGGCCCGCAAGTTCGACGGCAAGACCGCGCTCTATGTGCGGCCGATGTACTGGGCCGAAGGCGACGGGCCGAGCGCCATCCTGAACGACCCGGAGACCACACGCTTCCTTCTGTGCCTTTACGAGGCGCCGATGGGCGAACCCGGCGCGAGCTCGATCACGCTGTCGCCGTTCCGCCGCCCGACCATCGAAAACGCCCCGACCGATTCCAAGGCCGGCTGCCTCTATCCGAACAATGCCCGCGCCCTGCGCGAGGCCCGCGCCCGCGGCTTCGACAACTGCCTGGTTCGCGACATGCTCGGCAATGTCGCGGAAACCGCGACGTCCAACATCTTCCTGGCCAAGGACGGCATCGTCTATACGCCCGTGCCGAACGGCACGTTCCTGAACGGCATCACACGGCAGCGGACCATCGCATTGCTGCGCGAGGCCGGCGTGACGGTCGTCGAAAAGAGCCTGACCTACGGCGACTTCACCGGGGCCGACGAGATCTTCTCTTCAGGCAACTATTCGAAGGTTGTGCCGATCACGCGCATCGATGAGCGCACGCTGCAGCCCGGCCCGATGGGACGCAAGGCGCGCGAACTCTACCTCGCCTATGCCGCGAGCGGTCCGCGCATCTGACGGGCGCGCGGGCGGCGGATGAACCGCCGCGCGCGGGCGGACCGGACGGTCAGCCGCCGACATGCGCGCGGAAATCGCGCAGGGACGCAAAACGCGTGGTGCCGGACGGCAGGTCCGCCTCGATCGAACCGTCGCCATAAAGCCGGAAGGGAATTCCGGCAATCACCCCTTCACGCAACAAGGGGGCGGCCCGCGCCGGCGCAGTGTCGGCCGCCGGTGCCGGTGCAGCCGGCTCGGGCGCGGCGCGCGGCGGCACCGCCGGCTCGTCCACAGCGGGCTCGGCATCGGCGGGCTCGGCATCGGCGGGCTTTCTGATTTCGCGCGCTTCGGTTTGCGGCCGGGGAGCTGGCTCCGCCTCCACCGGCTCCTCCGCCACGCTCTCCATCGCATGGCTGTCATGGATCTCGTCGCCATCGCGCCCGATCACCACGGGCTCGACTGGCTCGGGCGGCGGCGTCCGCTTCAGAATATCGCCGAGTTCCGGGAAATCCCGCGCAAGGGCGGCCATTGCTCCCTCGCCGGTCGGCGGTGTCGGGCGCGGCGTTTCCGGTTCCGGCTCTGGTTCCGCCTCGGAACGGGCCGGCGTGGGCACGAACCGATCGCGCGGATCCGGCGTCGCGGACACCTCGCGGCCGAGGGCCGCCTTCAGGGCCTTCTCGAGTTCCTCCTCGATTGAGGAACCCTGCGCCTTCGGTTCCTCGCCCACCGACGCCGGCTGTTCGGCCGGCTCTTCGGCCGGCCCGGCTTCCCGATCCGGTGCGGCCTCCGGTTCCGACGCCGCCGGGGCCGGGGCCGGATCCGGCCCAAGGATCGATGCCCTGAGCCGCGCCATCAGATCGTCCTCTTCGACCACGCGCGTGGGGCGAGGCGGCACCGGGACCGCGGCCGCGGGCTTCGGATCGGCCAAGGCTCCGCCGAGAATCTCCTCGAGGCTCTTGCCACCCCGGTTCTCCGGCTCGGTACCGGCCCTGTCGTCGGGCTCCGGCGCGGGAACCGGCTCGGCACGGCGCTCGTCGGCTCTGCTGGCAGCCCCTGCCGCGACGGCGCCGACGGCAGCGGCGGCGCCGGCCGTCGCCGCGGCGGACTTCCAGCCGAAACGCTCGCGGAAGGTCATGCGCCGCGGCGGTTCCGCCGGCGGTTCCGCAGCAACGTGAGGCGCCGGCTCGGCTCCGGTCGGCACGGCGACGACGGGAGGCGCGACCTCGGGCTCCGTCCGGACAGGCTCGATCGGCGGCAATTCCACCTTCGCTGTTTCGGCCTTGGCGGGTTCGGCCTTGGCGGGCTCGACCACAGCCGGCTCCCCCTTGGCCGCCTCGACCGGCGCGGCTTCGACCGGCGTCGGCTCCATCGGAACCGGCCTGGTCGGGAGCGGCATCGGCGGGACCGGCCGTGCCGCTTCGGCCTCGTCGACCTTCGCCGGCTCGGCGCGCAGCGGCGGCCTGTCGCGGCGTAGCGCCGGCGGCTGATCGACGACGGGCGGCTCGACGCGCACGGGCTCGGCAGCGCGCAGCGCGGACAGATCGATCCCCCCGCCAGCCGGCACCGCGTCCCCGCGCGGCTCGACCTCGGCGGGCCGCAGCGCCGGCACCATGGTCGGAGCCGGCGTGACGCCGAGCTTCAGCGTGTCGATGCCCCGCGCGACCCGATCGATGCGGCTCGCGATGACGCTCAGCGCGAACAGAACGAGGCCGCCGACCGCGCCAATCGCGCCGACGATCATCAGCGTGTTGCCCAGGCTCAGCATGCTCGGGTCATTGCCGAGATAGAAGGTGACGGCGCCGGCGATCGTCAGGACAACGGCGATGGCCTGGAGGAGCAGGATCATGGGGTCTTCCTTTTCAACCCGCGTGGCCCGGGCTGCATCGGCCTGATTCTTCGCCGTTTATTACAGCCTATCAAAGGCATGTCATAAGATTCTCGCAACTTTGGCCTCACCTGCGGCTTCCCCAATTGCCCCGCCGGAAGGTCGGGCCTATCAAGACGGGGTTGCTTTGCATCGCCGTCATCTGTGCCCCAGGCCCGGAACGGTCTTTCCAGGAGACAGCTCATGTCCTTCACGCTCGACGATCTGCCCTATGCTCACGATGCTCTCCAGCCTTACATGTCCAAGGAGACGCTCGAGTATCATCACGACAAGCACCACCTCGCCTACGTGAACAACGGCAACAACCTGATCAAGGGCACCGAGTTCGAAGGCAAGAGCCTGGAAGAGGTGGTCAAGGGCTCGTTCGGCAAGAATGCCGGCCTGTTCAACAATGCCGGCCAGCACTACAACCACATCCACTTCTGGAAATGGATGAAGCCGAACGGCGGCGGCAAGATCCCGGGCGGACTGGAAAAGGCGCTGATCGACGGCTTCGGCTCGATCGACGAGATGAAGGCCAAGTTCATCGAGGCCTGCGTCACCCAGTTCGGCTCCGGCTGGGGCTGGCTCGCCGTGCAGAACGGCAAGGTCGTGGCCATGAAGACCCCGAACGGCGAGAACCCGCTGGTGCATGGCGCCAAGCCGATCCTCGGCTGTGACGTCTGGGAGCATTCCTAC
This sequence comes from Phreatobacter sp. AB_2022a, assembly GCF_026847585.1. NCBI lineage: Bacteria > Pseudomonadati > Pseudomonadota > Alphaproteobacteria > Hyphomicrobiales > Phreatobacteraceae > Phreatobacter > Phreatobacter sp. AB_2022a. The sequence continues at coordinate 50,420 of NZ_JAPSET010000035.1, forward strand.
TATATCGACTATCGCAACCGGCGCCCGGACTACGCCAAGGCGTTCATCGAGCATCTGGTCAACTGGGACTATGTCGACGAGATGTTCCAGGCCGCGACCAAGTGATGCCGGCCTGACTGCGGCGGCGCTTCTCCGGGCAGGGCCCCGGCGGTTCTCCGCCGGGGCCCTGTCGTTTCCGGACCGTCATGTCCTGGCGGCGCAGCGGTCATGCCGGCAAGGACCTCGCCCGCGGCGGCGCCCGCGCTAAGCTGACGGCATCATCCTGCCGGCTCGGGCGCGCGAGGCTCCATGCCGCTCCTCCTCCTGCTGTCCGCCGCAACCTTCGTCGTCGGCATGGGCGCCTTTGCCGTCATCGGCGTCATCAGCCCCATGTCACGCGATCTCGGCCTCGGCCCGGTCGGGGCGAGCTGGGTCATGAGCGCCTATGCGATCGCCTATGCCCTCGGCTCGCCGCTGCTGACGTCGGCCACCGGCCGGCTGGACCGGCGCACCGTGCTGGTTGCCGGCCTGGCCCTGTTCAGCCTTGGTCTCGCCGTCTCCGCGCTCGCGACCAACGCGACGATGCTCTATGTCGGACGGATCGTCACCGCGGTCGGCTCCGGCCTCTATTCGCCGACGGCCGCCGGCGTCGCCATCGCCTCGGTGCCGGCCGAACGCCGCGGCCAGGCGCTGGCCATCATCTATGGCGGCCTCACCCTTGCCCAGGTGCTCGGCCTGCCGGCCGGCAGCTATCTCGGCTACCGCCTCGGCTGGGCGCCGGTCTTCGGCATGGTCGGCGCGGTCGCCGCCGCCATGACGGTCGCGCTGGCGCTGAAAGTACCGCGAGCCATCCCGGTCGCGCCGGCCCGGCTCGCCGACCTCGTGTCGACCCTGGCGACGCCCAGGCTGGCTTTTGCCGTGCTGCTCACCGCCTCCATCATGAGCGCGGCCTGGATCCCCTACACGTTCCTCGCGCCAATCATCGAGGAAAAGACTGGCGGCGGCCCGCAGCTGGTGGCGCTCCTGCTCGTCGTCTACGGCCTCGGCTCGGTCGCCGGCAATGCGCTCGGCGGTCACCTGACCGATCGCATCGGCGCGAACCGCGCGCTGATCGTCGCCACCATACTGCCCGTGCCGATGATGGCGGCCGTGACCTTGCTGCCATGGGGAACGCCTTGGCTGGGCGGCCTGCTGCTGTTCGGCTGGGCCTGCTTCGGCTGGTCCATGTCGGTGCCCCAGCAGGCCCGCCTCGTGGCGCTCGACCCGGATCGCACGCAGGTCCTGCTCTCGCTCAGCGCCGCCTGCATCTATGTCGGCGCGTCACTCGGCGCGACGATCGCCGGACTGGCCAAAAGCGCCGGTGGCATTCCCGGCATCGGCATCGCCGCCGTCCTTGCCGGGCTGGTCGGCATCGCCCACCTGTTGCTGCTGCTCGCCCGGGAAAGCCGGCCGGCGGTGGCCGGCTGACCCTGAGATGGGTCACGCCACCGCGTCCCGCGCGCCAACCACGGCGATCGCGAAGGCATAGGCCTTGGCCACCTCCTTCAGCCGATCGAACCGGCCGGCCGCGCCGCCATGGCCCGAATCCATGTTGGTCACCAGGAGGACGGGGTTCGCATCGGTCTTGGCGGCGCGCAGGCGCGCCACCCATTTGGCCGGCTCCCAATAGGTCACTCGCGGATCCGAGACGCCGGCGAGCGCCAGGATCGGCGGATAGGCATGGGCCGCGACATTGTCGTAGGGGGAATAGCCGAGCATGCGCCGGAACGCGTCGGCGTCGCGAATGGGATCGCCCCATTCGCGCCATTCCGGCGGCGTCAGCGGCAATGTGTCGTCGAGCATGGTGTTGACGAGGTCGACGAACGGAACCTCGGCGATCACGCCGCCCCAGAGCTCCGGTCTCATATTGGCGATGGCGCCCATCAGGAGACCGCCGGCCGAGCCGCCATGGGTGACGATCCGCCCGGGCGCGGTGAACCGCTCGGCGGCCAGATGTTCGGCCGCCGCGATGAAATCGGTGAAGGTGTTGAGCTTGTGCTCGCGCTTGCCGTTCCGGTACCAGCGATAGCCCTTCTCCATGCCGCCGCGCACGTGGGCGATGGCGTAGACGAAGCCGCGGTCGACCAGCGACAGGCGCGTCGTGGAGAAGGACGCGGGCATCGAGGCCCCGTAGGAGCCGTAGCCGTAGAGCAGCAGCGGTGCGGTACCGTCGAGCGCCAGATCCTTGCGATAGACCAGTGAGACAGGCACGGTTTCGCCGTCGGCGGCGGGCGCCAGCAGGCGGCGCGTTACATAAGCCGATGGATCATGGCCGGACGGCACCTCCTGGCGCTTGCGCAGGACACGCTCGCGCCGCGCCATGTCGTAGTCCCAGATCTCGCTCGGCGTCGTCATCGACGAATAGGCGAAACGCAGCGTATCGGTATCGAATTCGTAGCCACCGACAATGCCCAGCGAATAGGCCTCCTCGTCGAAGGCAATGGCATGTTCCTCGCCCGTCTCCAGGTGCCGGACCACGATGCGCGGCAGGGCATTCTCGCGCTCCAGCCGCACCAGCCAGCGCCGCAGCACGGTGATCGACAGAATGAGCACGCCCGGACGGTGCGGCACGAGTTCCCGCCAGGCCGAACGCGCGGGATCGGTAGCCGGCGTGACGACGACCTTATAGTCCTCGGCGCCGTCGGCATTGGTCAGGATGAACAATGTCGGCCGCCCCTCATAGGAGGGATGGTGGTCGGGATGGGACTTCACCTCGTCCTCGCGCGGCAGGATGAGGCGGGGCGCCGCGGCTGGATCGCGCAGATCGAGAAGACGGACTTCCGTTGAATCGCTCTGCGCGCCGGTGATGAAGGCGACGTCGCCCGACGTCGCTCGATCGAGCCCCACGAAGACCGTGGTGTCGGTTTCCTCGTAGACCAGCCGATCGGCCGCCGCATCCGTGCCGATGGCATGGCGGAAGACCTTGAGCGGCCGATGGTTGTCGTCGAGCCTGATGTAATGGAAGGCCGTGCTGTCGGCCGACCAGACCGCATCGCCGCCGGTCTCCGTCACCAGGTCGCCAAGATCCTGTCCGGTCGCGAGGTCGCGCACCGCGATGGTGAAGAATTCCGAACCCTTGTCGTCATGGCTCCAGGCCAGTCTTGCGTGGTCCGGGCTGTGCGCCGCCGCGCCGAGATCGAAATACGGCTTGCCGTCGGCGAGAGCATCGCCATCGAGCATGACCTGCTCGCCGGCGGTCGTCCCGCGCGGACGACGGCAGATCATCGGATGCTGTCCGCCGAGGCGAAAGCTTTCGTAATATTCCCAGGCACCATCGGGCGCGGGCACCGATGAATCGTCTTGCTTGATCCGACCCTTCATTTCCTGGAACAGCGCGTCGATCAGCGGCTCGACCGGTTTCAGCACCGCCCTGGCATAAGCGTTCTCCGCCTCCAGATAGGTCCGGATCGGTGCCGGCAGCAGCGAGGGGTCGCGGATGGCCGCTTGCCAATTGGCCGCCCTCAGCCAGTCATAATCGTCGCGCAGCACAACATCATGCATGATCTTCTCGACCGGCTGGCGCGCGGCCACCGGTGCGGCTGCCGCCGCGGCGTCGAGACGGGCGCGCTTGTCAGTCATCGGCAAATCCTCGTCATCAGGATATTTGGACAGGTGGATAGAAATTTGGTCAGACCATGGCGGCCAAGAATAGGTAAGATGTCTCCTACTGACGCTCCTGTGGCGCCGTCATGTGACTGCTGTCGGCGCCTGCGTACTGATCTGCCGCAGGCCGATCGCGGCCGGCCTCATCAGGTAAGTGGACGGCTGCAGGCCGGCAATCAACGGATTTCTTGGGCAGTTTGCGCGTGACGCGCGCAAAATCTGGTTGTACAGCTACCGGCGCCGCTCGCATTCCTGCAGGGTCGCCTGACAAAAAGATGACCGAATGTGACTGCGGCGGATAATCGCAATTCGATTTTACTTGATTTATTGCATATTGGCCTTGAAACCTTATCTCAACAGCAGTATCTGCCTGCCAGTGACGATTTTCCGAATCGGCTTGTCGCTAGGTGATGAGCGTCGGAACAACAACGCCACATGCTAAGCGTTTCAAGCGCATGAATGTCACGGCGGCAGCTTCTGCCGCTTTTTAGAGGATTAGCAAAGCCATGGCCGACTCGTTGAGCGCAAACAACTATATCGAGCTCGCTGCCGATATCGTCTCGGCTTATGTCAGCAATAATTCTGTGTCCACCAGCGACTTGCCCGGCCTGATCAACAGCGTCCACAACGCGCTCACGAATATTTCAACAGGCAAGATCGAAGTCCCCGCCGAGCCGCCGAAGCCGGTCGTGCCGGTGAAGAAGTCGATCACCCCGGACTACATCGTCTGTCTGGAGGACGGCAAGAAGTTCAAGTCGCTGAAGCGCCACCTGCGCACGCAGTACAATCTGTCGCCGGAAGACTATCGCGAGAAGTGGGGCCTGCCGGCCGACTATCCGATGGTTGCGCCGAACTACGCTGCGGCACGCTCGCAGCTCGCCAAGCAGATGGGCCTCGGACAGCAGCGCCGCCGCAAGGGCCGCTGAGCGCCGACGGCGACAGCCGACGATAAAACAATACGCCGCGCGAGCCCTGCCCGCGCGGCGTTTTCTTGTGCGACGCGTCGTTACTGCGCCAGCGCGTCGAGGATGCGCGCCCAGCTGCGAATGCCCTTGTGAAAGCTCTTCAGGTCGTATTTTTCGTTCGGCGAATGGACGCGGTCATCCTCCAGCCCGAAGCCGACCAGCAGGGTATCGAGCCCGAGCACATTCTTGAAGTCGCCGACGATCGGGATCGAGCCGCCCGAGCCGATGGTCACGGCCTTGCGTCCCCATTCCGCCGTCAGCGCAGCACGCGCCGCCGTCAGCGCCGGCATGGTCCAGGGCAGCTCGATGGCAGGGCTCGCCTTGTAGCTGATGAACTCGACCTTGCAGTCGACCGGCAGCAGGGACCGGACGAAGGCATGGAAGGCCTCGCGGATCTTGAGCGGGTCCTGCCCGGCGACCAGTCGGAACGACACCTTGGCCGAAGCCTCTGACGGGATCACCGTCTTGGTACCCTCGCCGGTATAGCCGCCGATGATGCCGTTGACGTCGCAGGTCGGTCGCGACTGGATCATTTCGATCAGCAGCCGGCCCTTCTCGCCGATCGGCTCGCTGAGCCCGATCGGGCCGAGGAAGGCGTCGGCGGTGAGCCCCAGGCCCTCCCAGTCCGCCTTGACGTCGGGAGGCAGGTCCTTCACGCCGTCATAGAAGCCGGGAATGGCGATGCGGCCGTCATCGCCATGGATCGCGCCGACGATCCTGCCGAGAACGTGGATGGGATTGCGCGCTGCGCCGCCATAGACGCCCGAGTGCAGGTCGCGATCAGCGGCGATGACCTTGACCTCTTCATAGACGAGCCCACGCAGCGAGGTGGTGATGGCCGGCGTGTCGCTGTCCCACATGCCGGTGTCGCAGACGAGCGCGACATCCGCCTTGAGATCGTCCTTGTTCGCCCTGACGAAATCGAAGAGATGTTTCGAGCCGCTCTCCTCCTCGCCTTCGATCAGCAGTGTCAGCCCCACGGGCAGCGAGCCGGTCACCGCCTTCCAGGCGCGGCAGGCCTCGACGAAGGTCATCACCTGGCCTTTGTCGTCACAGGCGCCGCGCGCCAGGATGCGCTTGGCCCCATCCGGGCCGGTCGCAAGGCTCGGCTCGAAAGGCGGCGTGTCCCACAGGTTCAGCGGGTCGACCGGCTGAACGTCGTAATGGCCGTAGAACAACGCATGCCGGCCGGCATCGCCCGGGCTCTTGGCCACCACGGCGGGATGACCGCCGGTCGGCCGGACCTCGGCCGCAAAGCCGATCGTCCTGAGATCGGCGGCGAGCCACTCGGCCGCCTCGACGCAGTCCTTGGCATAGGCGCTGTCGGTGGAGATGGACTTGATGCGGAGCAGCGCGAACAGCCGCTCGAGGCTCTGGTCAAGAGTTGAATCGACGTTGGCGAGTACCTGTTCGAGAGGGCGCGACGAGGTCATGGCGGAATGTCCAGCTTTGGCGGGACCGCGACGCTAGCGCGCGCCAATGCATTTGGAAACGCCCCGCGGGGGCGTCAGGTGTCGCCCGAAAACAGGTCTCGTCAGGCCGCCGCGCGCTGGGCGGCATCGCGCTCCCGCCCCAGCCGCCGCACACGCTGCATCAGGGCCCCGACCCGGCGATAGATGACACGCGCAGGCGCCGTGTCGGGCAGAGCGGCGGCGAAGCCGGCGGCCTGGGCCGCCTGCGTGGTCCGGCGGCCGGCCTCCGGCGTCAGCAGCAGGCAGGGGATCGAGGCCGTGCGTGCATCCGGCGGCGCCTGGACCAGGCCGTCCTCGCCGCGCAGCACCGCCGCAGCCGTGTCCTGCTCGTAGACCACGACGACATTGACCTTGCCGCCGGCGATCCGGACCGCCAGTTCCAGCACAGATGTCACCACTGCAACGTGTACCATCCCGAGATCGCGGAGGTCCTGGGCGGCCTTGTCGGCCTCTGCCGAGGCCGTTCGCAGCAGAAGGACCTGCGCCGCTTGGATCTGCTTCATCCCTGCCATGGCATAAATCCCGACATTGGCGCGAAGGCCGCCGCTGCAACTTCTCCGATAAGATACATGTTAACTGACTGCCATACCAGTCGACCAGAGCCGAAGTGCACCGGTTCGTCCGGACCGCGACAATTTGGCAGAGGCGCGGCGTGATCGGGCCGCCGCGCCGACGTCAAGGGAGGCTCAGCGGCGGAAGCCGCCAAGCACCCCGCGGATCAGCGCACGGCCGATCTGGGTGCCGACCGACCGGGCGATCGAGCCGGCGGCATTGCGGATCATGACCTCGCTCGTCGTCATGCGGGTGCGTCCGCCCTTGCCGGCCGGCGCACCGCCGCCGCCGAGAATGCTGCCGAGCAGTCCGCCGAGACCACCCGCATCGGCCTCCTGGGGCGCGGCGTCCTCCTGATGGCGCTTCTGCAACTGCTCGAAGGCGGATTCGCGATCGACGACCTCGTCATATTTGCCCTTCATCGGGCTCGCCGCGATGATCTTCTGCCGTTCCTCGACCGTGATGGGACCGATCCGCGCGGTCGGCGGCGCGATCAAGGTGCGCTGTACCATCGACGGCACGCCGTTGCCCTCCAGCATGGAGACCAGCGCCTCGCCCTTGCCGAGTTCGGTGATGACCGCCTCGGTATTGAGCTTGGGGTTCGGCCGGAACGTCGTCGCCGCGGCCTTGACCGCCTTCTGGTCGCGCGGCGTGAAGGCGCGCAGGGCATGCTGCACGCGGTTGCCGAGCTGAGCGAGAACCGTGTCGGGCACGTCGAGCGGGTTCTGCGTGACGAAATAGATGCCGACGCCCTTCGACCTGATCAGGCGCACCACCTGCTCGATCTTCTCGATCAGCGCCTTCGGCGCATCCTTGAACAGGAGGTGGGCCTCGTCGAAAAAGAAGACCAGCTTGGGCTTGTCGAGATCGCCGACCTCGGGCAGTTCCTGGAACAGCTCCGACATCAGCCACAGCAGGAAGGTGGCGTAGAGCTGGGGGCTGCCCATCAGCTTGTCCGCGGCCAGCAGGTTGATGATGCCCCGGCCGTCGCGGTCGGTCCGCATCAGGTCCTTGAGCAGCAGCGCCGGCTCGCCGAAGAACTGCCCGCCGCCCTGATTCTCGAGGGTCAGAAGCTGGCGCTGGATCGCGCCGACCGATTGCGGCGAGACATTGCCATAGGCCGCACGGAGCTCGTTCTGCAGCTCCTTGTTCGAGCCGAGCTCGGACAGCATAGCGCGCAGGTCCTTCAGGTCCAGCAGCAGAAGACCCTTCTCGTCGGCATAACGGAAGAGGATGTTGATGACCCCTTCCTGCGTCTCGTTGAGATCCATCAGCCGCGACAGGAGCAGCGGTCCCATCTCGGAAATGGTGGCGCGGATCGGATGTCCCTGCTCGCCGAAGAGATCCCAGAACGTGACCGGAAAGGCGGCTGGCGCCCAGGTCATGCCGACCTGGCTCGCGCGCTCCGTGATGAAGGGCTTGGCCTCGCCCATGGCGGCGACCCCGGACAGATCGCCCTTGATGTCGGCTGCGAAGACCGGCACGCCGGCATTGGAGAAGCCCTCGGCGAGAACCTGCAGGGTCACTGTCTTGCCGGTGCCGGTCGCGCCGGTGATCAGGCCGTGCCTGTTGCCGAATTTGAGAGCGAGCACTTCCGGCTTTGTGCTCTTGCCGATCAAGAGGCTGTCGTCGGCCATGGCTTCATTCCTGGTCGTTGGCGCTGCATCCGCGAAGGGTTGTAGCAACGCAGCGCGACCGCCGCCAAGCGGGATCGGCGGCGCGCGATGCTCAAAATCCGGGCTGCTGGCCGCCCGCGGGAGGCCGGCAACGGCGTTGCGGCCAAGAACAGACCAAGACTGCGACGGAAACGGGGCGGCCGGCGACCAAAGGCACCGACCGCCGCCGCGGCCGTCAGCCGCGCCCCCACAGCTCCTTGGTCACGATGCCGACCCTGCTTTCGATCGCGGCGGCGGCGTCGAGGCAGAGATCCTCGCGATAGCGCGAGCCGACGATCTGCACGCCGACCGGCAGGCCCTTGTTGATCCCGGCCGGCACAACCGCGGCCGGCAGGCCAAGCACGTTGATCGAGGAGATGAACCGCAGGTCGTTGTGGAAAAGTTCCCTGACCCGCTTGTCGCCGCCGAGATCGGCATTGGTCTCGGGCGTGCGCTTGACCGTGGTCGGGGTCAGCACCAGCGGATAGTCTTCGAGGAAAGTCATCCAGTTGCGGATGTGGCGCGAGCGATCGGCAATGGCCTTCATGTAGCCGGCCTGGTCGAGCCGGGTCGACAGCTTGAGGAAACCATCCAGCGTCTTCTGGAAATCCGCGCTGGTGGTCGCGCGCATCTGCTCCTCCTGCAGAACGGCGAGTTCGGTCATGATCAGGTTGCACCAGAGCTGCCAGACGCCGCCGAGATCGGGCACCTCGACCTCGGAGACGTTGTAGCCGGCATCGCTGAGGTGGTCGGCGGCCTTGCGGACCAGCGCGATCACCGAGCGATCGGTATCCATGTCGCGCGGGATCTTGGCGAGCGCGACCTTGATCGGCCCCTTCGGCTTCGGGCCCTTGAGCGGCGCCGGCACCCACCAGGGGTCGCGCGGATCGCGCTGTGCCATCACCTCGAGGCCGAGGCGCACATCGCGCACCTCGCGCGCCATCGGCCCCTGCGAGGACATGAACTGGGCCATCAGCGGCCGCTCGGCCGTCGCGCTCGGATTGAAGGCGGGGATCCGGCCCTGGGTCGGCTTGATGGTGGCGATGCCGTTGCACTGGGCCGGCCAGCGCAGCGAGCCCCCGATATCATTGCCGTGCGCGATGGTGCCGATGCCCATCGCCACCGAGGCGCCGGCACCACCGGACGAGCCGCCGCAGGTGACCGCCGGATCCCAGGGGTTCAGCGTCAGCCCGTGCAGGGGATTGTCGGTGAAGCCGCGCATCGAGAATTCGGGCGTGTTGGTCAGGCCGATGATGACCGCGCCGGCCTTCTTCAGATTGCTGGTCACCGGCGAATCGCCCGGCGCGATATTGTCCTTGAGGGCCACCACGCCGTTGGAATTGGCCTGGCCCTGGACGTCGATGTTGATCTTGATGGTGACGGGAACGCCGTGCAGCGGCCCGACGTCCTTGCCCTTAGCCAGCGCCTTGTCGGCAGCCTTGGCCGCCTTGATGGCGTCCTTGCTGAGATCGACGACCACGGCATTGATCTTCGGATTGGCCTGATGCATGCGCTCGACATGGGCGCGCACCACCTCCTCCGATGAGACCTTGCCCTTCTTGATCGCCGCCGCCGTCTCGACGGCGGACCACTGCCAAATCGGTGCCTTAGCCACGTTTCCTATTCCCTTCATGCTCTTGTCAGCGCCGGAACGGTAGCGGACGGCCGGAGCGCAAGTCGAGCCGCGAGGCGGCAGAGGTCATCTGCGTCCCGCAGCGGGCTCGTCCACGGCACGGCTCAGTCCAGCTTGGTGCCGGAGACCCGGACGAGTTCCTCCCAGAACGGGTTCTCGCGCCGGATGAGGTCCTTCAGGGCCGCGGGTGACGCATCGGTCGCGGCGCTCAGCCCGGCCGGTGTCATGCGCGTCGCATAGCGCTCGGTCGCGACGGCCGCGAGAACAGCCTTGTGATAATCGGCGACGATCGGCGCCGGCGTCGCCGCAGGCACCACGACGGCAAACCAGGTCTGGATGTCGACATCGGCGAGGTTCAGATCGGCGAACTCCTTCATGCCGGGCACGTCCGGCAGGAAGGACTGCCGCTCCAGGCTCGCCACCGCCAGCGCCCGGAAGGTTCCGGCCGCCACATTGGGCAGGAGCGCCGCCATGGTGTCGAACATGACGTCGATATTGCCGGACATCAGATCGGCGATCGCCGGGGCGCCGCCCCGATAGGGCAGATGCACCATGCCGGTGCCGCACCGGGCATTGATGAGGCCCAGCATCAGATGCGACGTCTGACCGAGGCCCGACGAACCGAAATTGATCTTGCCAGGATTGGCACGGCCCCAGGCGATCAGATCGCGGAAGCTCTTCCAGCCCCGCTCCTCGGCCCGCTTGGCATTGACGACGCACAGGATGGTGCCGGTGGCGATACGGCTGATCGCGGTGAGATCCTTGTCGGGATCGTAGAGCATCCGCGAGAACAGATATTTGTTGGTGATCAGCGTCGAGGCCGTTGCGATGCCGGCGGTCGCGCCGTCGGCAGGGCTGTTGGCGACATTGGCGATGCCCAGCATCGCGCCGGCACCGCCGATATTCTCCACGACGACGCGGCCACCGGTGGCAGGCGCCAGCGCGTCGGCCAGCAAGCGGCCGACGAAGTCGAGTGCACCGCCCGCCAGGAACGGCACGACCAGCCGCTTCAGCGGGATGGTCTGCGCAAGCACATGCGACGGCAGAACGAAAGGCGCGGCGAGCGCCGCAAGGCCGACGGCGCGGCGTGTCAACGTCATTGGAAGCCCCCTGCCCACCCGCGATTCGGCGTTTCCCACGCCTCGCTCCGGTGACTGGCAAGGCTAGTGCGGGCCTCGGCGGTCCAACAACAGACAAGCGGGGATGGCTGGTCGGCCGGGACGGTCAGAGCCCGAGCGCCGCAGCGATCTCCTCGACCGCCACCATCGGCGCGACGCGACCGCTCGCGACCTCCGCCTCCAGCGCCGGCAGCCGCGCCTTCAGCGCGGGATCGCGCTTCAGCCGGTCGGTCACCCGCTCCTGCAGCATCGTCCACATCCATTTGACGCCCTGCGATCGGCGGCGGGCGGCGAAATCGCCGGAAGCCTCCATCTTGGCGCGATAGGCCTCGATCTGCTGCCAGAGCGCGTCAAGCCCCTCGTTGGCAAGGCCGGATATGGTCAGGACGGGCGGCGACCAGACGCGCGAGCGGGGAGCCATGATGTGCAGCGCCGCCCGATATTCGGCGGCAGCCGACTTGGCGCGCGCCGCGCCGTCGCCGTCGGCCTTGTTGACCGCGATGATGTCGGCAAGCTCCAGGATGCCCTTCTTGATGCCCTGCAGTTCATCGCCTGCACCCGGCAGCATCAGCACCAGGAAAAGGTCGGTCATGTCGGCGACCGCGGTCTCCGACTGGCCGACGCCGACGGTTTCGACCAGCAGCACGTCGAAGCCCGCGGCCTCGCAGAGAAGCATGGTCTCGCGCGTCTTGGCGGCGACACCGCCGAGCGTGCCGGAGGAGGGCGAGGGCCGCACATAGGCGTTGGGGTCGGTCGCAAGCCGCGCCATGCGCGTCTTGTCGCCGAGGATCGAGCCGCCGGTGCGCGAGGACGACGGATCGACCGCCAGGACCGCAACCCGGTGGCCGGCCGCAGTGAGGTTCGAGCCGAACGTGTCGATGGTCGTCGACTTGCCAGCGCCTGGCACGCCGGTAATGCCGATGCGGATCGCGCGGCCCGTCTCGGGCAGCAGGCGCTGCACCAGATCCCGCGCCAGCGCCTGGTGCTCGGGCTTCGTCGATTCGACCAGCGTAATGGCTCGCGCCAGCATCGCACGGTCGCCGGCACGGATGGCGCGGGAGAGCTGTTCAATGTCGATCGGCGCACGCATGACCGGGTTGGTAACAAACCCGGGGTCTCAATGCGAGCACCGAACGCATCCGCCAGAGGTCTCAGGCCGCCTTGAGGTCATCCATGAAGGCGGCCACCGCCTGCTGCAGTTCGGCCGACTGGTCGGCAAGCGAGCGCGACAGCCCGGTCAGGCGGGCAGAGGCGGTTCCCGTCACCTCGGCCGACTGGCCGATGCCGACGATATTGCCGGTGACGTCGGCAGTGCCGCTTGCCGCGCGCTGCGTGTTGGCGGCGATCTCGGCGGTCGCCGCGCCCTGCTCGGCGATCGACCCTGCGATCGCCGACGTGACCTCGCGGATGGTGCCGATCGTCGCGACGATGCGTGAGATCGAGCTGACCGTCACCGTCGTCGCCGACTGGATCTCGGTGATCTTGTCGCCGATCTCGTTGGTGGCCCGGGCGGTCTGGGCCGCCAACTGCTTGACCTCCGAGGCGACCACCGCAAACCCCCTGCCCGCCTCGCCGGCGCGCGCCGCCTCGATGGTGGCGTTGAGCGCAAGCAGATTGGTCTGCGCGGCGATCGCCCGGATCAGCGCGACGACGTCGCCGATCTGGCCGGCCGCGGCGGTCAGGGCCATGATGTTGTCATTGGTCCGGGCCGCTTCCTCGGCCGCGCTGCGGGCGACCTCGGCCGAACGGGCGACCTGGCCGTTGATGTCGCCGATCGAGGCGGCGAGCTGTTCCGCTCCGACGGCGACCGTCTGTACGTTGCCGGACGCATTCTCGGCCGCGAAGGCGACGGCCTGGACCCGCTCCGCCGTGTCGCGCGCGGCGGAGGAGAGGTTGCGCGCAGCCTCCGCAACTTCCGACGATGAGCTGATCAGGTTTCCCGCCAGCGCCTGAAGGCGGGCGGTGAACTCTTCTGCCGAGCGGGCGCGTTGCGCGAGGCGCTCGCTCTGCTCGGCGAGCGCGGCGGAGGTCCGCCTGGTTTCCGCGGAATCGGTCTGCGCGGCGAGAATCTCGGCCATGGCCGCGTCCGAGGCGACGAACAGCGCCTGCAGGCGAAACGTCAGCCAGGTCAGCACCGCAGTCTCGACCACGACGATGACGGCATGGACGATCACCCGCATCAGATCCGGGTTGCTGGTCGGGAAGACCGCTGCGGGCAGCGCGAAATTCAGCACGAGGTGATGCACGGCTGTGACCGCCGCATTGGCCACGATGGCGCGCCAGTCGCACCAGCCGGCGACCACCGCCAGCATGGCGAAGAAATACATGTGCATGTCGATCTGATAGCGGTGCCCGGCGAAGACGTAGACGAGCAGTGCGACCAGCGCGGACGCCGCCATGGCGGTCACCATGCGCGTGGCCGGACCGGTCCGATCTTGCCACCAGCACACTGTCGCGCCACCGGCGATAACGACGGCACCGCCGATCGCGACGGCAACGGAGCTGCTGCCGAGTACCAGCGCCAGCACGGCGATCAATGCGACATTCGCCCAGAGGAACGGGACCAGGACCAGCCCGAACTTCCGACGCAGTTCCTCAAGTCCCTGCATGAGCTCACTCCTTCTGGAGACAGGCGCCCACGATCCGCGGGTCGAAAACGAGCCACGCGCCGGCTGCGTAGAGCCCGGCGACGAAATCACGCCGCTCGCCGCGCGCGACGACGATCCAGCCGAAGCGCGAAGGCGTGACGAGCGCCCCCTCGGCCGCCGCGACGACTTCGGCCGCCCGGCTCGCCGGGGCGAAGGGCGAAACCGCAACGGCGACGTCGCCGCCGGCGCCCGGACTGGCAAAGGCTGCGGCGAATACTGCCGCTATGACGGCGGCAAAGATCAGAACCGACCGCATCTGGCAGCTCTACCTCGCAGTACCGCCGGGCCATCGTGTTGCAACGCGCCGCTACTCTGGCGAATAGTCGCTTATTTCTCGTTAATTGCAGAACACGTCCGATACAACCCGATCGCATGGAGGGTCGCGGCCGCGGTTCGGCCGCATTCCCGCCACGCACAGCCGGTAACGCCACGCGCACCCCTCCCGTCCGCCTGCCGCGATTCACGCTTCGGCAAGACGGCGTGCGGCAATGACCTCTTTTCGCAATTCCATGCCGCCCCCATGCCCGCGCCGCCGCTCCGCAAACCCGCTATGGTCATTCGTTTCGCTCTGGTGGGACTGGCATCGCTGCTGATGGCAGGCTGCCTCGGCGCGGACGCCTCGGGCCTCTCTGCCTCGGTCGGCGCCCTGGCGAGCCGCCCCGGCCAGATCCGCGCGGTCAACGTCTTCGTGACCTCGACGCGTCCGGCTCTGCCGGGCGACCGGCTGGGCGATCCGACCCGCGAGCGGGCACGCTTCTACCGTCAGGTCGTCACCGTGCCCCCCGGCCATCAGGTCGGCACCATTCCGCGCCCGACGCTCACCGCCGAGAGCCCGTCGCGCCACTTCGTCCTGGCGGACCGCACCGCGCTGACGCCCGATGCATTCCGCAGCCAGCTTGCCCAGGCCATCGCCGCCAAGCCGGCCGACCAGCGCGACGTGCTCGTCTACATCCACGGCTTCAACACCGATTACGACGAGGCCGCCTTCCGGCTCGTCCAGGTGGCGACCGATGCCGGCTTCCGCGGCACCCCGGTCCTGTTCACCTGGCCGAGCTACCGGCGCATGCTGGCCTATGGCGGCGACCGGGAGATTGCGACCGCATCGCGCGATGCCTTCGAGAAGCTGCTCGCCGATCTCGGCGACGTGCCCGGTATCGGACGCATCCATCTCATCGCCCATTCCATGGGCGCCTTCCTGACCATGGAGGGCCTGCGCCAGGCCGGCATTGCCGGGCGGGGCGAAGCGAACGGCCATCTGGGCGAGGTGATCCTGGCGGCGCCGGACCTCGATGTCGAGGTGTTCCGCGGACAGGTCGCGCGCGTCGCGCGGCCGGGCCGCATCTCGCTGTTCGTCCAGTCCGACGACCGGGCGCTCGCCGCTTCCATGACGGTCGCCTGGGACCGCCAGCGTCTCGGCGCGCTCGACGTGCGCAATCCGCAGCACCGCGAGATCATTTCCGGGCTCGGCGTGCGCGTCTTCACGATGACCTCGCAGGGCTGGACCGATCTCCTGCGTCACGGCACCTTCGCGGAAGCGCCCGAGATCGTCCGGCTGATCGGCGGCAAGATCGCTTCGCCGCCGGTCATCGAGGACTCGCTGCCGCCGGCGCCGACCACCCCGCCGCCGCTGCCGCCGGAACTGCAGCCGCCCCAGGCCCAGGCGCCGATGGCCGGCCAGCCGGAAAGCGCCCGTCAGGACGTAACGACAGAAGCCCTGCCCGCGATCCAGCCGGCCAGCGCCAACTGAAGCCGGTCACGTCCCTCGGATGCTGCGCATCAGGTCGCAGGCACCGTCCGGCCGGGGCGCCGGCGCCAGAGCCAGACCGCCAGCGGCCAGACGAACAGGCCGATGGTGATGGCGGCGAGCACGGCCGAGACCGGCCGCTCGAAGAACGGCAGGATCGATCCGTCCGACTTGATCAGCGACGTGACGAAATGCTGCTCGACCATCGAGCCCATGACTACGCCGAGCACCATGGCGGCGACCGGATAGCCGTTCTTCTCCATGACGTAGCCGATGCAGCCGAAGGCGGCGACGGTGATGACCAGGAAAAGGTTGTTGCCGGTCGCGAACGAGCCGACCGCGCAGAGCAGCACGATGACGGGCATGATGGCGTAGCGCTTGAGCCGCAGCACATGGCTCGCCAGGCGGATCATGACGATGCCGAGCGGGATCATGATGACATTGCCCAGCATGAAGATGATGTAGAGCGCATACATGCTCGACGCCTTCTCGGTGAACAGCGTCGGGCCTGGATTGAGCCCTTTCATGTAGAGCACGCCGATGGCGATGGCGGTGATGGTATCGCCGGGAATGCCGAAGAGCAGCGAGGGCACCCAGCCGGACGCAAGCGAGGCGTTGTTGGACGCGCCCGCCTCGATCAGCCCCTCGGGATGACCTGTGCCGAACTTTTCCGGCGTCTTCGAGAACCGCTTGGCCATGGCGTAGGAGACCCAGGCCGCCATGTCGGCGCCGGCGCCGGGCAGGACGCCGATGATGATGCCGACAATGTTGCCGCGGGTCTGCTGCACCGGATATTCCTTGGTCAGCTTCCACTGTCCCGCGAGGATCGAACCGAATTTTCGCCGTGCCAGCGGCGGAGGCTCGGGCACCGACATGGCGCGCATGACCTCGGCCACCGCGAAGCAGCCGACCAGCGCCGGCACGACCTCGATGCCGCCGAGCAGATCGGTGAAGCCGAAGGTGAAACGCGGCGTGCCCGCCGGGTTCTCGATGCCGACGCAGGCGATCAGAAGGCCGACCAGCATGGCCGCGATCGCCTTGACCGGCGACGACCGTGCCACCAGCGTCGCGCACATCAGGCCGAGGAAGGCGAGCCAGAAATATTCGAAGGTCGAGAAGGACAGGGCGAATTCGGCGAGCAGGGGCGCCATCAGGATCAGCGAGAGCGTGCCGAACACGCCGCCGAGCGCGGAGAACCAGAGGCAGATGCCGAGCGCGAGCTCGGCCTGCCCCTTGCGGGTCATCGCGTAGGCCTCATCCGTATAGGCCGCGGAGGCCGGCGTGCCCGGGATGCGCAGAAGGCAGCCGGGGATGTCGCCGGAAAAGATTGCCATGGCCGAGGCGGTGATGATCGTGGCGACGGCCGCGATCGGCGAGAGATAGAAGGTGACCGGCACCAGCAGGGCCGTCGCCATGGTGGCCGACAGCCCCGGCAGCGACCCGACGACCAGCCCGTAGACGGCGGACAGGAAGATGGCGACGAGCACGTCGGGCGCGAGCACCATCCCGATGGCGTCAATGAAGGCGCTCATGGCCGGCCCCTCACCACGGCATGGGCAGGAGGCCGGCGGGCAGCGGCACCCGCAGCAGCTTGGCGAAGATCAGGTGCACCGCGGGTGGCGCGACGAGCGCCAGAGGCACGGCCGTGCGCCAGGTGCCGCCGAGGGCGAGCGAGGTGGCGAGGACCATGATCGCCGCGGTCGGGATGAAGCCGAGCATATCGACGCTGAAGGCGTAGAACAGGAGCAGCAGCGGCGGCACCAGCGTCTTCAGCGCCCCATGGCGAACCGGCGGAGGCAGGGCGTCGGCCGGCGCATGAGACCCATCTTCCGACGTGACGATCTCCTCCGGCTCCTCGAAGGAGCGCCCCACGCCAAAGGCAATGGCGAGGCCGCAGGCGATCAGGCCGAAACCGATGACCATCGGAAATACGTTCGGCCCGACCTGCTGGCCTGGCACTGGCGGCAGGAGCGAGCCGCCATAGGCGGCGGCCGCTCCGAGGGCTGCAAAAAATCCGCCCGTCACACGATCGGAAAGATGCATGGGTCCCCTGGCAGGATCGGGTTGGTCTAGTCGGTGCGCGCCGTCCCGGATGGCAATGCCGCCGGCCGGCGCAGCTCCGGTCGTGCGAGCGAGCCCGAGGGCCCGCGTCAGCCTTGCTTGGCGAGGCCGGCCGCCTTCATGGCAACGCCCATGGCGGCATCGCCATCGGCCATGAACTTGGCGAAGCCCGCGCCGTCGGCCCATTTGATGCCGAAGCCGCGATTGTTCATGAATTCCTGGAATTCCTTGGATTCATTGGCCTTCTTGAGGGCCGCGGTCAGCCGTTCGGCGATCGGCACCGGCAGGTTCTTCGGCGCACCGATGCCGCGCCAGGCGCCGACCGAATAATCGATGCCGAGCCCTTCCTTCAACGTCGGCACGTTGGGGAACTGCGGATTGCGGGCCGGCGCCATGATGGCCAGCGAGCGGGCGCGGCCGGCATCGAGCATGGCCTTCGCCTCCGGCACCGAGCAGGTGACGATGTCGAGGCCCGAGGCGGCGAGGTCCTGCATGGCCGGCGCCGCGCCGTTGGACGGCACCCATGGCACTGCATTGGCGGGCAAGCCCATGGCGCCGAGCCAGCCGACCAGGGCCAGATGCCAGATCCCGCCCTGGCCGGTGCCGGACGCCTTGAGCTTGCCGGGATTGGCCTTGATCGCGTCGGCGAGGTCCTTGATCGTCCGGTACGACGAACTCGCCGCCACCTGCACGCCCGGCGGATCCTCGTTCATCAGCGCCAGCGGCGTGTAGCTCGCCGGCGTCAGCTCGGTCAGCCCCTGCCAGTGCATCATCGAGATCTCGACCGTGAGCATGCCGATCGTGTAGCCGTCGGGCGCGGCGGTCGCGATCGCCGAGTGGCCGACGACGCCCGAACCGCCCGTCCGGTTGACGACATTGACCGGCTGGCCGAGCTCCCGCTCGAGGATCGATGCGACGATGCGCGCGGTCGCGTCGGTGCCGCCGCCCGCGCCCCACGGCACGATCAGCGTGATCGGCCGCGCCGGATAGGCCTGGGCAAGAGCGGGCGCGGCGAGCGCCACCACGCCGAGGCCGGCGGCGGAGCTGAGCAGGGTTCTGCGTGTCGGCATCGTCATCGACTTCCTCCCGTGTCGACCGGCCGGTTCATCCGGCCTCTTTCTGTGATCACAGAAGGCTGCACCGGAACGCCGAGCTTGGCAATCCGTGAGCCACGGGAGGGCCTCGCATGGCACCTGCGCGCCGCCGCGATCTCCGGCATAGACCGCACGCGCGGCTTGCCGGATGCGAATCTCGCCCACTCCTGGCAACACTCGTCCGATGCGCATCGAGACGTTGATCGGTCCCAATCCCCTGCCCGCGCCGCGGCCGGTCGACATGCGCCTGGTCCTGGCGATCGGCGCCGGCCTCTACGGCCTGTTCATGCTGCTCGCGGGCAGCCTGCTGAACGACCCCGACAGCCATTGGCACGTCTTTGTCGGTGAGGAGATCCTGCGCAGCCGGGCCTTTCCCTGGACCGACGGCTATTCCCATACGATGCCGGGCAGCTTCTGGATCGCCAAGGAATGGCTGTCGCAGGTCGCCATGGCCCTCGCCTTCCGGGCCGGCGGCTGGACCGGCGTCGCGGCACTCGCGGCCGCCGCGGCAGCGCTCGCCTTCATGAGCCTCGCCCATGCCCTGCTGCGGCGGCTGGACTGGCGGCCGGCGCTGGTGCTGATCGGCGCGGCGATCGCGCTCAGCGCGCCGCATGCGCTTGCCCGCCCGCATCTCATCGCCTTGCCGGTGCTCGTCGCCTGGGTGGTCGGCTTGCTCGACGCGGCGGAGGCCGGACGCGCGCCCGGCTTCCGGCTGCTGCCTCTGATGACGCTCTGGGCCAATCTGCACGGCAGCTTCATGTTCGGCCTTGCGCTCGGCGCGCCACTGGCACTGGAGGCTATGCTGAGGGCCACGCGCACCGATCGGCCGCGCGTGTTTTTCGGCTGGGCCCTGTTCGGCCTGCTGGCGGTCGGTTTCGCCTGCATTCACCCCTATGGTCCCGAAGTGATCCTCGCGGCTTTCCGCGTCCTCGGGCTCGATCAGGCCCAGGCCGCCATCATCGAGTGGCGCGCCCACGATTTCAGCCGGATCGAGCCGTTCGAGCTGGTGCTGCTCGGCGGCTTCGCCCTGGCGCTCGCCTTCGGCATCCAGGTGCCGCTCCTGCGCGTCCTCGTCATCATCGGGCTGACCCACATGGCCCTCGCCCATGTCCGGCACCAGACGCTGCTCGCCATCGTCGGTTCCCTGCTGCTGGCGCCCGCCAT
>NZ_JAPSET010000036.1:0-69157 GCF_026847585.1 Phreatobacter sp. AB_2022a
TCCTGGCCTGTGGCATCGGCGCGGTGGCGGTATCGTTGCGGCTCGGCTGCGGCGCCATCGCCACCTGACGCGGCGCGGCGGCGGGCCGTGACGGCTGTGCCGGGGCCTGGCTGTTCGCCTGGACCGGAGCCGGCGGCTGGGCCCGCATCGGCTCGGCCGGCCGCACCGGCGCCGGGTTGTTCATGGCCACCGCCCCGCCGGACCCGACCGAATAGGTCGGGATGATCACGGTCTGGCCCGAGGTGAGCTGCTGGCCGGGACTGAAATTATTGGCCTGGGCGATCGCATTCGCCGGCACGCCATAGCGGCGGGACAGGGTCTCCACCGTGTCGCCCGGATAGGTCTGGATGCTGGTGCCGCCGGTCGCCGACCAGCCGCCCCGGCCGGGCGAGGCCACGGACGGCGGGCCGCCGGCCGGACGCGACATGGCCATCTGGCGCACCGCCGGCGTCGGCGGGTTGGACGAACCGAAGCTCGGCCCGCGCGAAATCGAGCCGGTGGTCAGGCCGGGATCGGAATTCTCGCCGAAGGGCGAGCTCTCGACCGGCGCAGGCCGGCGCGGGCGCGCCACCATATGGTCGGTCGCCGGGCTGAGCGGCGCCCGCTCGACCCGCGTGACCGGCGCCGCGGCGACGGTATCGGAGCGCGGCGGCGCGCTGGCCGTCTGCTGCGAGCGGAAGGGGTTTTCGTCGAAGCGCGCGATATCCGAGCTGCAGGCTGCGCCCAGGCCGGAAACGGCGACGATCAGGGCCATCTTGGACAGGCCGGAAAACGCACGAGCACGCATTGTCACTCTCACGCGGTACGCAACTTGACACGACGTGATTAAGACCTGTTCAGGTTAAGGTTAGGTTTCCATTATTGATGAACGTTGCATCGGCGTTACAGCCGGCGGGCCGTTCCGGCCATGGCCGGCTCGACCCGCGCCTTGGTGAAAGGCGTCAGGAGCGGCCCTTCCGGCCCCTTTTCCGCCCTGACAATGTCCTGCGGCCCCGGCCCGCTGCCGATCGGGGCGACCAGCACGCCGGTCGGCGCGAGCTGGCTCCAGAGTCCCGGCGGGATGGCCTCGATCGCGCAGGTGACGAGGATCCGGTCATAGGGCGCGCGCGGCGGATAGCCGTCGAGGCCGTCCCCGAAGACGCCTTCGATCATGTCGTAGCCGAGGCCGCGCAGCCGCGCATGGGCCTCGTCCGCCAGCGTCCGCCAGCGCTCCACCGTCACGACGGTGGCGGCGAGCCGGCCGAGAATGGCCGCGGCATAGCCGGATCCGGTGCCGACCTGCAGCACACGGTGTCCGGCCTCGACGCCGAGCGCGGCGATCATCGCGCCGGTCAGCGAGGGCTGCAGGATCGACTGGCCGCAGCCGATCGGCAGGGTGATGTCCTCGTCGGCGAGGCGAAACCAGCGCTGGTCGAGGAACGGCACCCGCGGCACCTGCTCCATGGCGCGCAGCACCCTGACATCGTGCAGCCCGTTCTGGCGCAGCATCAGAACGAACTCGGCCGCCGCCAGATAGTGGTTCGGGCCCGGCCTCTCGTTCATCGTGCGGACCCGACCTCAGGAACCCGGGGCGCGGTCGCCGGCGAAGACGGCGGCGTAGCGCGTCATGGTCGGCTCGTCGGTCAGGTCGATCCTCAGCGGCGTCACCGAAATATGCCCTTCGGCGAGCGCCCAGAGATCCGCCCCATATTCCAGCCGCTGGGGCCGCCGGACGAAGGCGATCCAGTAATACGGGTTGCCGCGGCCGTCATGGCGCGGGTCGATGGTCAGGATCTCCTGGTCGCGCCGGCCCTGCACCGTCACCTTCACACCCTTCACGTCGGCGGGCTTGCGGTTCGGGAAGTTGATGTTGATCAGCGTGCCCTGCGGCATGCCCTCTTCCAGAATGGTCCGGATCACGCCCGGCGCATGGGCTTCCGCCGTCTCGTAGGGCACCGCCAGGCGCGTCTCCGGGCCATAGGCCTGCGACAGCGCGATGGAGCGGACGCCGAGGATGGTGCCTTCGATCGCGCCGGCAATGGTGCCGGAATAGGTCACGTCCTCCGCCACGTTCTGGCCGCGATTGACGCCCGAAAGCACGAGGTCTGGCGGATCGCCCGCCATCAGGTGCTTCACCGCCATGATCACGCAGTCGGTCGGCGTGCCCTTCACGGCAAAGGTCTTCTCGGACACTTCGCGCAGGCGCAGCGGATCGTTCAGCGACAGCGAATGCGACACGCCGGACTGGTCGCTCTCGGGCGCCACCACCCAGACGTCGTCGGACAGCGCCCGGGCGATGCGCTCCGCGCTGACCAGCCCGGGGGCGTGAATGCCGTCGTCGTTGGTGACCAGGATGCGCATCAGGCTTTCTCGATCAGTTTGAGCCCGCCCATATAGGGCTGCAGGACGGCCGGCACCGCAATGGCGCCGCCCTCCTGCTGATAGTTCTCCATGACGGCGATCAAGGCCCGGCCGACCGCCGTGCCCGAGCCGTTGAGCGTATGGACGAACTGCGGCCCGCCGGCCTTCGGCCGGTAGCGCGCATTCATCCGTCGCGCCTGGAAGTCGCCGCAGACCGAGCAGGACGAGATTTCGCGATAGGTGTTCTGGCCGGGCAGCCAGACCTCGATGTCATAGGTCTTGCGCGCCGAAAAGCCCATGTCGCCGGTGCACAGTGTCACCACGCGATAATGCAGGTCGAGCCGCTTCAGCACCTCCTCCGCGCAGGCCAGCATGCGCTCGTGCTCGTCGAGGCTCTGCTCCGGCGCTGTGACCGAGACCAGCTCCACCTTGAGGAACTGGTGCTGGCGCAGCATGCCGCGCGTGTCGCGCCCGGCGGCGCCCGCCTCCGAGCGGAAGCACTGGGTCGCCGCCGTGAAGCGCAGCGGCAGCACCTCCTCCGCGACGATCTCCTCGCGCACGAGATTGGTCAGCGAGACCTCGGCGGTGGGTGTCAGCCAGAAGCCTTCGCGGGTGACGAACATGTCCTCGGCCGCCTTCGGCAGTTGCGCCGTGCCGTAGGGAATGGCCTCCTTCACCAGCAGCGGCGGCGCCACCTCGTCATAGCCGTGCTCGCCGATATGCAGGTCGAGCATGAACTGGGCGAGCGCGCGTTCCATCCGGGCGAGCGAGCGCTTGAGCACGACGAAACGCGCCCCCGAAAGCTTGGCCGCGGCCTCGAAATCCATCTGGCCGAGCGCCTCGCCGAGCTCGAAATGTTCGCGCGGCTGAAAGCCGAGCGCCGGCGCCGCGCCATAGCGGTGCCGTTCGACATTGGCGCTCTCGTCGGGCCCGACCGGCACGTCGGGGAGCGGCAGGTTGGGCAGCACTTCGAGTGCGGCGACGAGATCGGCCTGGGCCTTCTTCTCCGCCACTTCCGCCGTCGCCATGGCATCCTTCAGGCCGGCGACCTCGGCCTTCAGGGCGTCGGCGCGCGCCATGTCCTTGGCCGCCATGGCCTGGCCGATCTCCTTGGAGGCGGCATTGCGCCGCTCCTGGCCGGCCTGCAGCCTGGCGATCGCGGACTTGCGCGCATCGTCGAGCGCGATCAGGTCGGACGCGAGCGGGGACCGGCCGCGCGTGGCGAGCGCAGCGTCGAAGGCCTCGGGGTTGTCGCGGATCCACCTGATGTCGTGCATGGGATGTCTCAAGGTTCGCTGGGGCCGGACCCAACCGGCCGCCGCACTCCAGCGGGATTAAGCGAGCCCATTCGCGATGGCAAGCGCGAGGCGCCTGCCGCGCGGCATATCGCGGCGGCTCAGCCCAGGGCGCGGATGAAGGCGGCGCGCGCATCGGGCATGGCAAGGCCCCGCGGCTCGAAGACATGCCGGGACAGGAAATAGCCGGTCAGCCGGAAGCCGGCGAGGATGTCCTCGCGCCGGACCGGCGCAGGGCCGGCGAGGAAGGCCGGCAGGGCCAGGAGCCTGTCCTTCCACGGTTCGCCCGCCCCGGCCGAGACCGCACGGGCCGATTTCGGCGAGACGTAGACGAGATCGGTGGTGGCGCCGGTCGCCGCGCATTCGGTCAGGTCGAGCCCGAAGCCGAGTTCCTGCAGCACTTCCAGTTCGAAGCGCACCAGAAGCGGGGCGGCAAGCTCGCCGTCGGGCAGTGCATCGGCAATGACGGTGAGGGCTTCATAGAGACCTGGATGCGGATCGCGCTCGGGCATCAGCCGGGCCAGCGCGGCGAGATGGGTGATGCCGGCAACGCCGGCCCTGCCCTCCATCAGCCGCGCCGCGCGCGACTGCACAGGCTCGACCGAGAAATTGCCGAGATGTTCGTCGAGCCGGGCATGCCAGGTGGCGTGCACGCCGTTGCCGGGCTGCAGCACCGGCTGGCTGCGCCGCGACCGGCCGCCGCGGACCAGGCCGAGATGCCGGCCATGGTCGCGGGTAAAGAGCTCCAGGATCACGCTCGCCTCGCCATGGGCGCGGGTGCCGAGCACGATGCCGTCGTCGATCCATTGCATCGCAGCACCATGACCGCTTCAGGCTTGCGAGGGAAGCTCCCCGCCTTCCGGCCGGACCTGACGGTTCGCGAACGGTTTCGTCAAACCGTCATGTGCCGCGCCTATCAGGCGAGCCACTGGGAAGGGGCTTCCATCATGACTTCGACATTCCTGCGCGGCGTCTGCCTGCGCGCGCTGGCGGTCGCCGCCGGCAGCCATCTGGTTCCGGCCATGGCCCAGACCACCATCGGCAATGGCCAGACCGTCACCACGACGCAGACCATTTCCGGCACGCAGACCCTGACGATCGAAAACGGCGGCACGCTGCGCCCATCGGGCGCCGGCATCAACTGGAACGGGGCGTCGACCGCCGCCGTCGTCACCAACCGGGGCACCGTCGAATCCACCGGCGGCCGCGCCATCGATTCGAGCGGCGGCGCCACTGCGCCGCGCAGTCTCGCCATCCTCAACGAGGCAAGCGGCCTGATCCAGTCGAGCGCCAACGACGCGCTGCGGATCAACACCAACCTGACCGCCGGCACGCTGGTGATCGACAATGCCGGGCGGATCATCGCCAACAATACCAGCGTGATCAGCGGCGGCGGCCAGGCCATCGACCTGCGCGGCCTGTCCGCCGGCACGGCGAGCGTCACGGTGATCAACCGCACCGGCGGCCTGATCGAGGCGAAGTCCGACGACGCGCTGCGCCCGGGCCAGAACAACGTCATCGAGAACTTCGGCACGATCTATTCGTCGGGCACCAACACCTCCTCGGGCAGCTCCGACGGCATCGACGCCGGCGGCAATACCGGCATCACTGTCACCAACCGCACCGGCGGCACGATCAGCGGCGCACGCCACGGCATCACCGCCGACACCGACATCACCGTGGTCAACGAAGCCGGCGCGACCATCATCGGCCGCAACGGCTCGGGGGTCGGCTCCGACGGCAACGGCACGGTCACCAATTACGGCACCATCATCGGCGCCTATGCCGGGCCCGGCAACATCGTCACCAATACCGGCGCCGCCTCGATCAACGGCGACGGCGACGGCGTCGACATCGATTTCATCGGCACGGTGCGCAATTTCGGCATCATTCGCGGCGCCGGCGCCGGCGGCGTCGATTCCGGCGGCCTGCCGAACGGCTCGGAAGGCATTGCCATGGGCGGCGGCCTGATCGAGAACGCCAAGGGCGCGCTCATCTCCGGCGCGAGCCGGGGCATCCTGATCGACGACGGCAGCGGCGGCTCGGCCTATGGCGCAGTCACCATCCGCAATGCCGGCACGATCGAAGGTCTGGCCGGCCAGGCCATCGGCATTGTCGGTACCTTCGCCAACGTGCTCGAGAACAGCGGCCGGATCACCGGGACCGGCAGCGATCCGGCCGTCCAGATGGGCGACGGCACCGACACGGTCGTCAATTCCGGCCTGATCGCGGCGGCGAGCGCCTCGGGCGTCGCCCTGGATCTCGGCGCCGGCAACGACACGCTGACCGTCCGGGGCGGCAGCTTCGTCGGCGCGGTGCGCGGCGGCGCCGGCAACGACACGCTCATCTTCGATCCCGGCGCCGGCGCGACGCAGGTGATCGACACCGCCTTCACCCAGTTCGAGACGACCCGCTTCGCCAGCGGCCGCTCGGTGCTGTCGGGCACGATCGAAAGCACGACCTCGGTCCAGGTCGAGGCGGGGGCAACCCTTGCCGGCACCGGCACGGTGACGACCGCCGTGCTGACCAATGCCGGCACGGTCGCGCCCGGCAACAGCCCGGGCACGCTGACCATTGCGGGCAACTACGTCCAGACCGCCTCCGGCACGCTGGAGATCGCCGTCGGCGCGGCGGCCGCGAGCCGCCTCGCCATCTCGGGGACCGCGAGCCTCGGCGGTACGCTGCTCGTCGTGCCGGCCGGCGCGGCGACGCTCAACGGCACGTCCCGCATCCTCACCGCCGCGGCGGTCGACGGCCGGTTCGCCAGCGTCCTGCCCCAGACCGACCTCATCACGGTAAAAGCGCTCTACGGCGCGACCTTCGTCGACGTCACCATCGCCACCCGTATCGCCGCGGCGCTCGGCACCACGCCGAACCGGGCCTCCCTCGGCGCCGCCATCGACAGCCTGAGCGGGTCCGGCGCCAATGGCGCGGTGCTCGCCGCCGTCGTCACGGCCGGATCGGCCCAGGCCGGAAGCCTGCTCGACCGGCTTTCGCCGCAGATCCACGCCGAGGCGCGCCGCGCCGCCAGCCGCCAGGTCTTCGACGTCCAGGCCGCCATTGGCGACCATGCCGCCGCCTGGCGCGCGGGCGCCCTGCCCCGGGAGGCCTCCGGCTGGACGCTGTGGGGCACGGTCACCGGCCAGTTCGGCAACCGCTCGAGCGACGGCAACGCCGTCGCCTCCTCCGCCTCCAGCGTCGGCCTCGTCGCCGGCTTCAGCCGCCATGCGACGCCGGACACGGTGCTCGGCCTCGCCCTCGCCTGGGGGCAGACGTCGCTCGCGATGCGCTCGGTCGCGCAGACCGGCCGGGTCGAGACCGCCACGGCAACGCTTTATGCAAGCCACCGCGCCGGTGCCTGGTTCGCCGACGCCAGCGCGACCTTCGGCTGGCTGACCGGCCGCACGAGCCGCGACCTTCGCCCGATCGACGCGAGCGGCCCGGCCATGGGCTCGCTCGGCGGCCATGTCGGTGGCGCCTCGCTCTCCGCGGGTTATCGATTGGCCGCCGCGGGCTGGTCAGTCGAGCCGGCCATCGGGCTCGACTATGCCGGTGCCAGCGTCAATGACGTCGTCGAGGGCGGAACCAGGGCCGGCGGGCTCATCGTGCGCGGCTCGGGATTCGACAGCCTGCGCGCGACGGTCGGTGCCCGCTTCGCGACCAGCCTGCCGATCGGCGCCGGCGCAGTGAATTTCGACCTCCGGCTGCGTTATGCCCGCGAACTGTCGGGCACCGTCCCGTCGGTCTCGGCCGCTTTCATCGGCGATCCTTCGACCGGGTTCACGACGCTCGGAACGGCGGCCGGCCGCGACCTCTTCCTGGTCGGCGCCGGCATCGGCTACAGCCCGAACAGCACGACCCGCCTGTTCCTGCGCTATGACGGCGCGCTCGGCCAGCGCGAGGCGAGCCATGCGATCCGCGGCGGCGCCAGCATCAGCTGGTGACCGCGCCCGGCTCAGTAGTCCGACAGCTTCATCTCGGGCGAATAGGCGACGTCCTCGACCTCGCGGACGATCGCCTGGCCGCAGACCACCCGGCCCTTCACGGCGTCGAAGGTGAGGCTCGGCGGACCATAGAGCTGCCAGCCCTTGTTGATCGCTTCGGTGACGCGATGGCAGAAGCTCGCATCATCAGGCCCGGTCAGATAGCGGTAGAGCGTGGTGGTCTTCTTGGAACTGATGGCGGTCAGCATGGCGGTCATTGTCCCTTGGGAAAGTCCAGCCCCATGCGCTGGTAGCGCTCGGGCTCGTTGCCCCAATTCTCGCGCACTTTGACGAACAGGAACAGGTGCACGGGCACCTCGAACAGCTTGGACAGTTCCTCGCGAGCCGCCGTGGAGATCGCCTTGATGGTCTCGCCACCCTTGCCCAGCATGATCTTCCGCTGGCCCTCGCGCACCACATAGATGGTCTGCTCGATGCGGATCGAACCGTCCTTGCGCTCCTGATAGCTGTCGGTCTCGACGGTTGAATCGTAGGGCAGCTCGTCGTTCAGCCGCTTGTAGAGCTTCTCGCGGGTGATTTCGGAGGCCAGCATGCGCGCCGGCAGGTCGGAGATCTCGTCTTCCGGATAATGCCAGGGGCCCGCCGGCACCGTTTCGGCGAGGTGCTTGCGCAGGTCGGCGACACCTGATCCGGTCAGCGCCGAGATCATGAAGGTCCGGTCGAAACGGGCGCGGGCGGCGAGCGCCGCCGCAAGATCGAGGAGCTTGCGCGGCTCGATCAGGTCGACCTTGTTGAGCACGAGATCCACCGGCTGGCGGATATCGGCGAGCTTGTCGAGGATCGCCTCCACCACCTCGTCGATGCCGCGGCGCGCGTCGATCAGCAGGAGAACCCGGTCGGCATCGGCCGCGCCGCCCCAGGCGGCCGTCACCATGGCCCGATCGAGCCGGCGCTTGGGCGCGAACAGGCCGGGCGTGTCGACCAGCACGATCTGAGCCGCGCCTTCGGTGACGATGCCGCGAACCAGCGCGCGCGTCGTCTGCACCTTGTGCGAGACGATCGTCACCTTGGCGCCGACCAGCGCATTGACCAAGGTCGACTTGCCGGCATTCGGCGCGCCGATAATGGCGATGAAGCCGCAACGCGTCGGCGTCTCGGTCATGGCTCCGCGTCCTCTCCGCCCGCCCCGGACCGCGGCTCCGCAGCCACGGCCGCCGGCGGAGTGTCGGCCCAGACGCCTTCGCGCACAAGCACGGCGGTCGCTGCGGCGATTTCCGCCTGGCGCTTGGCCGAGCCCTGGCCGCGGCCGGCGGCAAGGCCCGGCACCAGCACTTCCATGGTGAAGACCGGCGCGTGATCCGGCCCGGTGCGCTCGACCACCTGGTAGACCGGCGTCGGCAGGCCCCGGCCCTGCACCCACTCCTGCAGTTCGCTCTTGGCGTCGCGCTTGTGCTCCGGACTGACCGCCACCCGGTCGCGCCAGTTGCGCACGACGAGCGCTTCGGCCGCCGGCCAGCCGCCGTCGAGATAGACCGCGCCGATCACCGCCTCTGCGAGGTCGGCGAGCACGCTCGCCCGCCGCCCGACCTGGCTCGCGCTTTCGGTCGGCCCGACCTTGATCCCCGCGCCGAGGTCGAGCTCGGCGGCGATCGCGGCACAGGTTTCCGCCCGCACCAGGTCGGACAGGCGCCGCGACAGCGTGCCCTCGTCATCCGACGGCATCAGGCGGAACAGCATGTCGGCGACGGCCAGGCCGAGCACGCGGTCGCCCAGGAATTCCAGCCGCTGATAGGACTTGTCGCGCTTGTCCGCACCGCTCACCGCGCTCGGGTGGGTCAGCGCGCGCGCCAGGAGGTCCTTGTCGGCGAAGACATGGCCGATCCGCGCCTCGATATCGGCCAGACTCGGTCGGATCGGTTTCGGTTTGCGTCCCGGAGCCAAGAAGGTCTTACCTGACGATGGTGCCGAGCCTCGACCAGCGGATCGACCACGGCCAGCGCCAGAACGCCCAGGCCCGCTCGCCTTCCTCGATCGAGAAGAACAGGATCTCCGCGCGGCCGACGAGATTTTCCATCGGGATCGGCCCGACCTGGCTCAGCACGCGGCTGTCGGTGGAATTGTCGCGGTTGTCGCCCATCATGAACAGATGGCCCGGCGGCACCTCATAGACCGGCGTGTTGTCGTAGAAGCCGTTGTCGTAGAGATCGAGCGTCGTATAGGTCACGCCGTTCGGCAGCGTCTCGCGGAAACGCCGGGTGCGCGTTTCGCGGCCCTCCTCGACCTCGACGAAATCGTCGATCCGCTGGCGCTGGACCGGCACGCCATTGATGTGGACGGTGCCGCCCAGCACCTGGATCTTGTCGCCGGGCAGGCCGATCACGCGCTTGATGTAGTCGACATCCGGCTCGCGCGGCAGCCGGAAGACGACGACATCGCCGCGTTTCGGCACCGAGCCCCAGATCCGCCCCTCGAAGAGCCCCGGCGAGAACGGCAGGGAATAGCGCGAATAGCCGTAGGAATATTTGGATACGAACAGATAGTCGCCGACCAGCAGCGTGTCCTTCATCGAGCCGGACGGGATGTTGAACGGCTGGAACAGGAAGGTTCGGATCACCAGGGCGATCAACAGCGCATGGATGACCACGCGGACGGTTTCGCCCATTCCGCCTTTGGCGGCCTTGCTGGTTTCAGCCACTGTATCGCGTCCGTATTTCCCAGGGAGCCCGCCCTATAGCCCGCTTCGGCGCGCAGGCGCAATCGCGGCCAATGCGGAGCCGGCCAGCGCCGTCGCCGCACGGCGGATCACCCGCATGGCGGAGGCCCGCCTCAGAAATCGACGCGCTGCCGGTTCCTGAGCGAATTGCCCATCGTATCCCGAAGTTCGGGCGCGATCACGGGCGGCGGCGTGCCGGGGCCGGTCGGATCGGTCGCGACCGTGCTGCGCCGGCTGGGCAGCGTGCGGTTGCGGTCGACGACGGTCGGGATCGAGCCCGCGGTCTGGCCGCTGACGATGGTCCCGCCGAGCGCATTGCCGCTGGTGGCGCCCCCGCGCGAGACCTGCGAGACATTGGAGAGGCCTGCGCTCTCGCGCGCGCCGGGCGCCCGCTGCATCGTGCTGCCCGCGGCATTCCAGGTCGTCGCGGAGGAGCCTGCCGCGCTGGTGGCGACCGGCGCCGCCTGGGCGCTTGCGGCTCCCGCCGGGGGCAGCGCGCTGGCCGTCACCGGGGTGACCGGCGCCGCCTCGAGCCGCGACGGCACCGCGGAGGAGGACGGCCCGTCACCGGACGACATGCAGCCGGCAAGCGCCGCGGCCGAAGCGATAACCACGAGAAGTCGCATGTGTGAAGATCCGATCAGGATGCCGATGCCATGCCGATACCCTACGCCCGGCCGCCTCCGCAATGCGGCTCTCCGCGCAATATCGAAGCGCGGCCTGAATGCGGGCCCGGCGCCGGCAGGAGACGCTCCGCCCGTGGCGGCCCTACGCCGCGAGCGGTGCGGCCGGCATCAGGTCATAGGGAGGTTTCCAGCCCGGCAGCGCGACAATGCGCTCGCGCCAGGCGTGGATATGAGGATGCGAGGCGGCGAGGTCGTAGCCGGTCTCGGCGATCGGGTAGAACATGTAGCCGGCGAGCGAAAAGTCGGCGATGGTCGGCCGGCTGCCGACCATGAACGGCTGCTCGGCGAGATGCTTGTCGACGATGCCGAGCGCGCCGTCGATCCGGCTCCTGAGGAAGCTGAGCACGGCCGGATCGGCCGGCTTGCCCGACAGCGAGAACATAAACCGGTGGGTGGCGAAATAGCTGGTGAACTTGTGGTTGTCGAACAGGATCCAGCGCAGGATCTCCAGCTCCTCGTCGAGGTCGGCGGGCCCGAACCTGCCGAGCTCGCGCGCGAGATAGGTGAGGATCACGCCTGACTGGCTGTAGCGCCGGCCGGCATGTTCCAGCACCGGCGCCTCGCCCATCGCATTGACCTCGGCGCGCCAGCCCGGTTCCCGCGTTGCGCCGCGGAAGAAGTCGACGACGACCGGTTCCCAGTCGAGCTCGCACAGGGCGAGCATGAGCGCCACCTTGTACGAATTGCCCGACTGGGCGAAGCAATGAAGTCGGTAGTCAGGCAATCGGCACCTCTTGGCTCATCCGGCGGACGACTCCGTTCAATTTCACTTGATCGACATGTCTTGTCGAAAAAGTGGCGGCCCTCGGAGGGCCGCAGGAAACGTTCTCCGGATCGCCACGGTCAGCGCCGGCGGCGCGAGGCTGCCGCGGGCTGGGACGGCTGCGACGGCGTGCCGAGCGCCGGATCGGGCGGCAAGGGCGGCGGCGTCGCGTTGACGACGGGGGCGGCGGGCGGTGCCGGCGGCGGGTTCTGGGCGCAGCCGGCTATGGCCAAAGCCAAGAGGACGGCGCAAGCGAGCGCGGCCTTCTTCTGCATGGTGATCGGTCCTCGTCCTGGTCAGTCGAAGCCGGCCGCGGCCGGCACCGCCGATCACCGCAGGACCCGAGGAGCCGGCTCAACAGCTCCGCTCCCGGTGCGCCATGCGCCAGACCGGCACTGTCAGGGGATAACGTAAGCCGGTCTGGCCTGTCCAGGTCGCCGAAGTCGTCAGCGCGCTTCGACCCTCCCCTCGCCGATGAGATTGCCAAGGCTCCTGCAGCGGATCACCGTCGCCTTGACGATCCTGTCCTTGCGAAATTCGCCGAGATCGATCATCTCGCGCACGCACAACGCCACCATGCGATGCTGGCGGCTTCTGCGCTTGGTGATCGCAAGCTCTGCACAGGCGTCTCTGTAGGCCTCCCTCGCCACCAGCACTTCTTCTCGGGGTAACGAACCCTCATCGAATGCATAGCGAATATGGGTCAAGTTCAGCTCCTCGTGATGGAGCGCGCGAGCTCGTTCCTCTCGCTGTCGCCGGTGCGCCCAATACATGCCCGGCGATCGGCGAACGCTACGCCGTGGCGATGCGCCAAGGCAAATCACAAAAGAGGCCATGCCTGCCCCGCCGGCCAGGGCGGATCGACGCAGGTTGCAGACCGCGAAGCATTTTGCGAGCCGGACCAAGCGCTTGGCGATAAGTCTTTGCAAACAGGGCGCATTCGGCCGAGGTAACGTTAAGGGGCCTTTAATGCCCCTCCCCTAGGGTTGCAGCCGGTCGATCACATGCAGGGGCCCGGGGGCGGAACCACCTATGGATATCGCGACAATACTGGGCCTGGTCGGCGCAGTGGTGACGATTGTCACGCTGATCATGATCGACGGCGGCAATTTTGCTCAATATTTCGACAAGCACGCAGTCATCATCATCTTTGGCGGCGCTTTCGCGGCGACGCTGACGCGCTATCCGCTTCCCGTCGTCCTGCATGGCATTCCCATGGGCTTCCGCTGCGCGCTCGGCATGCGCCGCATCAGCCATCGCGACCTCGTCGAGGAGATCGCCAAGATCGCCGACGTCGCGCGCAAGCAGGGGCCGAACGCGCTGGAAAAGCTGGACGTGGCCGATCCGACGCTCGCCCAGGGCGTGCGTTACATCGCCGACGGCTACGATGCCGACTTCATCCGCACGGCGATGGAGACGGAAAAGGACAATATCTACATCCAGCTCGACGAGGCGCAGAAGATCTACCGCTCGATCGGCGACTGTGCCCCGGCCTTCGGCATGATCGGCACGCTGCTGGGCATGGTGAACATGTTCGCCAACATGACCGACCCCTCGAAGCTCGGCCCGATCATG
Organism: Phreatobacter sp. AB_2022a; assembly: GCF_026847585.1. Classification (NCBI taxonomy): domain Bacteria; kingdom Pseudomonadati; phylum Pseudomonadota; class Alphaproteobacteria; order Hyphomicrobiales; family Phreatobacteraceae; genus Phreatobacter; species Phreatobacter sp. AB_2022a. Next base: position 13,317 of record NZ_JAPSET010000036.1, read on the forward strand.
GCCATGGCGCTGATCGCCACCCTCTACGGGGCGGTGGTCGCCAACATGGTCTGCATGCCGATCGCCGACAAATGCCACGTCAAGATGATCGAGGAGGATATTGCCCGCTCGATCATCATCGACGGCGTCGTGCAGATCCGCAATCAGAAGAGCCCGCAGATCGTCAAGGAGATGCTGCTCGCCTATCTGACCGATCACGACCGCAACGAGCTGGCGGAAGCCGCCTGAGGATCCCATGGCCAAGCGTAAGGGTGGAGGTCACGCGGGCGGTCACGGCTGGTTCGTCACCTTCGCGGATCTGATGGGCCTTCTGATGTCTTTCTTCGTCGTGCTGGTGGCGACCTCGAACCAGGACGAGCGCAAGAAGCACATGATGACCGGCTCGTTCCGGGAGGCTTTCGGCACGACCAACAACACGCAGATGACCGGCATGATCGAGCTGAACGGCGTGCCGATGCGTCCGCACGTGCAGAACGTCTCGCCGTCGCCGGACTCGCCGTCGGACCGGCCGGGCCCGCAGTCGCACCGCGACGATCCGAACGGCCACAACCTGCAGGCCGACCGGCAGATGGCGCTCGCTGCGGCGAGCCTGCGCCAGGCCTTGCAGGCCTTCCCGGAAATCGCCGAGATTTCCAAGAACATCATCATGGAAGAGCGGCCGGACGGCCTCGACCTGCAGATCGTCGACCAGGACGGCCGGGCCATGTTCCCGCCCGACGGCCGCGAACCCTATGAGCGCACGCGCCGCCTGATCGCCGCGATCACGCCGGCCCTGCGCCAGTTGCCGAACCGGATCACCATTACCGGCCACACTTCCAGCGCGCGCGTCCTCGGCCGGCCCGGCTACGGCGCCTGGGACCTCACCGCCGACCGCGCCAATGCGGTGCGCATGATCATGGAGGAGAACGGCCTGTCGAACGACCGTGTCTTCGCGGTGACCGGCAAGGCCGATACCGATCCGCTCTTCCCCGACGATCCCTATCTCGCCGCCAACCGGCGCATCTCCATCCTCCTGATGAAGGAAGCGCCGGTCGCGCCGCGGGCGATCCTCGGCCGCTGACGCTCAGCCGTCGGCCGTCTCCCAGCCGATCTCGGCGAGGAAACCCTGGACCGTCGCGTTGAACAGCGCCGGGCGCTCGAAATAGACGGAATGGCCGGAGACCGGCACCACCACGCAGCGCGCCTTCGGCAAGGAGCCGGCGACCAGCTCGATGCCGCGCGGGCAGATCAGGAGATCCTCCTCGCCGATCACGAACAGCGCCGGGCAGGTGATGCGCGCCGCGTCCTCGGCGCCGCGCACCCGCATGGCGCGGATGCGATTGCCCACCTCGTTCTTGTCGAGGCCGAAGGTCAGCCGGTCGACCGCCTGGTAGAGCGCATGGATGTCGGGCTGCTCGTCGGCCATGCGCGCGCCGGCGGCACGGTGGATGCCGCGCTCGGCGAGCCGGGCGATCTGCTGCGGCGCGCTGGCGCGCCAGGCCTTGACCTTCGGGTCGTCGAAACGGTCGTAGTCGAACGAACCCGAAGTGCAGGCCATGACGATGCCGGCGACCCGGTCGGGCGCGGCCAGCACCGTCTCCACCGCCGTCCAGCCGCCCATGGACTGGCCGGCGATCACGGTGCGCTCGATGTCCAGATGGTCCATGAGGGCGAGAAGGTCACCCGCATAGAGCGTCGGATCGGGCCGGCCGCCCGGCGCGGTCGAGGGCGCGAAGCCGCGATGGGCGAAGGTCACCACCCGATGGCGCTCGGCGAAGACCGGCGCCGACTGCCACCAGCTCAGGTGATTGCCGCCCAGGCCATGGGCGAAAACGATGGCCGGCCCCTCGCCTGCAACCTCGTAATGGATCACGGCCCCGTCCGGCCGGACGAGGCGACCGGCTTCGAAGGCGGGCAAGGGTCTGGTCTTGGACTGCGGCATGGTGTCTCCTCCCGCGGCGGAGCCTAAACCGCGGTTCGGGCCGCCGGAAGAGCCGGCCGCGCGCATCCCTGCTGTTCCCCGCACCTCTTTCGTCGGCTGTCGCAGCCGGTCATGATCGCCCGGCAACAGGGAGGAACCTCATGGCCGTCGTCGATGCCGAACGTCTGGTGACGCTGGTCGCCGCCATTTTCGAGGCAGCGGGCTGCGCGCCCATGGAAGCCGCCGCCATCGGCCGCTATCTGACCGAAGCCAATCTGACCGGCCATGACAGCCACGGCGTCGCGCGTGTCCAGCGCTATGTCGACTGGCTCGCCGAAGGCAAGGTGGAGGCCGGCAAGAGCGTCACGGCGATCGTCGACACGCCCTCGCTCGCCGTGCTGGACGGCCATTACGGCTTCGGCCAGACGGTCGGCCCGCAAGCGGTGAAGATCGGCATCGCCAAGGCGAAGGCGCAAGGCCTCGCCGCCGTCGCCCTGCGCCATGCCGGGCATCTCGGCCGGATCGGCGATTTTGCCGAAATGGCGGCGGCGGAAGGCCTCGTCTCGATCCATTTCGTCAATGTCGTGGGCTCGATCCTGGTCGCGCCCTTCGGCGGCGTCGACCGGCGGATCTCGACGGCGCCCTACTGCATCGGCGTGCCGCGGCCGGGCGCCGCGCCCCTGCTGCTCGATTTCGCCACCTCGCTGGTCGCGGAGGGCAAGGTCCTGGTCGCTTCCATGGGCGGCAAGCCGGTGCCGCCGGACGCCCTGATCGCCCCCGACGGCAGCAAGAGCGGCGATCCCGCCGTGCTCTACGGCCCCTATCCGCAAGGACCGGGCACACGCGACCCGATGCGCGGCCCGGGTGCCATCAGGGCCTTCGGCGAGCACAAGGGCTCGGGCCTCGCCTTCATGTGCGAGATCCTCGGCGGCGCGCTGACCGGCGCCGGCACGACCGGCCCCGACAAGCGCTTCTGCAACGGCATGATGTCCATCTATGTCGACCCGCGCGTGGTCGATCCCGACGGCTTCTTCCCTGCCGAATGCGCCGACTATGTCGCCTATTACAAGAGCGCCCGGCCGGTCGAGGCTGGCGGCGAGGTCCTGGTTCCGGGCGAGGCCGAACAGCGCTCCAAGGCGAAGAAGCTGAAGGACGGCATTCCGCTCTCGGATGGCACCTGGGATTCGATCGTCGCGACCGCCCGCCGGCTCGGGCTCGACGACGCCCACATCCGGGCGGCGCTGCGCTGACGGGAGGGCCCGGCGGCTACGGCCGCAAGGCCTCGCCCAGCGCATCGAGATCGGCATCCGGCAGGATCGGCGGTGGGACGAAGTTCTCCTGGAACAGCGGCGGCCGGCCGGCTGGCGCCGCAGCCCGGACCTCGCTCGCCTCACCCGTCTCGAGATCGATGCGGATATCGCGCTCGACGGTCCGGCCGTCGTTGAGGATGGCGACGATCTTCAGCGAGACCTCGCGACTGTCGGGGGGAATCAGCCCGAAGAACGTGTCGCGCGCCGACCGGTCGAGCCAGCCGGGCAATGGCCGGCCATTCGCCTGGAGCAGGCGATAGTCGACGATCCGCAGATCGGCCGGCAGGCCACGGGCGGCCAGATGCAGTCCGATCGTCCGGCCGTGCATGGTCGTCTCGACGACGATCTGGCCCGACCGGGGATCGCGCTCGCCCAGCCCGTCCGAAAGCGGCAAGCGCACGACGAAGCCCTGGGCAGGCTCCGGCAATCCGTCGGCGGGGATCGGCGGGATCGGCGCGAGATACCGTTCGAGCTGCGACGGCCGCGACAGGTCGCTCTTTTCTCCCGCGTCACCGATCACCGGCGCGCGACCGGCAAGGCCGTCGAGGCTGGCCAGACCATTGATTGCGGATACCACGATGCCGTCGGCGGCGAGCCCGCTGGCCAGGCCCTTGAGATCGGCGAGCTCCTGCAGCGCATCGAGCACGAAGGGCTGGGTCGCAAGGTCCGGCGCGAATGTTTCGATCGCCGGCGGCAGCACACGGTCTGACGCCGGCCCGGGGCCCGCCCGCACGTGGGTATCGGCCGGAACCACGGTGATCCGCAGCTCGGCCGTCGCAAAACCGCCGCGACCATCGGAGATCCGATAGGTGATGACGTCCTCGCCGAGATAGCCCGGCGCCGCGACATAACCGATCGTGCCGTCGGCATTGATGACGATACTGCCGTGCCGGGCGCTCGCGCCGACAATGGTCAAGGGATCGCCGTCGACATCGCTGTCATTGGCGAGCACCGGGATGATGGCGCCGCCATTCTGCGGCACGACCGCCGTGTCGCCGCGGGCGACCGGCGCATCGTTCACCGGCGTGACGGTGACGGTCACCGTATAGGTCGAGGTCGTCGTGCCATCCGAAACGGTGAAGGTGAAGCTGTCCGAGCCGTGGAAATCGGGGTTTGGCCGATAGCTGTAGGTTCCGTCCGGATTGACCGTCACCGTCCCATGGCCGGCCGGCGAGCCGAGGCCGTAGGTGACGGGATCGCCGTCCGGATCGGTCGCCGGCGGCAGGCTGCCGTTCAGCGTCGTGTCCTCGGCGACCATAACGGACATGCCGCCCGAGACCGGCGGGTCGTTCACCGGCGTCACCGTCACTACCGCGCTGGCGGTGGCAAAGCCGCCCTGCCCGTCCGACACTTGGTAGGTGATCGTGTCGGTGCCGCTGAAATCGGGCCGGGGCTGGTAGGTGATGGTGCCGTCGGCATTGATCGTCACCGTGCCATTGAGCGCCGAGGCGGAGACCACGGTCAGCGGATCACCCTCGACGTCGCTGTCATTGCCGAGCACGTCGATGACGACGGGCGTATCCTCGCGCGTCGCCGCGACATCGTCGTGTGCAACCGGCGGATCGTTCACCGGCGTCACCGTCACGGTCATCGTATAGGTGACCGTGACCGTCCCGTCGGTCACGGTATAGGTGAAGCTGTCCGTGCCGGTGAAATCCGGGTTCGGCTGATAGCTGTAGGTGCCGTCCGGATTGACCGTGACCGTGCCGTTGCTCGCCTGCGAGCCGATGTCATAGGTCAGGGGATCGCCATCGACATCGGTCGCGGCCGGCAAGGTCCCCGTCGCGACCGTATCCTCGGTCACCGTGAGGGTGCCGTCGCTGCCGACGGGCGGATCGTTCTCCGGTGTCACCGTCACGACGACATTCGCGATCGCCGTGCCCCCATGCCCATCGGAGATGCGATAGGTGATCGTGTCGGTGCCGTTGAAATTCGCGTTCGGCCGATAGGTGATGGTGCCGTCGGCATTGATCGTCACCGTGCCGTTGCCAGCGTCGGCGCTCACTACCGTCAGGCCGTCGCCGTCGATATCGCTGTCATTGTCCAGGACATGGACGATGACCGGCGTGTCTTCCGCCGTCGTCGCGGCATCGTCCTGTGCCGCCGGCGGGTCGTTTTCCGGCGTCACCGTCACCGTCACGGTATAGGTGACCGTGACCGTTCCGTCATCAACGGTATAGGTGAAGCTGTCGGTGCCGGTGAAATCGGCATCGGGCCGATAGCTGTAGGTGCCGTCGGGATTAACCGTCGCCGTGCCGTGGCTCGCCCCCGTGCCGAGGCCATAGGTCAGGGCATCGCCGTCGATGTCGGTGGCGACCGGCAAGGTGCCGGACGACACCGTATCTTCGGGCAGGGTGATCGCGGTGTCGCGACCGACCGGTGCGTCGTTCTCCGGCGTCACGGTGACCGGAACGATCAGCACCAGCGTGCCGCCATTGCCGTCGCTGACCGTCACCGAGAAGCTGTCCGGCCCATGATAGTCCGGGTTCGGCGCATAGACATAGGTGCCGTCGGAATTGAACGAAATGGTGCCGTGGGCCGGCGGCGTCGTCAGCGCGTAGGTGAGCGTGTCGCCGTCCACATCCTCGGCGACGATGGCACCCGAGGCGGTGCTGTCTTCCGCCAAGGTCAGCGACGGCGGCACGGCCGAAGCTGTCGGCGGGTCGTTCACCGCGGCGAAGACGAGGGTCATCGTATCGGTGTCGGACTTCGGACCACCATCGCCGGCGGAGCCGAGATCGTCCGTCGTCATGGTCAGCGTCACCGAGGCATGGCTGTTGGCGACGGGCGTATAGACCGGCGGCGAAGCCGCGAGATAGGCGTTGATCGCGTCGAGCGTTCCCTCGAACACCACCGTGCCGCCGGGGCTGCCGGGACCTCCCGACAGGAAGGTGATGCCGGCGCCAGCCGCCATCGTCAGCGTGCCGACCGGCACGCTCAGCGTCACCCGCACCGGCGCGCTGCCGGCATCGGGATCGAAGATGGAGAGGCCGGTGATCGGCAGGTCGACATCCTCGGTGCCGCTGAGCGAAGCCGGCAAGGTATTGACGGGGGCATCGTTCACCGGCGTCACCGTGCCGGACACGGTTGCCGTCGCGGCCGCCACGCCGTCGCTGATCGTATAGGTGAAGGATGGCGTACCCGAATAATCGGTCGCAGCCGTGAAGATCAGCGATCCGTCGCCGTTGAGCGTCACCGTGCCGCCGGTGACCGTCACCGTCTGGCCGACAGCAATGGCCTGGCCGTCGATCGCGGTGATCGTCAGCGGATCGCCCTCGACATCGCTGTCATTGGCGAGCGGCCTGATGGTGACGCTGCCCTCCTCCGGGATCGTGAAGCTGTTCGGATCGTCGACCGCGACCGGCGGGTCGTTCACCGGGGTGATGGTGATCGTCACCGTCGCCTGGGCGGTGCCGCCCTGCCCGTCCGAGACCTGATAGACGAAAGTGTCGGTGCCGGTGACATTCGCGGCCGGCATGTAGGAATAGGTGCCGTCGGAATTGAAGGTGATCGAGCCCTTGGTCGGTCCAGTGACCAGCGTGTAGGTCAGCGCATCCCCGTCAGGATCGCTGTCATTGCCGGTAACCGACCCGTTGACGAGCGTATCCTCGGCGGTGGTCACGGCATCGTTGCCGGCAACCGGCGGCGGGTTGGTGACCGTCCAGGTGAAGGTCCTGGTGACGCTGAGCCCGCCGGGATCGGTGGCCGTCACCGACACCGTATAGGCCCCGCCCGATCCGCCCTGGCTCGCATTGCTCGCCAGGGTTCCCGAGATCAGGCCGGTCGTCGGATCCATGATCAGGCCGGGCGGCAGCCCGCTGGCACTGTAGGTCAGCACGTCGCCGTCGATATCGGAGAAGACGGAGGCAGGATTGTAGTTCACCGCCTGGCCGTCGCTGCCGTTGCGCGGCGGCAACGGTCCCGCGGTCGGCGCATCGTTGACGCCCAGGACCGTCACGCTGACAGTCGCCACGGCAAAGCCGCCGCGACCATCGGAGATCTGATAGTCGACGCTGGTGACGCGGCTTTCCCCCGGCCGCAGATTAGCGAAGCTGGCATCGGGAATGAAGCCGTAGCTGCCATCCGCCTGGATGACGAAGAAGCCACCGGCACTGCCGGCCACCGGATTGCCGACGCCGCGAACCGGCGTGCCGACGCCGACGCCGACCACCGTCAGCCCATCGCCGTCGGCGTCGCCATCATTGCCGGTGACGACGCCGGTAACCGGCGTGCCCGCCGTCGTGGTCGCCGTGTCGTTGTTCGCCACCGGCCCGTCGTTGAGCCCCGTCACGGTCACGGTCAGCGTCGCTGTCGCGGTGCCGCCCTTGCCGTCCGAAACAGTATAGGTGACGCTCGTCAGCCGCTGCTCGCCGGGCTTGAGATCCCGGAACGCCGTTCCCGGATCGAAGCTGTAGGTGCCGTCGGCATTGATCACGAAAGTGCCGCCGGTCGAACCGGCCGTCGCCACGCCGACCCCTCCGCCGGCAACCGCGCTGACGACGAGCGGATCGCCGTCGGGGTCGCTGTCATTGGCCAGCACGCTCACGCCCGAAACCGAGATCGGCGTGTTCTGGTTGGTGGTCGCGGCGTCCGCCGTCGCGACGGGATCGTCGTTGACCGGCGTCACGGTCACCGTCACGGTTACCGTCGTCGTGCCGCCCGCACCATCGGACACCGTCACCTGGAACGTATCGGTGCCGTTGAAATTCGGTGCCGGCTGATAGGTGTAGGAGCCGTCGGCGGCGAGCGTCACGGTGCCGTGCGCAGGCTGGGCGTCGAGACTGTAGCTCAGCGGCGCACCCTCGGGATCACGCGCGCTGATCGCGCCCGACACCGCGGTATCTTCCGGCGTCGTATGGCTGTTATTACCCGCGACCGGCGCGTCGTTGACGCCGGTCACGGTGATGGTGAGCGTCGCGCCGGCGGTGCCGCCCTGCCCGTCGGAAATCGTATAGGTCACGCTGGTCGTGCGGGTCGCCCCGGCCGCCAAATCGTCGAAATCGGCGCCCGGATCGAAACTGTAGCTGCCATCGGCATTGATCCGGAACGCGCCGCCGGCCGACCCGGCGACGACGGCACCGACGCCTCCGGCGCTGCCCGAGACCGAAACCACCTGCAGCGGATCGCCGTCGGGATCACTGTCATTGTCGAGAACGCGGCCCGTGACCGGCGTGTTCTCGCCCGTCGTCGCCGCGTCGTCGACGGCGGTCGGTCCGGGATTGGTCACCGTGATGGTGAAGGTCTGGGTCGCCGTCAGCCCGGTCGTGTCGGTTGCCGTCACCACCACCTGGTAGCTGCCGCCGCCGACCTGCGAAGCCGAGCGGTCGACCGTGCCGGAAATCGTGCCGTCCGCCGCCATGGTCAGGCCAGCCGGCAGGCCGGTGGCACTGAAGGTCAGGCTGTCGCCGGCATCGGGATCGGAGAAGGCCTGGGCAACGCCGATGGCGACGCCGCCCTGGCCATCCGTCAGCGCCTGGTTCGGCAAGGGACCCGCCACCGGCGCGTCCGGCACCGGCACGACGGTGATGTGGACCGTATAGGTCACGCTCGCCGTGCCATCGCTCACCGTGTAGGTGAAACTGTCCGGGCCAGCATAGTTGGCCGTCGGCGTGTAGACATAGGTGCCGTCGGTGTTGATCGTGACGCTGCCATGGGCGGGAGGCGCGCCGGCGGCATAGGTCAGCGCATCGCCGTCGATATCGGTCGCCTGCGGCAGCCGGCCGTCGAAGGCCGCGTCCTCGTTGGTGGTGATCTCCGCATCCGCCCCCACCGGCGGATCATTGAGCCCGGTCACGGTCACGCTCAGCGTGGCGGTGGCAAAGCCGCCCTTGCCGTCGGAAACCTCGTAGGTGACGCTGGTCACCCGCTGCTCGCCGGCCTTGAGAGTGTCGAAGGCCGTGCCCGGATCGAAGCTGTAGCTGCCGTCGGCGTTGATGACGAAGCTGCCGCCCATGCTGCCCGCGACGGCGCTGCCGACATTGCCGGCGAGCCCGCCGACCGCGCTGACGGTCAAGCTGTCGCCCTCCGCGTCGCCGTCATTGCCGAGCACGCCGGGTGCCGCGCCGGCAATCGGGCTGTTCTCGGTCGTCGTCGCCATATCTCCCACGGCGACAGGCGCATCGTTGACAGGCACCACGGTGATGACGGAGACGGCGGTGGCGGCAAGGCCGGTGCTGTCGGTCACGGTGAAGGCGAGCGTGCGGTCGCCGGCCGTCGGATTGTCGCTGCGGTTCTCGTAGCGCAGCGACTGGATCAGCGCATCGAGGGCCGCGGCCGGCATCGGCGCGCCCGTCCCAGCGGCATTCTGGAAATGCAGCGCCGAGGCGCCGTCATAGGTGAAGGCGAAGGTGACGCCGCCGAAGGTGACCGTGCCGCTCGCGGCCGTGCCCCTGACGATGTCGGTGCCGCCATTGAGATGGATGACTTCGGCGGCACCGTCGGCCGCCGTTCCCAGCGCCACGTCGAGCGCGACGATATCGTTTTCCGGGTCGGCCGCCGCGACCGAGGCGTCGGCCAGCGGCACCGGCGCGCCGCCCTCGGTGAAGGTCGTCGCATGACCCGTGCCCGGCGTATTGGCATCAAGGTCGAGTGTCGGCGGGTCGGCCACCGGCGTCACCGTCAGGTTGACCTCGGCCGTCGCCGTGCCGCCCTGGCCGTCGGAGATCGTGTAGCTAAAGCTCACCGTGCCGTTGAAATTCGTGGCCGGCATGAAGGTCAGCCGGCCGTCGGCCCCACGCGTGACCGTGCCGGCGCCGCTCGCCAGCACCACCCCGACGCCGGTCGTGACAGCCTGGCCGTCGATCATGGTGACGGTCAGTGCATCGCTATCCGCCTCGCCGCCGGTGCCACCGTCGCGATCGTTGTCGCGGACGTCGAAGACCACTGCCGTGTCTTCGGCGGTGACGACCGTGTCGTCGGTCGCGACCGGCGGCTGGTTGGTCACCGTGAAGGTGAAGCTGGCGGTGGCCGGCGTGCTGCCCGGCTTGCCGTCGCTCGCCGTCACCACGACCGTATAGACGCCGCCGGTGCCACCCTGGCTCGCATCGGCCGTCAGCCGGCCGGTGATCCGGCCGGTATCGGCATCATAGGCCAATCCCGGCGGCAGGCCGCTGATCGTGAAGGTCAGACGATCGCCGTCGATGTCGCTGAACGAGCCGGCAATGCCGAGGTCGACCGTGGTGCCGTCGGACTGGGCGTGGTTCGGGATCGTTCCGGCCACGGGTGGATCGTTGACCGGCGTGACCGTCACATTGACAGTCGCTTCGCTGGTGCCACCGTTGGTGTCGCCCATCGTATATTTGAACGAGACGACGCCGTTGTAGTTGGCGTTCGGCGTGAACAGCAGCTTGTGCCGGCCATTGTCGTCGACCAGGGTGACGCGGCCATTGGCGACGTCGACGCTGGCGCCGACCGTCAGCGCCGTGCCGTCGACGCTGAGGACGACCGCGGGATCGCCGTCGGCATCGGTATCATTGCCGAGAACGTCGATGAGGATGGGCTGGTCCTCGGGCGTCGTCGCGGTATCCGCATTCGCCACCGGCACGACATTGAGGATCGTATAGGTGAACCGGACCGGCTGGGATTCTCCACCGGTCTTGCCGTCGCTCGCGATGACGGTGATCTCGTAGACGCCGTTGAGCCCCGGGCCGCGCTGGCTCGCATCCGCCGCCAGGCGGCCGGAAATGACGCCGGTACTGGCATTGTAGCTCAGCCCCGGCGGCAGGCCGGTCACCGTGTAGGTGAGCGGATCGCCTTCCGGGTCGATGAAATTGCCGCTGATGTCGAGATTGATGACGTCGCCGTCGTGGCGGGTCGCATCGGGGATCGGCGTCGTTGCCGGCGGGTCGTTGACCACGGCGACGTCGACGGTGACGATCGCGGTGGCGAAGCCGCCCTGCCCGTCGCTGATCCGGTAGGTGATCGTGTCCGTGCCGTTATAGTTGAGGTTCGGCGTGTAGGTCAGCGTGCCGTCGGCATTGATCACGACGGTGCCGTTCGCCGCGCTCGCGGAGACGACGGTGAGCGTATCGCTGTCGGGCGCGCCGTCGCTGTCATTGCCGAGAACGGCGATGGTGACGGGCGTGTCCTCGTCGGTCGAGGCGGTGTCGTTCCCGGCGACCGGTGGCGGATTGGTGATGGTGAAGGTCTGCGTCGCCGTCACGCTGAGGCCGTGCGCGTCCGTCGCCCTGAAGGTGAGCGTGTAGACGCCGCCGGTGCCGCCCTGGCTGGCATCGGCGGTGAGCCGGCCCGACACCGTGCCGGTCGCCGGGTCGAAGGAGAGGCCCGGCGGCAGGCTGCCGACAACCGCATAGGTCAACGTCGCATCGTCGACATCGGAGAAGAATTCGGCAACGCCATAGCTGACGGTGGCACCATCGGTGCCATGTTGCGGCGGCAGCGTGCCGGCCGGCTGGCCGGGCACGGGATCGACGATCGGCGCATCATTGGCACCGGTGACCGTGATCGTCAGCGTCGCCGTGTCGCTGTTGGCGCCATTGGCGTCTCGGACGAGATACATGATCGTCGTGACACGCGTCTCGCCGGCCTGCAGGTCGTCGAAGGCGCCGGCCGGATCGAACGTATAGGTTCCGTCCGAGGCGATCGTGAAGGTGCCGCCGGTCGAACCGGTCAGCGTAACCGTCGCGCCGGCCGCGACGTCGACGCCGCCGGCACGGATCACGCGGATCGGGTCCCCATCCGGGTCGCTGTCATTGGTGAGAATATTGCCCCTGATCTGAGGCCCATCCTCCGACACGTCATCCACGTCGTCATGCGCGGTCGGCGGCGGATTGGTGAAGCTCCAGGCGAAGGTCTGGCTGACCGTGCCGCCATGGCCGTCGCTCGCCGTCACCGTGATCGTATAGACACCGTCGCCGCGCGGCCCACTGACGCTCGCATCCATCGGCACACGGCCGTCGACCGTGTTGAGCGAGACGATGCCGGTCGCCGGATCATAGCTCAGAAAGGTCGGCAGGCCCGATATCGCATAGGTCAGCGTGTCATGGTCGGCATCGGTGAAGAAGGGCTTCACGTCGAGCGAGATGCCGGCTTCGCCGTCGCTGTCGATCTTGTCGGAGATCTGGGAGGCGACCGGCGGATCGTTGACCGCCACCACGGTGACGATCACCTGCGCCGTCGAGAAGCCGCCATTGCCGTCGGAGATCCGGTAGCTGATGACGTCGGTGCCGTTGAAATTTGGATTGGGCGTATAGGTGATCGTGCCGTCGGGCTGGAACGTGACGGTGCCGTTGCCGGCGGTCGCGCCGATCAGCTGCAGCGGGTCGCCGTCCGGGTCGCTGTCGGCGCCGGCGCCGCCGACCCCGCCGGTCGTACCGGCGCCGGTCAGCACGTTGAAGCTCGCCGGCACATCCTCGTTGGTCGTGACCGCGTCGTCATGGGCTGATGGCGCGGGATTGGTGACCCGGATCTGGAAGGTCTGGGTGGCCGTGAGCCCTCCGGCATCCCTCGCCGTGACGGTGACCGCATAGATGCCATCGCCGTTCGGACCGCCCTGGCTCGCATTGCGGTCGATCGTACCGGTGATGCGGCCGGCGGCGTCGACCGTCAGGCCCGCCGGCAAGCCGGTCACGGTGTAGCTGAGCGCCTCGCGATCGGGATCGCTGAAGGAATCGGAGAGATCATAGGTGAAGGCCTGGCTGTCCTGGCGATCCTGGTCGGGGATCGGCTTGCCGACCGGTGCATCGTTGACCGGCGTGACCGTGATGGTCACCAGCGCCGTGTCGACGCCGGAATTGCCGTCGTCGATCGTATAGGTGAAGCTCTCCTGGCCGTTATAGTTGGCGTTCGGCGTGAACCGCAGCATTTCCACGCCGTTGACGACGACGAGCCCGACGGTGCCGTTGGCGGTCGAGACCGTGGGTCCCCCGACCGTCAGGATGACGTTGTTGACGCGGATGACCACCGCGGGATCGCCATCGGGGTCGTTGTCATTGGCAAGGATCGGGATGTCGACCGGCGTATCCTCCGCCGTCGTGGCGAAGTCGTCATTGGCGACCGGCGGCTGGTTGACGATCGTATAGGTGAAGGTCGCCGTCGCGCTCGCGCCCTGGCTGTCGGTGGCGGTGACGCTGACCATATAGGCGGTGAGCCCGGTCGGGCCGGAAGCGCCGGACGCGATGGTGCCGCTGATCAGGCCGGTCGCGGGATCGATGGTCAGGCCCGGCGGCAGGCCGGTCGCCGAATAGGTCAGTTGCGCATCGTCGACATCGGTGAAGAAGGCGCCGGCCGCGAGCGAAGCGGTGGTGCCGTCCTTGCCTTCGTGGTCACCGATCGTGCCGGCGACGGGGCCGTCGTTCACCGGCGTGATCGTCAGATTGACCACGGCATTGGCCGTGCCGCCCTGCCCGTCCGACAGCGTATAGGTGAAGCTCGGCGTGCCGTTATAGTCGGCGCTGGGCGAGAAGGTCAGCGTGCCATCGGGGTTCAGGGTTACCCGGCCGCCTGTCACGGCGACGGAGCTGCCGATCGTGATCGCCGTTCCGTTGATCGCAGTGACCGAGAGCTCATCGTTGTCCGCCTCGCCCGCCGGTCCGCCGTCGCGGTCGTTGCTGCGCACGTCGAAGGTGACGGGCGTATCCTCCGCCGTCGTCACCGCGTCGTTGACCGCGATCGGCGGCGGGTTGGTGACCGTGAAGGTAAAGGTCTGGGTGACCGACAGGCTGCCGTCGGACGCCGTGATGGCGACGGTATAGACGCCGCCCGTGCCGCCCTGGCTCGCATCCGCCGTCAGCCGCCCGGAAATGACGCCGGTCGTGGCATCGATCGTCAGGCCCGGCGGCAGGGTAGCGCCGGCCGAGAAGGTCAGAGGCGTGCCTTCGGCATCGCTGAAATAGCCCGAAATGCTGAAATTCTCGAGCGCGCCGTCCGCCCCCGTCCGATCGGGGATCGGCGTTGCCGTCGGCGCGTCGTTGACCGGTGTCACCGTCACCGACACGTAATATTCGTTGCTGCCGCCGTGGCCGTCGCTGACGATGAAGCTGAATGTGTCGGGGCCGTTGTAATCGGCCGCCGGCATATAGGTATAGGTGCCATCGGCATTGATCGTCACCGTCCCATGCGCCGGGGCGGTCGTGCCCGCGGCATAGGTCACTGTGTCGTTGTCGACATCCGTCGCCGCTGGCAGCCGGCCGGAGAACAGCGTGTCCTCGGCCGTGGTCAGGCTGCCGTCGGAGGCGACGGGCGGATCGTTGACCGGGGTCACGGTGCCGCGAACGGTCGCCTCGGCCGTGGCCGTGCCGTCCGAGACCGTATAGGTGAAGGTCGGCGCGCCATTGTAGTTCGCCGCGGGCGTGAACTGCAGGCGGCCGTCGGCCAGCAGCGTCACGACGCCGCCGGCGACGTTGACCGGCACGCCGACCGATACGGCCTCGCCGTTGATCGCGGTGACAGTGAGGCCGTCGCCGTCGATATCGCTGTCATTGCTCCTGACGTCGAAGATGACCGGCGTATCTTCCGGCGTGGTGAAGCTGTCATCGACCGCCACCGGCGGATCGTTGACCGCCGTCACGGTTCCGTCCACCCGCGCGGTGGCCGTCGCGGTTCCGTCGGAGATCGTGTAGTCGAAGGCCAGCGCGCCGTTGAAGTTGGCCGTGGGCGTGAAGCGCAGCGTGCCGTCGGGCAGGAGCGTGACGACGCCGCCGGCGACCGCGATCGAGCCGTTGACCGCGATATTGGCACCGTTGATCTGCGTCACCGTCAGCGCATCGCCGTCGATGTCGCTGTCGTTCCAGCGGACGTCGATGATGACGGGCGTGTCTTCGGAGGTCGTGAAGGCGTCGTTGACCGCGACCGGCGCATCGTTGACGGGCGTCACCGTGCCGCGAACCGTCGCCTCGGCCGCCGTCGTACCGTCGGACACCGTATAGGTGAAGACCAGCGACCCGTTGAAATTGGCGGTGGGCGTGAAGGTCAGCCGGCCATCGGCGCCGAGCGTCACCGTGCCCCCGGCCACGGCGGCCGGCGTGCCCACCGTGATTGCCGTCCCGTTGATGGCGGTGACGGTCAGCGCATTGCCGTCGGCGTCGCGGTCGTTGATCCGAGGGTCGAAGGTCACGGCCGTATCCTCGACCGTCGTGAAACTGTCGTCGACGGCGACGGGGGCGTCGTTCTCCCCGGTCACGGTCACGGTCACGGTGGCCGTCGAGACGCCGCCGGCGCCGTCGGAAATCGTATAGGTCACACTTGTCGTGCGGGTCGCACCGGCAGCGAGGTCGTCGAAATCCGTACCCGGCACGAAGTGGAAACTGCCGTTCGGATCGATCGTGAAGGTGCCTCCCGCCGTACCGCGAACGGCTGCGCCGACCCCGGCCGCCGACCCGTTCACCGCGCTGACGGTCAGCGTATCGCCGTCGACGTCGCTGTCCGCTCCGTTGCCGTTGTCGGCGAGCACGGAACCGGTGATCGCCGCATTCTCGGTGGTCGCAACGGAGTCGTTGCGCGCCACCGGTGCGTCGTTGACCGGCGTCACCGTGCCGTTGACGGTCGCGACGGCCGTCGCCGCGCCGTCCGACAGGGTATAGGTGAAGGACAGCGGGCCGTTGAAATTGGCCGTCGGCGTGAAGGTCAGCCGGCCGTCGGCGTTGAGCGTCACAGTGCCGTTGGCGACCGCCACCGTCTGGCCGACCGAGATGGCCGTTCCGTTGATCGCCACCACCGTCAGCGTGCCGCCGTCGACATCACGGTCGTTCGCCCGCACGTCGAACGTCGCCGGCGTATCTTCGGCCGTCGTGAACGTGTCGTTGACCGCGACCGGCGGATCGTTCTCGCCGGCAACCGTCACGGTGACGGTCGCCGTCGCCGTGCCGCCCTCGCCGTCCGAGATCGTATAGGTGATGCTGGTCGTGCGGGTGGCCCCGGCCGCCAGGTTGTCGAAGTCGGTTCCGGGCTGGAAGGTGTAGCTGCCGTCGGCATTGATGACGAAGGTGCCGCCGCCGGTGCCGGCGACCGCCGTGCCGACGCCGGCCGCCGCGCCGCCGACCGCCGAGACGCGGATCGTATCGCCGTCGGGATCGGTGTCGGCGCCGCCGCCATTGTCGGCGAAGACCGAGCCGGAGACCGGGGCGTTCTCGGTGGTCGCCACCGTGTCGTCATGCGCCACCGGCGCCGGATTGCGCACGGTCCAGGCGAAGGTGCGGGTCGTGGTGAGGCCGCCGGCATCGGTGGCGGTGATCGTCACCGAATAGACCCCGCCGGGAGCCCCCTGGCTGGCGCTGTGGTCGAGCCGGCCGGAAATGACGCCGGCCGCGTTCATGGTCAGCCCCGCCGGCAGGCCGGAGGCCGAGAAGGTCATGGTGTCGCCCGCATCCGGATCGGAGAAGCGGCCCGAAATGTCGAAAGGCGTTATCGTCTGGCCGTCATCGGAGACCTGGGCCGGAATCGGCGTCGAGACCGGCGGATCGTTGACTGGCGTCACCGTGATGTCGAGCGTCGAGGCGGCGGTCGCCGTCCCATCCGAGACGACATAGATCACCTGCGGCACGGTTCCGTTGAAATTGGCGGCCGGCTGATAGGTGTAGGAGCCGTCGGCTCGAAGCGTCAGCGAGCCCCAGGCCCCGCTCGCCGTCTGGCCGGCCGTGTAGGTCGTTCCCGCCACCGTGAAGCTCGTGACGGAGAGCGGATCGCCGTCGATGTCGCTGGCATGGCTCAGCACGCCGCCAGCGGCATTGACGACGAGCGCCGTGTCCTCGGCGGTCGTGTTGGTCGCCGGGTTTGCCACCGGCGCATCGTTGACCGGCGTCACCGTGACGGTGATCCGATATTCGACCGTCGCGATGCCATCGGTCACCGTATAGGTGAAGCTGTCGGTGCCGTTGTAGTTCGCCGCCGGCCGATAGGCATAGGTGCCGTCGGCATTGATGGTCACCGTGCCATGGGCCGGCGCGGTTGCGCCGGCGCCATAGGTCAGGGGCTGGTTGTCGACATCGGTCGCGACCGGCAGCCGCCCGTTGAACAGCGTGTCTTCCGCCGTCGTCAGGCTGCCGTCGGAACCGATGGGCGGGTCGTTGACGGCCGTCACCGTGATGATCCGCGTGTCGGTATCGCTGAGCGGTCCGCCGCTGCCGGTATTGCCGCCGTCATTGCTGACGATGGTCAGGACGACCGACCCGTTGAAGTCGGCCGTCGGCGAAAAGATCGGTGCCGAGCTTCCGGCAAGGTAGGCGTTGATGTCGCCGAGCGTGCCGGACAGGGTGATCGAGGCCGTGCCGGAGCCGGCGACCGTCACTCCGCCGCCGGATGTCGCCTGCAGCACGCCGCCTGCATCGACCGACAGGGTCACGGTGACGATGCCGCCATTGGCGTCGACATCGGCAACGGAAATGCCGTTCAGCACCTTCGGCGTGTCCTCGTTGGTCTGGTACGAGGCCGGCGCCGTATTGACCGGCGCATCGTTCACCGCGGTCACATTGAAGGTGATCGTATTGGGGGTCGGATCGGTATCGACGCCGCCATTGGCGGTGCCGCCATTGTCGCGCACCTGGAAGGTGAACGAGGCGAGGCCCGTCCCGTTGCTGTTCAGGACCGGAACCCAGGTCAGGTTGCCGATATTGGCGGCCGAGATCACCGCCGTGACCGCAGTGCCTGACAGATACAGCGTACCGCCGGTCGGCAGTGTGGTGATGACGACGGCGGACAATGTATTGGGCGGCGCATCGTTCGGGTCGGAGAAGCCGAAATCGGCGGCACTGAACGTGTAGGCCGTATCCTCGTTGGTCGTGATGGTCTTGTCGGTGCCCGCCGGAGCATCGTTCACCGAATTGACGGTGACGCTGACCGTCGCGGTTTCGGTGACGCCGCCCGATGTCACCGTATAGGTGAAGCTCACCGCGCCGTTATAGCCGGCCGCCGGCGTGAAGGTCAGCGTGCCGTCGGCATTGAGTCGCACCGTGCCGTTGGCGACCGCGACGGTGCCGCCGGCCGCGATGGCAGCGCCGTTGATCGCGGTGATCGTCCGGCCCGGATTTTCGAACGTGTCGTTGGCGAGCGGCGCGAAGGTGAGCGCCGTATCCTCGTTGGTGGCGACGGAATCGTTCGTGATGTCGGCCACCGCGCTGACCGCGATCGAAACCGTGCCGCTCGCCGTCGCCGTCCCGTCGCTGGTCGCGATGCCGATGGAGGCCGTGCCGTTGAAATCGGCCGTCGGCACATAGGTGAGGCCGGCGAGCGCGGCGTTGATCTGGGCGGCTGTCCCCGAAATGGTGATCGTGGCCGTGCCGCTGCCGGAGATCGCGGCTCCGCCGCCGAGCGTGACGGTCGCAGTACCGCCCGTCACCGTCAGGGTCGTCGTGAGAATGTCGCCGTCGACGTCGCCGACCGTCACGCCCGCGATCGCCCGCGACACGTCCTCGCTCGTGCTTTGCGCGCCTGGCAGGATCTGGGTCGGCGCATCGTTCACGGGAACGACGGTGACATTGACCGTCGCGGTCTCGGTGACGCCGCCCGAGGTCACCGTATAGGTGAAGCTCACCGCGCCGTTGTAGTTCGCCGCCGGGGTGAAGGTCAGCGTCCCGCCAGCGTTGAGCGTCACCGAACCGCCCGTGACCGCCACGGAACCGCCCGCCGTGATCGCCGCGCCGTTGATCGCCGTGATCACGTGGCCGGGATTCTCGAAGCTGTCATTGGCGTTGACGTTGATGACGACCGGCGTGTCCTCGTTGGTCGTGGCCGTGTCGTTGGCGATATCGGCGACTGCCGTGACGGTTATCGTGCTCGTATCGGTGTCGGTGAGCGTGCCGCCCGCGCCGCTGTTGCCGCCGTCGCTGGTGGTCATGGTCAGCTGGACCGTGCCGTTGAAATCGGCAACCGGCGTGTAGGTCGGCCTCGACGCGCCGGCGAGGAACGTGTTGATGGCGGCAAGCGTGCCGGTCAACGTGAGGGTTCCGGTACCCGAGCCTGCGATGGTTACTCCACCGCCGGTGCTGGCGGCGAGCGCACCCGAGGCAACCGACAGCGTGACCGTCATGGTGCCGCCGCCGACATCGACGTCGGCGATCGACAGGCCCGTTAGCGGCAGCGTGCCGTCCTCGCCGATCGTGAACGTGCCGGGCAGCGTGTTGACCGGCGCATCGTTGACCGCATTGACCGTGACGCTGACGGTCGCGGTTTCGGTGACGCCGCCCGAGGTCACCGTATAGGTGAAACTCGTCGCGCCATTGGTGTTCGGAGTCGGCGTGAAGGTCAGCGTGCCGTCGGCATTGAGCATCACGGAACCGCCGGCCACCGCGACCGAATTGCCGACCGTGATCGCCGTGCCGTTGATCGCCGTGATCGCGTGGCCGGGATTCTCGAAGCTGTCATTGGCGTTGACGTTGATGACGACCGGCGTGTCCTCGTTGGTCGTGGCGGTGTCGTCGGCGATATCGACGACAGGCGTGACGGTGATCGTGCTCGTATCACTGTCGGTGAGCGCCCCGCCGGTGCCGCTATTGCCGCCGTCGCTGGTGGTCATGGTCAGCTGGACCGTGCCGTTGAAGTCGGCCACCGGCACATAGTTCGGGCGCGAAGCCCCGGCCAAAAAGGTATTGATGGCGGCGAGCGTGCCGGTCAGCGTCAGCGTGCCGGTACCCGAGCCCGCGATGGTCACCCCGCCTCCGGTCGTGGCCGTCAGCGAACCGGAAGCCACCGACAGCGTCACCGTCATGGTGCCGCTGCCGGCATCGACATCGGCGACCGACAGGCCGGTCAGGGACAGCGTGCCGTCCTCGCCGATCGTGAACGTGCCGGGCAGCGTGTTGACCGGCGCGTCGTTCACCGCGTTGACCGTGACATTGACCGTCGCAGTCTCGGTGACCCCGCCCGAACTCACCGTATAGGTGAAACTCGCCAGCCCATTGTAGTTTGCGGTGGGCGTGAAGGTCAGCGTGCCGTCGGCATTGAGCCTCACCGAGCCATTCACGACGGTCACCGAACCGCCGACGGCAATCGCGGTGCCGTTGATCGCGGTGATTGCATGGCTGGCATTTTCGAAGCTGTCATTGGCATCGACATTGATCGTGACGGCCACGTCTTCGTTGGTCGTCGCCGTGTCATTGGCGATATCGGCGACCGGCGTGACCGTGATCGTGCTGGCGTCGCTGTCGGTCAGCGTCCCGCCGGTACCGCTATTACCGCCGTCGCTGGTGGTCATGGTCAGCTGGACCGTGCCGTTGAAGTCGGCAACCGGCGTGTAGCTCGGACGCGAAGCCCCAGCGAGGAAGGTGTTGATGTTGGCGAGCGTGCCGGTCAGCGTCAGCGTGCCGGTGCCCGAGCCCACGACATTTACTCCGCCGCCGGTCGTGGCGGTGAGCGAGCCGGACGCGACGGACAGCGTCACCGTCATCGTGCCGCCGCCAGCATCCGGGTCGGCGACCGACAGCCCCGTAAGGGGCAGCGTGCCGTCCTCGCCGATCGTGAAGGTGCCGGGCAGCGTGTTGACCGGCGCATCGTTGACAGCGATGACGTTGATCGTCGCGACCGCCGTGTTGGAATTGACCGTCCCGTCATTGACCGTCACGTTGATGGTCCGCGGGGTCGTCGACGGATTGTCCGACGTCGAGGAGAAACGCACGGCCGCGATCGCAGCCGCGTAGTCGGCCGGCGTCGCGTTGCCCGCCAGCGTCAGTGTAAATGTCGCGGCATTGTAGCTTGCGGTGATGCCTGCCGGCAGGCCTGCCGCGCTGAGCACGTCGCCAGCCACGCCATTCGTGATGACGATCGTTGCGGAAGCAATCGCGCCGTCCGCATCCAAAACAGCCGCGTCGATGTCCGAGATCCCGACGGGGGTGCCGTTCTCCGTGTAGGTCGCCGTCCAGCCCGTTGCTTCCGGACCGAGATAGACACGATCGATCTGAACGTCCCGCGCATCGCCGAGCGTCGTCGACGTGTCCCAGGTGAGACCGATCTTGTAGGTCCCCGTCGCGAGTTCGCTGATGAAGCTCGATTGGAACTGTTGCCACGTATTGACGGCAAGGGTGGTCGCGCCGGAGGCTCCGGTGCCGCCCGTCGTGTAGGTGCCGGGAATGGTCATGACGACGTTGTTGGCGGCGTCCATGATCACCCAGGAAAAATTGGCGGCGGCCGGCTGCGAGGTCGACAGCATTCTCACGTCGAACGAAAAATTGTACTGCAGCCCTTGCGTCAGCGTGACGGCCGTCGTGTTCTGCAGCAGCACTTTCCCTGTGCCGATCGCACCATCCGTATCGGTGAAGATCTGAACGCCGCTGCCCGTGCTTGCACCGAAGGGGCCTGTCGTGAGCGGAGAATTTGCCGCGGCGGGATAGGTTATCGGACCTGAAACGCCGGAGGCCTGCGCCGAGGTCCATCCGGTGCCGGCGTTCTCAAAGCCGCCGTTGGTAATGCCGTTGGCCGAAGCAGGCGTCGTCGGACCATCGAGGTCGACATTCGGCAGGCTGTTGATCGCTGCAACGTTGATCGTGGTCGTCGCAACATTGGAATCTTGAGCCCCATCATTGACCTTCACGGTGATGGTGCGCGGCGTCGTCGACGGATTGACCGAAGTCGACTCGAAATGGATGGTCTCGATCGTGTCCGCATAGACGGCTTTCGTCGCCGATCCCGTCAGCGTGATGGTGATGTTCGTGCCGTTGTCGACGACCGTGTAGGTCAGGCCATTGATCGCGCCGGTCGATCCGTTCGACAGAATCGTTCCGGTGGCACCACCGATCCGGAAGCGGTCTCCCGCCTGCTCGTTGGTCAGGACGATGGTGGCCGAGGCCATGTTCGTGCTGTCGGGATCGTTGATCTGCGATGCCGCATCGGCGATCGCGACCGGCGTCCCGCCTTCCGTATAAGCCGCCGCGTAGTTTGTCGGCACGACCTGGACGTTGTCGACGATCAGGCCCGAGCCGTCGGTGGGCGACGAAAGGCCGCCCGACGAGCCATTCGATTGAATGCCGATCGTGGTCGAGGTCGATGTCGCCGTGAACGTGACGGAGTAGGTCTGCCAGGTCGAGCCGGTCGTGAAGTTCAGAACCGACGCGCCATTGACCAGGAGGATGCCCCGGTCTGCTGTGTTGCCCGAGCGCGTGACCGCCAGAACCGAATAGGTATAGGTCTGGCCGACGACCGTCGTGATCGTCTGCGATATGGTCGTCGCGTTGAAGGCGCCTTCGACCTCCGCCACGCGCGAACCGAAGCCGCTCGACGGAACGCCGTAGGTCGACGGCGGATTGGTCTCGAGCGCCCCGACATTGCTCGTCCAGTTCGTCGTCGTCTCGAATGACGGGTTCGCAACCAGATTGCCGGAATTCAGCGTGATGGACGGCGGCAGAAGCAGATGGTCCCAGGCCGCTTGTGCGGCTTGAGAAATCGCGACGGCGCTCTCGATCGTTCCGGTCCGGTATTCGAGCGCCCAGTCCCCGCCGAGGCTGGCCGCGCCCGTCATGTCCTCCGACGCGGCGACATCAGCCCCGGTCAGGACCGCCAGCGTATCGACGAGCGCTTCGCCGCTCGCCCCGCTCCCGACCTTGCAGCCATAGATGAGAATGTCCCCGTCCCGCGACAGCGAGCTGCCTATCTCGGACAATACCGCGGAGAACTGGGCGATATTGGCGTTGGTATACGTCGCGTCGCCGAGCCGAAACTCGGCGACGTCGCCGTGCGAGATGATCTGGATGCTGGCGACGTTGCTATAGCCCCGCACGGTTTCGGCGATCTGCTGCAGTCCGTCGCGGTTGGCGTCGATTTCGACGATGATGGCGCCCGGCGCGATACCGGCAGTCAAAGTCGCCTTGTCCGAAACACCGGCGTCGATGAACACGATGACCGCACCGGTCCCCGGCCCGCTGTCGGCCGGGTGCTCCCGCTGGCCGGTCAGCATGTCCATTCCCGGAGCCTGCACGGCGACGGCCTCGCGTGCACTCCGCTCGCCCGGCATCGGATCCCGCTGTATCCGATGAGAGTCGTGGTCGTTGCGCAGCGAGAGCGCCGCGGCGCCATTCGCGCCCTGCGCCGCACCGCTGGCCTCGGGATCGCTCCCCTGCGGCGCGCCCTGGCCGGCGGCTTCGGCGAGCGGTGTCGGCGCCCTTTCCTGATGCGCATTGGCCGCGACCGGCTGGCCGGCATGCCGCCCAGCATCGGAGCCCGCGTTCTGGCCCTGCCCGCCATGATCAGCTGCCGCAGGCAATCCATGCGGCTGGCCGGCGGCCTCCGCCGCCGCGCCGGCAACCGCCCCGCCGGCTCCTGGTTCGGCCGCGGCCTGGCCATGCGCCTCGGTATGAGGCGCGGCGCCGTCGAACACCATGCGCGGCTCGAGCAGCCGATAGCCGAGCGGGCTCCTGAGCGTGACGGTGCGCGCCGCCTTGCCCGCCTTCCTGGAGGACGATGAACCTGCAACCGGTAGCCTCGTCGACATCGATCAATCCGCCTGTTCTGACCGCACTCGCAAGCAGCGGTCCGGTCGAATTCCGTCTTGCCTCCGTCTCGCCCCCCGGCGACGGGTCTTCCATTCGCGCGGCCGGCTCATCCCGGCCGACCTGTCCTCATGCGCCGGCCTCCCGCACCAGGACGCGCAGGATCTGACGCCAGATGGCAGCCGCAAAACTTTCCGGTTCACCCTGGACATGGACGACGCCCCGGATGGCCCGCTCGGGCCCGGCCTCGACGGCTCCCGCCGCCCGGAAATGGCTGAGATACTGGCCCGAGGTCGGCACCGGCCGCTGCTGCGGATCGGCACGCGCCGGCACCGGCCCGCCGGCGGTCGAGGCCAGTTCGACGAGGTCGAGGGCGGCAACGCCGGCCCGCGACACGTCATGGAGCCTGAGCGCCACCGACGGCCGGGTCGGCATGTCGGGAATAAACCTCGCCTCCGCGCTCGGCTGGACGCGCCAGAGATCGCGCTCGGCGAGATAGCCGCGAGCCGCGAGCCGGCTCGGATCGCCGATCAGCGCCAGCATCTCCTTGACGCTGAGCCAGCGGCCGGCATGGAGCGAGGGATTGAGCTCGAGCACGACCCCTGCCATGGGGCTGGTGACGACCAGCCGGCGCTTTTCGTTCTCCAGCCCGGCGAGCCGGCCTTCCAGCGCCGTCCGCTCGTTCTGCAGGATCGTCGTCTCGGCGCGATCGACGTCGTCGCCGGCGCCGCGCGCAAGGCGCAGGCGCGTCAGTTCGAGCTTGATCTGCGCCTGCCTGATCTCCCGCTCGAGCGCCGGCGCGCGCAAGGTCATCAGGCGCTGGCCGGCCGCAACCCGCTCGCCCTGGGTCACGTCGACCCGCTCGACGTGCGCGGCGACCGGCGGGAACAGCTGCGCCGTCTCCTCCACTTCCAGGAGTGCCGGCACGTGCACCGTGCCGGACCAGGGAACGAAGAGGATCGCAAGACCCGCCAGCAGGAGGCCGGCGGTGAGCCAGCTGCGCCGGCTGCGCACCATCAGGCGCCGCAGATGAAACCAGACGACGAATTCCGAGGCGATCGGCAGCGCGATGAAATAGCCGATCTCGACCAGGAACAGCAGGATGCCCAGCGCCTTGAAGAAATAGTGGTAGACGAACAGGGCGATGCCGAAGAACAGCACCAGCCGATAGAGCCAGGTGAACCAGGCATAGGCGATGAGCAGGCTGTGCAGACGCGGCGGAAAGCGCTCCGGCGGGGCGAAGCCGATGCCGAACAGGAGCTCCCGCAGGCGCCAGCGGCCGAGCGCGAAAGCCCGTTGCTGCAGGTTCTCGACGCCCAGAAGGTCGGAAAGCAGGTAGTAGCCGTCGAACCGCATCAGCGGGCTGAGATTGACCGCAAGGCTCATCAGCCAGCTGGCCGTGGCGAGCGTGAAGACGACGCTGCGCAGCGGCCCGTCCGGCAGGAAGGCCCAGAGGAAGGTGGCGACGGCGGCGATGCCGATCTCCACCATCATGCCCGCGGCATCGATCATCAGCCGCTGCCGGCGGTCGGTGAGGCGCCAGGCATCGGTCACGTCGGTATAGGGCATGGGCGCCAGCACCACGAAGGCGATGCCCATGGTCGGCACGTGGCAGCCGAAGCGCACCGCCATATAGGCGTGGCCAAGCTCGTGGGCGAGCTTGACCAGGACGAGCGCGATGCCGAAGGCAATGATCCCGTCAAGGCTGAAGAGATAGCTGAAGGTCGACAGGAAGGCATCCCACTGGCGCGAGACCAGATAGAGCCCGGCAAGACCGATGAAGGCGAGGCCGGTCACCGCGCCGCGCGTGAACAGGAACGATACGAACGGCCAGGTCGCGCGCAGAAAGCGGTTCGGCCGCACCAGCGGGATGCGGAAGAACAGATAGCCGTGCAGGATGCGCCAGGCGAGCGACCGGCGCGGCTGGCCGGCCTCGTGGAGGCGGCGCCAGTCGCCGGCGGCGCCGGCCGTCAGGTGATTGGCCTTGAGGAAGCTGGAAAAGGCTTCGATCTCCCTGACATCGATCTCGACATGGAAGCGCTCGAACATCGCCTTCGCCAGCTCGAAGGCCGTGCGCGCCGGGGACCAGAGCGTGAGCAGCCGGTGAGCCGTCGCCTCGATCTGGATATAGCGCTGCTGCAGCGGATCGTGGATCAGCCAGCGCGGCTGCCCTTCGCGCGCGGGCGCAGCTTCCAGGAGAACGAGGTCCGACCTCAGGGCCGGCAAGGGTGTTGCGGGAGCGGCCGTGCTCATAGCCCGGCCCATTGGCGCAGGACCGAGATCGGCCGGCGGAACAGGTAGAACCACAGCGGCACGGCCTCGCCATAGACCTGGGCGGTGCCGCGCAGTCCAAGTCGCGGCGCGACGCCCGCCGTGTCGGCAAGGCGGCCCACCGCCCGGTAGGCGAGATTGGCGCCATCGCGCGCCCGCGCCTTGTAGTCCGCGCGCACGATGGTGGCATCGACCGCCCGCAGCGGATCGGAATCGAGGAAAAGCTTGGCGCGAGCGCCGGGGCGAACCACCAGCGCATCGCCGACGGGAATGTCGACCTGCACCTCGACCGCGTCCGGGTCGGCGATCTCCATCAGCCGGTCGCCGACCGCAACGGGCCGGCCGACAATGTCGCGCCGGTCGCCATAGACTGCGATGCCGGCGCGGCCTGCGCGCAGCGCCGTGCGCTCGAGCTGATCGCGGGCATAGTCCCGCTCGGCGATGCGCAGGTCGAGCTCGGCCTGCATCAGCGCCATGTCGTGCCGGCCGCGCACATCGACGAAGGCGAGCTGCGTCGCCTTCTGCAGCTTGGCGGCGGCGACCTGGACCTCGCGCTCCGCCACCTCCAGCTTGTTGCGCAGTTCGACCCCGACGAGCAGCGCCACGACCTCGCCCTGAACGACACGCTGGTTCGGCTCGACCGGAATGCTCTCGACGATCCCGTCGAGGCTGGTCGCCACCACGAAAGGCTCGCGCGGCACCACTTCGAGCGGTGCCAGAACGGTCATCGGCACGGGAATGAAGGTCAGTGCCGCAAGGCCGAGCGCCATGGCGACGAGCGTCCAGCGGCCGGGCCGGAACCGGCGCACGCGCGCCGGCGCCGCCGTGAGCGCGCGCCGCGCATAACCCATGGCGTCGGCCAGATGCTCGCCGACGCCGATATCGCCCTCGCCCCAGGGATTTTCGCGCGCCGCCAGAAGCCCGCCCGGCGGCCGCGCCCCGTCCGCCTTGAAGGGCAGCCAGAGCATGTCCTGCAAGGGATAGGCGACGAAGCCGGCGCTCTCCTCGGTGACGAGACCGGCGAGGCGGAACTCGTGACGCCGCGCCAGGCCCTCCTCGTCGCCGAGACGCTTGAGCCCCCTTTCGATTTCCTGGATCAATGGCGCGCCGCGCTCGACCGTCGGCAGTCCCGAAATCGTCACGACCCGCGCCCCTCCCGCCTCGCAGTCGATCACGAAGATCTGGCGAGCGCGCAGCAGACCCCGTGCCTCGTTGGCGACCAGCGCGTTCAGCTCCGCGACCGTGCCGACCTTGCGGATCGCCGCCTCCAGCCGCATCAACGCCCGCAGCGCGACCTGTCCGGCCTCGCGCGCCGGCGCGGGCGCAGCGGAAGCAGCGGAAGCCGGGCTGAGCTCGATGCGCGGAGCGCGACGGTCGTTCGAGGGCTGGCCCATGACGCGCCTACATGCCGCGCTCGAAGGCGGCCGAGCCGCTCATGCCGGCCAGCACCTTGTCGTCCGGATTGTCCAACCGCCCGATCAGCTTGACGGTCTGGCTGACCGGATCGACCGCCGCGCCGATGCGGATGACGTGCGAGGCATAGGTCGCGCCGGTCTCGTCGACCAGGAATGAAAAGGTGGCGCCGACGGCGAGCCAGCGCAGCCAGACCGAGGGCACGATGAGTTCGATCTCCAGCGCGCTGTCGTCGAGAATGGTCATGAACGGCCGCCCGGCCTGCGGCGTCTCGTGGCGATGGACGCCAAGCTCGGCGATGCGGCCGCGGAACGGCGCCACGACCGTGCATTGGTCGAGGCGGACCTTCAGCGCGTCGGCCTCGGCGCGCGCCTTCTCGGCGCGCGCGCGGGCGACATCGATGTCGAAGCGCGAGCCCGCCTGGTTGCGCTGCAGATAGACCTGGCTCTCATAGGCGATGCGCGCCTCCCGATGCGCCGCCTCGGCCGCCTGATGTTCGGCCTGCTGCCGGCGGCAGTCGAACGCGACCAGCAGGTCGCCGCGCTGGAAGGCCTCGCCCTCCTTCAGCGGCAGCTCGACGACACGCGCGCCGAGCTCGCTCGACAATGTCGCCTGGTCGACAGGCCGCACCACGCCGCGCACCGGCGCCTCGCGCCGCGCGGCCGGCATTTCCGCCTGAACCTGCGCGACGCCGGCGAGCGCCACGAGCGGCAGGACCAAGGACCAAGGCCTGAGGACCAGGGCAACGGACATGGGTTGCTCCTCTCTCAATGCGACGCAGTCACTTGCCTCCGCGGCGCGACCGCCGCGCCGCGGGCCTGTCATTGCGCTGGCGGTGTCAGCAGCGCGACCTGTCCTGTTCCCCGTTCCTGCCAAAGCCGGCCGAGCGATCGCGAGAGATCGGCGACCGGCGCCTGGAAATCGATGTCGCTCACATAGGCATCGAGGCCCATCGAGGCGTAGAGGTTGGCATAGGCGTTCTGCAGGCTTGCATGGGCGACATCGCGCCGGACCTCGGCCAGCAGGGTGTTCATCTCCTCGCGGATCAGCGTCTGCTCGCTCGCCCGCTCGGCCGCCGACTGGGCGCGCATCTGCTCCATCAGCCGGCGCTGGACATCGTAATATTCGGCGGCGGCCGTCAGCTCGCGCTGATAATGCTGGAAGCGGACATTGCTGACATAGACCTGCGTCATGATCGCCATGGTGATCGCGAGCGCGCGCTGCTCCAGGAGCTCGTCCTGCGCGGTGATGACGTCGCGCCGTGCCGGATAGGTCAGGAGGCGCAGGAGATTGCCGCTCACCTTGGCGCCGGCCCCCACCCAGCTGTGGTTCAGCAGGTAGCTGTTGCTGTCGTAGCTCGGCCCGGCATAGAGCTGGATGCCCGGCAGCATCTGCAGCAGCGCCGCGTCGGCCTCGCGCAGGTTGATGCGCTTGCTGTATTCGACATCGCGCAGTTCCGGCCGGTTCTGCAGCGCGGTCCAGACCATCGACCGCACGTTCCCGGGCGCGCGCAGGCGCCCTTCGCGGCCCGGCGCGACCATCTGGAAATTCTGCCCCGGGGCGAGGTTCATCAGCGCGGCGAGTTGCTGCTTGGCGACCGTCAGGTCGCGCTGCAGCTCCTGGATCGTACGCCGGATCTCCATCAGCTCGCGCTGGTAGGTGAGCGCGGCGACCGGCGACGTCTGGCCTTCCGCCGAAACGCGCCGCGTGCTGGCGAGCGCCGCCCGGGTCCGGGTCTCCAGGGTTGCGAGCTTGCGCACCAGCCTGTCGGCGGTCAGCGCGCGCCAATAGGCCGTCCTGACGTCCTCGATGATCCGGTTGGCCATCTTGCGCCGGGCTTCGCTGGCGATCAGCACGCGATCGGCGGCCTGGCGCGCCCGCACATAGGACAGTCCAAAATCCAGGATGTTCCAGCTGAACGTCGCATCGGCAACGCCGGTATGGCGATCCTGCGAAGTCGACGCGCCGAAATTCTGGGTACGGGTGACGAGATTGAAGCTGCTCGACGCATTCACGTTGTCGCGCGCGCCATAGCCGGCGCTCACCGCCAGATTGGGCAGCATGTCGTAATGGGCCGCGTTCAACTCGGAGGTGCGCACCACCGTCTGGAAGATCTCGACCTTGTGGTCGAGATTGTATTTCAGCGCGCGCGCCATCGCCTCGTAAAGGCTGATCGGTCCGCGCACCGGCTCCTGGTCCGCGGTCACGCGCTGCAGCCGCTCCGACGCGATGGTCGAAAGCTCCGAATGGGTGATCGGCTGTGGCTCGACGGTGCAGCCGGATAGAAACAGAAAAGCAGCGCTGGCGGAGATCGCCGTCAGGGGGGTGTATCTGCAGAACATGCAGAAATCTGCCTCTTGTCGCATCGTTCCCGGCGGGAACCTGTCAGCCTTGAAAGGTGTCTGCGAACGCCACGCGGAACGATGATCGACAGTAAGCCCCCCCGGCCTTGCAATCGATCTCATCCCCTCCCGCCACCGCGGAAGATCACTCATTTCTCTTCCTCGCACTGCCAGCTCGAATACTGGCAGAGCGGACCTGAGGCACGACTAAAAGTTGAAGATGATTACTTCCTATTACGTGGTTCTGCTGAAGCTAGAATAGCTTCCCTGATTTGTCGAGCGGCGCCATTTCCTCTCAAAAAACGCAGTATTAACAAAGCGCTTCAGAGCGTTGGTACCGGCGGGCCGAATCGAAGCGAGGTTGAAGTGATGCGCCGCCGTCACCGCATCACCGTCCGCTTCGATCGGGCCGCCCGGCGAACGGCGCACCATCAGCCGGCTTCAGATATTGCCGAAGTCGCCGCCGCGGCCCTTGCCTGCGGCGAAGCGGCCGGCCCCCGCAACCCCTTCCGCGGCGACCATCGGCGCCGAGATGCGCCATTCGTTGCGCAGCGCGTCGGCGATCGGCATGTCCCACTGGGCATAGGTCGAGGCGCGGTCCGCGCGCATGCAGCCCTGGGGAAAGCGGGCGATCTCATGGGCGAGAGCCTCGGCGGCTTCGCGCGCTGTGCCCTTCGGCACCACGCGGTCGGCAAGCCCGATGCGCAACGCCTCGTCGGCCTCGACCTTGCGGCCGGTGAGGATCAGGTCGAGCGCCCGCCCCTGTCCGACGATGCGCGGCAGGCGCACGGTGCCGCCGTCGATCAAGGGTACGCCCCAGCGCCGGCAATAGACCCCCATATAGGCGTCCTCCTCCATGACACGCAGGTCGCACCAGAGCGCGATCTCCATGCCGCCGGCCACCGCCGGGCCGGCAATCGCGGCGATCACCGGTTTCGACAGCATGAGACGCGTCGGTCCCATCGGGCCGCGTGGCCAGTCGGTGTCGCCGTCGGGAATGTCCAGCGGCCCGCCGAAAGCGGCGGCGTCCGGCGCGGCTGCCGCATGTTTCAGGTCGAAGCCGGCGCAGAAGGCCCCGCCGGCCCCGTAGAGCACGCCGACACTCGCCGCGCTGTCCGCCTCGAAGGCGAGCAGCGCCTCATGGAGGGCCTTGGCCCCTTCCGGGTTCATCGCGTTGCGCGCCGCCGAGCGGGTGCGGATGAAGGTGGTCACCGGGCCGTCGCGTTCAATGATGAGATCGGTCATGACATGCTCCTCAATCGACGATGCCGGGCGTATCGACCAGCATCATGCTGGCCGTCATCATGGCGATGAGCTTGCGCTTGCCGCCGGTCTCGGCAAAGCACTCGCCGAGCGTCACCGTCAGCTTGTTGCCGGGGCGGATCACCGTGCCCACGGCGATGAAGCGCTCGCCCGTGCCCGGGGACATCAGGTTGATCTTGAATTCGGTGGTCAGCACGCCGACGGCTTTCGGCATCAAGGTCACCGCCGCAAAACCGCAGGCGGTGTCGACGATCGCGGAAATGGCGCCGGCGTGAACAAAGCCGTGCTGCTGCAGGATATGCGGGGCGAAGGGCATGACGATCTCGACATGGCCAGGCTCGACCAGGCCGATCTCGGCGCCCAGCGTCTGCATCAGCGTCTGGCGCGCGAAGCCGGCTCGGCCCCGGGCCTCGAAATCCGGGTCCTTGGGCGGAAATCGGGGATGACCAGCTGCCATGCGGCGTCCTTTCCTTGCAATCGGCCGCGATGTTCGCAAACTCGATTCCGGCCGGGCAAGCCGTCCGGACGAACGAGGGACGCGCTGTTGTTCTGGTACATGCCCCGCTTTACCGGCAGCGCGCTGAACGCCGCCGCGCTCTCCGCCAGCACCGCGGTCGCCGCGGGCATCACCATAGGCCATCGCCTCGCGCTGATGACGACGCCGTTCGGGCTTGACGCCGCCGGCCAGAAGGAAGCCGTCCGCATGGTGGCCGAGAAGCTCGGCGCGGCGGCCGAAGGCTCGATCGCCGCGACCGTCGAAGCGAGCCGCTTCATGCTCCGCTCGGCCTGCGGACCGATGTCGCCCGATGATCTCGCCGAAGGGCTGGTGGCGATCGGCGTCGCCGCGGCCAGGCCGGCGGCCCGGCGCGTCAAGGCGAATGCCCGCCGGCTCGCCCGCGCGGCCGGCTGACGGCCCGCGCAGGTCCCCCGCACAGGCGTCCCGTCTCCGCCGCTCCGGACAGCTGGAATCGCGCGGCGTCAGGTCATCAGCTCGACCAGCCAGAGCGCGAGCGCCGGAAACGCGACGACGAGGCCCAGCCGCACCACGTCGGCAGCGACGAAGGGCAGGACGCCGCGATAGGTCGCAAGGATCGGCACATCCTTGGCGACCGCCGAGACGACGAAGACATTGAGGCCGATCGGCGGCGCGGTAAGCCCGATGCCGACCACCATCAGCACGAGGATGCCGAACCAGATCGCCACGTCATCCGCGGGCATGCCAAGCTCGAGCGCGGTCACGATCGGGAAGAAGATCGGCAGGGTGAGCAGGATCATCGCGAGCTCGTCCATGACGCCGCCGAGGATGATGTAGAAGATCAGCAGCGCCACGATCACGCCGTAGGGCGGCAGGCCCGACTGGCTGACCATCTGGGCGGCAAGCTCCGGCAACTGCGACAGGGCGAGGAAAGCGTTGAACACTTCGGCGCCGAGCAGGATCAGGAAGATCATCGCCGAGGTCTCGGCGGTCTGGATGATCGAAGCCTTGATCTCGGCCCAGCCGAGCGTGCGCTGCAGCAGCCCCACCGCCAGCATGGCGATGCAGCCGACGGAGGCGCCCTCGGTCGGCGTGAAGACGCCGCCATAGATGCCGCCGACCACGGTGACGGCGATCACCAGAACGGGCCAGACGCCGACCACGGTGCGCATCCGCTCGGCCCAGCCGACCCGCGGCAGCGCCGGCCCGGCCTCCGGCCGCAGCCGGACCATCACGGCGATGACGATGCAATAGAACAAGGCCGCGAGCAGGCCAGGAATCAGCGCCGCCATGAACAGCTTGGCGATGTTCTGCTCGGTGGTGATGGCATAGACGACCAGGATCACCGAGGGTGGAATGAGGATGCCGAGCGTTCCGCCGACCGCGATCATGCCGGTCGAGAAGCCGGCATCGTAATTGTAGCGCCGGAACTCCGGCAGGGTCGCCCGGCCGAAGGTCGCCGTCGTCGCCACCGACGAGCCGCAGATGGCGCCGAACCCCGTGCAGGCGCCGATCAGCGCCATGCCGAGCCCACCGCGCAGATGGCCGAGAAAGGCCGCTGCCGCGCGAAACAGCGCCGTCGACAGACCCGACTTCTCGGCGAGCGCCCCCATCAGGATGAACAGCGGAATGACCGACAGCGTATAGTTGGCGAACAGGTGGTAGGGCGTGGTCTTCATATAGTTGAGGAAGACCGCGACGCTGGTGAAATGGATATAGCCGAGCGAGCCGGCGGTGAGCATGGCAAGGCCGATCGGCATGCGCAGGCCGAGCAGCACCAGCATCCCGGCAAAGCCGAGAACGGCGACCATCGCGCCGCTCATGACGCGGTCCGGAACAGGCGCCTGAGCGCCGTCAGCGTCGCCAGGACCAGGAACAGGGCCATGGCCGCGGTGGCGGCGATGGCATAGCCGATGGGGATGGCCAGCACCATCGAGCTCGTGTGCGAGGCGATGGCATCATAGGCGCCGAGGCCGAGCCGCCAGGCGATCAGCAGCGCGAAGCCGGCATAGACGAGGTCCCAGAGCGCATCGAGGCCGCGGTTGAGCCATGCCGGCGCCTTGAGCGTGAAGGTGTCGACGAAGACATTGCCGCGGCCGAGCTGGCACAGCGGCAGGAAGGAGAAGACCGCCACAGCGGTGGCGATCTGCACCATCTCGAAATCGCCGCTGATGCCGCTCTTGAACAGCCAGCGCATGAGCACCGACAGCGTCACCATCGCGGCGGTCGCGAGCATCACCATGCCGCCGAACACGGCGAGCCCGCGCGCCAGGCGGTCGATCGGCCCGGACGCGGCCGGCCGCCCCCCCTCTCCTGCCGTTTCGCTGGTCATCGGCAGATCAAGCCAGCATGTGCTTGGTGACGGCCGCGCGGACGTCGTCGACGATCTTCTGGCCGTCGATGTTGCGTTCGCGCACCGCCTTCAGCCAGGCCTCCTCGACCGGCCTCGTCGCCGCCCGCCATTTCGCCGCCTCGTCCTCGGCCAAGAGCGAAATGGTGTTGCGCGACCGGCCCTTGACCATGTCGGCGACCGAGCGGCCGCGCTCGTCCCACATCTCGCCGGCCATGATCGCGGCGGGCATGCCGGAATTGGCGTCGATCACCGCCTTGAGGTCGGCCGGCAGGCCTTCATATTTCGGCTTGTTCATCGCCAGGATGAACGAGGCGGTATAGAGCGTCGGCGAGCCGGGGATCTCGGTATGGTAGCGGACGAGCTCGTGCAGCCTGAGCGACGGCACCACCTCCCAGGGCACCACCGCGCCGTCGATGATGTTCTGCGAGAGCGCCTCCGGCACCTGCGGGATCGGCATGCCGATGGCATTGGCGCCGAGCGCGCGGAGCGCCTCGCCCGCCTGGCGGGTCGGGAAGCGCAGCTTCAGGCCGGCAAGGTCGGCCTGCGTCTTCACCGGTTTGTTGGAATGGATCAGGCCGTGATCGTGCGCCCACAGGCACAGCGGCTGAACTTCCGAGAACTCCTTGAGAAAATGCGTCGGCGCGAGCTCGGCCAAAGCCTTGGAATTGGTCACCGCGCGCTTGCCGGCAATGAACGGCAGTTCGATCGCCTCGATCGCCGGGAAGCGGCCGGGCGTATTGCCCGGCAACGTCCAGATGATGTCCGCCACGCCGTCGCGGGCCTGATCGTAGAGCTGGGGCGGCGTGCCGCCGAGCTGCATGGCCGGAAAGATGTCGATCTTGATGCGGCCGCCGGATTCGGCCTCCACCTTGCGCGCCCAGGGCGTCAGGAAGCGCTGATGCGCATTCGACGCGGGCGGCAGGAAGTGGTGCATGCGCAAGGTGACCTGCGGGCTCTGCCCCCAGGCGGTGCGCAGGGTGGCGGGCGCGGCGACGGTTGCGCCGGCAAGCGCCATCAGGTGGCGGCGGGACAGGGTCATCGTCTCAAAGATCCTCGGCAGGAGTTCCCCCAGAATGGCCGGCTCTTCAGGCCGAAGGGGCGCCATCCAGGACGCCTCTTGTCCAATCGGTCACGACGATAGTGATGTTCTCACCGGCGACAAGCCCAAATAGTTGGAATTGAGACTAATTGACCGCAGAGCGCTGGCTTCCGGCTGAACGACGCCGGGGCGAACGGCAGGTCAACGCGGTCAAGCGGCGCGGCTTTTGGGCAAAGAACTGAGCAGCTTACGATTTGCCGTCCGCGCGACGCGATCCCTGCAAAAGTCACCGGAGAAGGCGCTATGCGCCATCCGACCGGCGCGGGATGGGCCAAGAGATCGTCGGGACCGGCCTGGGCGCCATGCGTCGCCGCTCGACCGCTCGCGCTGGCAATCTCGCACACGGGGCTGCTTGAGCAGACCATGGGGCGCCCGGGCCTGGACGAACCGGTGGTCGGGAGCGATCAAGCCGAACCGGCGCGAAGCGGCAACGATGAGCGAATTAGTCGGGAATATCCGGTAGCGGAGAATTGTAGGACTCGGAACGTTATGCTGCAGTGAAGCAAAGCTTGGGGGCAAGCCAAGAAACCCTGCCAGACGCAGTTGGCTCCGCGCGCGGAGCGCTTGGGAGCGTGGACCAGTAGCGATATGCCTATCGATGGCGTCGAAGAGAGGGACATTGAAGCGGCACTAGCGAATCTGTTGAATGCGCCATCTACCGGCATTTCCGATCGAGGCAGGCGTTTCCTCCGGTATGTCGTCGAAAAGACCCTCGCGGGCAAAAGCGCCCAGGTGAAGGCCTACACGATCGCTATCGACGTCTTCGGCAGAGGCGCCGATTTCGACCCCGCCAAGGATGCCGTCGTCCGCAACGAAGCAACGCGATTGCGTTCGGCACTGGCCCTGTATTACGCGATCGATGGCGCGGCGGAGAGTGTCGCGATTCACCTGCCTGTCGGTGGCTACGTGCCGCGTTTCGAGCGTCGTCATGCGAAGGCGGCCGAGACTTCGGGCCGCAACGAGACGCTGGTTCGAGCCGGGCTCCAGCCGATGCCCGCGCCGGCGCGGCCGGAAGAAGCCCGGCAACGTCCCGAACACAAGATCCCGATCATCGTGGTGAGGCCGGCCGCCGGCACGGAGCTCGGCGAAGCATCGCGGCGCATGATCCGCTCGGTGATCGCCGCGCTCGTCCCCTATCACGGCCTGCGCATAGCCGGCCTCGAGCCCAGCAGGTCGCTGCAGGAGCTCGTCGCGTCCCTGCGCCCCGGCCGGGAGGGCAGCATCTATGTGCTCGACATCGCCGCCGACGTCGAGGAGCGGACGCTGCGATGCCAATGGATCCTGAGCGAGTACCGGTCGGGGCTCATTCTGGCGTCCCGGGAGGAAATCGAAGCCACCGAAGCGTCCTCGATGATGGCGGTGGAGAAGGCCATCGGCGAAACTGTTGCCAGCGCGATCGGGCAGCGCTGGGGCATCATCAATGTGAATGAGCGCAAGCTTCATCCGGACAAGCACCAGGACGCCTATAGCTGCGTCGTGCACGCCGTCGCCCATCTGTCGACCCTCGACGACGCCGAGCAGAAGGATATCCGGAAGTGCCTCGAGGCCGCGGTCAGGGAAGAGCCGTTTTATTCGGACGCCTGGGCGATGCTGGCCTATGTCCATATGAACGAGATTCGGAGCCTCTACGCCCATCCGGCTGAGAGCGGCAGGATCTTGCAGGAAGCTCTCGATATGGCGGACGAAGCCGTCCGCACCGCCCCGCACTCCGCTTTGGCTCACAGCATGCGCTCGACGGCGCTGTTCGCCCTGCGGAAGTTCGAGGAATTCGAAAAGGCCGGCCGGCGGGCCATCGCCCTGAACCCTGGATCAGGCGAGCACCAATTGATGCTGGGCAACCGCCTCTATTTCATGGGCCGCTATGAAGAAGGTGCCGAACTCGTGCAGATCGCCAACGCGCGCGAGCACTACCATCCGGCGTTATCATACACCATCCCGATCATGGAGCTCTATCGACAGCGCGACTACGAGGGCGCGCTGCGACTGGCCTCGAATCTCAATATCGATAATGATAAATACTATTTGATGCATGTCATACTTGCTGCCGTTTGCGGACAGCTCGGGCTCGCGGTCAGAGCCGAGAAGCATCTCAGCGTTCTGCGCCGTTTGCGGCCAAACTATGCCGCGGAATTCTATTTCGACTGGAGAGGGCGATGTGTCCCGGAAGATTACATCGCCCATCTCGTCGAGGGCCTCGAAAAGGCCGGATTCGCGGTCGTCGATACGCGCACCGGCTCTTGAAGCTGCCGGATAATCGCGAATCTCCGACTGTCCCAACGGCAGTCCACAGAAAGCACGCGGCGTCAAGAGGAGTCAGGAGCACATACTGTCGCTGCTCTGGTTGGACATCCGAAACATGAGCAGTTTCGTCAAAGGTCGCGTTTCGACTGTTGCGACCGGCGGAGACGGAACATGCTCGATCACGGCATCAAGGGTAAGACGGTTCTCATTGCTGGCGGCGCGAAGAATCTCGGCGGTCTGCTTGCCCGCGATCTTGCCCAGCACGGCGCGAAAGCCGTTGCCATCCACTACAACACGAGCGCAACAAAACCCGCTGCCGACGAGACGGTCGCTGCCATCAAGGCGGCCGGTGCAACGGCCATTGCCCTTCAATCCGATCTGACCACGGCGGGCGCGGTCGAGAAGCTCTTCGCGGACACCGTGGCGACCATCGGCAAGCCGGACATCGCCATCAACACGGTCGGCAAGGTGCTGAAGAAGCCCTTCGTCGAGATCACCGAAGCCGAATACGACGAAATGACCGCGGTGAACGCGAAGTCCGCCTTCTTCTTTCTCAAGGAGGCGGGCAAACACGTCAACGACAACGGCAAGATCTGTACGCTCGTGACCTCGCTGCTGGGCGCCTACACACCCTTCTATGCCGCCTATGCCGGCACGAAGGCGCCGGTCGAGCATTTCACGCGGGCAGCGTCGAAGGAGTTCGGCGAGCGCGGCATTTCGGTGACCGCAATTGGGCCCGGGCCGATGGACACATCCTTCTTCTACCCTGCCGAAAGCACGGACGCCCAGGCCTACCACAAGACGGCGGCAGCGCTGTCGAAGTTCACCAAGACGGGCCTCACCGACATCAATGACATCGTTCCTTTCGTCCGCTTTCTGGTCTCGGACGGCTGGTGGATGACCGGACAAACCATTCTCGTCAACGGCGGCTACACGACCAAGTAGGCCGTCGCGTGGCGGGCGCCCCGTGGCGCGCGTCCGCCATGTCCTTGCGGTAGAGGCGCCGCGCGCCAGACGACGATATCGCAGCACAAAGCGCGGGCGACAAGAATATCGACACCGGTCTGCGTCGCCCCTGATTTCTGCGTTCGGTATCGAAATACAACCGCTTGCTTCGAAAACAGATCGCAATCGGCAATAGTCTTGTAGGGTTCGTTTGTTACATCTTGCAGCGTGTCCCCTGCCTTGGATGATTCGCGAAACGGGAGTACGTCGATTGCGCGCTGATACGACGGATATGTTGATGGCTGTTCCCAGCTCTGATGTCTCCGCCCTTCGCTCGCTGAAGCAGGCATTGCTGAGCTCCATGTCCAGTCATCGCTGCGTCCTGGGCGCCGCGATGATGGCGGTGCTGCCTTCCGCGCAGGCACTCGCGCAATGCGTGAGCACCGCGCCGAATCCGCTCAGCCAGGGGTCGGGCGCCTGCGTCGAAAGCAACGTCACCCGGAACGGCGCGGGCGCGCAGGGAGCTATCTCCGTCTCCAACAGCGCCTCCTACACCGGCACGGGCGTCACCCTGACGGCGCCGAGCGGCGTGACGACGGTCACCGTCAACAACGCCGCCTCGCTCCTGCTGACCGACGGCACGGTCACCGCAGATGGCGCGGCGGGCCTGAGGCAATTCGGCGGCGCCGGGGAGCTGCGCGGCACCGTCATCACGTCCACGGCGACCGGAAACGCGACCGGCGTGGATGTCCGATCCGGCACTCTGACCATCGGCAGCAGCGCCAGCGGCGCGACGCAAATCACCGCCACCTCAAGCGGTACCAGCAGCGGCGCCGGCGTCGCCCTGCAGACCACCGGCACCAGCGCGGTGATCAATGCGACCGACGCCATCCTCCACGCCAGCGGGCAGAGCACCAATACCAATGCGGGCGCCTTCGCGACAGCCGGCACGATCAACCTGACCGGCGGCAGCATCCTGGTGAGCGGCAGCGGCAGCAACGGTCTCTGGGGCAATTCAGGCACCACCATCAATGCCAATGGCGTCAACATCCAGGCGGGCCTCTACGGCGCCATCACCAGCGGCACCATCACCCTGGGCCTCGATACCCGCGGTCCCACTGCCGTCCATACCGTGATCAATGCCGGCAGGGTCGGCATCTACGCCACCGGCGGCAGCGTCACCGGGATCGCTGCCGAGGTCATCGCCGGGAATACGGGGGTCATCGTCGCCCAGGCCGGCAAGGTGGACCTGACCGGCGGCTCGATCACCGCGGTCACCGGCGTCACCAACACCGATCTCACGCAGGGCGGCACCTTCACTAGCAACGGTGTCGCCATCACCACCACCGGCACGGGCGTCAGCACCGCGGGCGCGAGCAGCGTGACCACGCTGCAGGACAACGGCAATACCCATACAACGATCACCGCCGGCGGTACGGCGCTGCGCGTGACGGCTGGGGCCAGCGCCATCGGCACCAATGTGGTGCTCACCACCACCGGCGCGGCTGGCATTGCCTTTGGCGCCTATGCCCAAGGTGCGACGATCGACCTGACCGGCGGCTCGGTCACCGCGCAAGGCGCCGACGGGGCCGGCATCTTCGCCGATACCGCTGCGACCATCACCGCCAGAGGCACCGCTATTTCGACCACCGCCGCCGCGACCAATGCCTCCGGCGCGCGGGCGACCAGAGGCGGGGCGATCACCCTGATCGGCACACCGTCGAACGGCGTCACGGTCAGCACCGAGGGCACGGGCAGTCATGGGCTCAATGCCGATGCCGGAGGCCTGATCACCGGCAGCTATACGTCCGTCTCCACGACCGGCGCCGACGCCATCGGCGTTCGGGCGGTCGGGACGGGCAGCAGCGTCACGCTGAGCGACAGCGAGGTGAACACGGAGCTCGACAATGCGCATGGCGCCTATGCGGCGAGCGGCGGTACGATCGTCCTGACCCGCACCGCCGTCACGACTTTGGGTGCGGGCGCCGGCGCTGCTTACGCGAATGCCGGCGGCGCGATCACCCTCAACAACTCGAATATGTTCAGCTCCGGCGACAACGCCTCGGCTGCCGTCGCCCTCGGCGCCGGCAGCAGGCTCACCCTGAACAACAGCTATGTGAGCGCCTACGGCAACAACAGCGCCGGGTTGTTGGCCGTCGGCGGGGGAACGATCGCCATCAGCGGTGGCGGCGTCGTGACCGGCGACTATCGCGGTGGCACGATCATCGCCAATTCCCCTGGCATGCTTGCCCAGGGCGCCGGCAGCAGCATCCAGGCCAGCAACGGGGCGAGTTCCGCCACCTATGGCGCGAACAGTCCGGGTATATGGGCGGACGCCGGGGGCAGGATCGACTTCTCCGGCTACGGCGTCTTCACCTATCAGCCCAATTCCCCCGGCGCGCTGGCGAGCGGGACCGGCAGCACGGTCACCCTGACCAACATCATAAACCGCACGACCGGCCCTTCCAGCGCGGGCATCCGCGTCGTCAGCGCCGGCACGGTCATCGTGACGGGCAGCGAGGTCACCACCGGATACCGGGTGACCGGAAACGATCCCCCGGCTCTCCAGTTCCCGGACGCCCAGATAGGCCTGGAGGCGCATGGCGCGGATGTGGTCGGGGCCGGCAGCCGCCTGCAGGCCGAGAATAGCGCCATCACCACGCATGGCGATGGTGCCATCGGCGTCAGGGTCAGCCAAGGCGGCACGGCCGCGATCACCGGCGGCACCATCACGACCCATGGCGCCGATACCTCGACGGTTGGCGGTGCCGACGGCGTCCGGTCGACCGATGTCGGCAGCAGCATCGCTCTGACCGGCACCTCGGTCACCACCACGAACATCAACGCCGTAGGCCTGCACACGATGGCAGGCGGCGCGATCGCCGCGACGGATGTGACGGTCGCCACGCAGGGGCAGAACGCTTTCGGCGCCTCTGCGCAGGATGCCGGCAGCACAATCGCCCTGACGCGTTCCGCCATTGCCACTGCCGGCGCCAGAGCCCATGGCATCGCCACCGTCAACGGCGGCATGATCGCTGCCTCCGATACCACCGTGGCGGTGCGCGGCGCCGGATCGTCGACAATCTATGTGACGGGCAGCACGCCGAGCACCGTGTCCGTGACCGGCGGCGGGCTGAGCGCCACCGACGGCGCGATCGTCCGGGCCGAGGGCGGCACCGGCACGGTCTCGATCAGTGGCGGCACCGCCATCACTCCGGCGGTGATGAATGGCCGGCCCTTGCTGGCGCAGGTGACCGGGGACGCGGTCGGCACGCCGAGCAACCTGACGCTGAACATCAACGGTATTCCCGCTCTCGCCGGCGATATCCTCGTCGATCCCTCGACGCTCGCCTACAACCTTGGCAACAGCAATTGGACAGGCAATCTGGTGCTCAGCGGCCCCGGCAATGCCGCCAGCGCCAATCTGAACACGTCGCAATGGACCGGCGACCTGCTGGCCGATGCCGGCAATACGGCCAACGTCGCGCTGGCGCAGGGCAGTCTCTGGACCGGACTGGCGCGGAACGCGACCAATGTCGCGATCGATGCCCGCAGCGCCTGGAACGTCACCGGCGATTCCAACGCAACCGGCATCGTGAGCAATGCCGGCCTGATCCAGTTCCTGCCGCGGACGGGCGCCTACAGCACGCTGACGGTCGGCAACTATGTCGGCAGCGCCGGCAGCCGCATCGGCTTCAACACCTATCTTGGCGCCGACGGTTCCCCGAGCAACGTGCTGGTGATCAATGGCGGCCGAGCCAGCGGCACGTCTTCGGTGTGGGTCAGCAATACCGGTGGCCTGGGCGCGCTGACCGTGGCGGATGGCATCCGGCTGGTGCAGGTGACCGGCGGCGGCACGACCACGACCGATGCCTTCACGCTTGGCCGCCGCGTCGCTGCCGGCGCCTATGAGTACGAGCTCTTCCGCGGCGGCAGCACCGATCCAAACGACTGGTTCCTGCGATCCCACCTCATCGCCACACCGACCAACCCGACGGCGCCGAGCGGTCCGGACATCCCCCTCTATCGTCCGGAAGTGCCGCTCTATGCTCCGATCCCTGCGATCGCGAGGCAGATGGCGCTTTCAACCCTGGGGACGCTGCATGAGCGCGTCGGAGAGGAAGAGAACCTGCGGGGCGGGCCGGAAGCGCGAACTTATGCGAACGGCGTCTGGGGACGGGTGTTCGGCGAACGGGTCAGCAACCGCTGGGCCGGGACGGTGGATGCGAGTGCGACCGGCAACCTGATCGGGTTCCAGACGGGTTTCGACATCCTGCGCCGGACGACCGACAGCGGCCACCGGGACCATGCCGGCATGTATATGGCCTATTCGGACTACAACACCCCCTCCGTGCGGGGCTTCGCCCTGGGCATTCAGTCCCTGGCTGTCGGCAAGCTGCAGATGAACGGCCCCTCGGTCGGCGCCTATTGGACACATTTCGGCCCGGGCGGCTGGTATCTCGACGCGGTGTTTCAGACGAGCTGGTACGACGCATCGGCGTCATCCCTCTATGGCGCGGGGATCTCGACCAAAGCGACCGCCTATACGGCGTCGCTGGAGGCGGGCTACCCGATCCACTTCGGCGAAGGCAATCGCTGGCTGATCGAACCGCAGGCACAGATCGTCTACCAGGGCGTATCGGTGAACCGGTCGCAGGACCAGTATTCGAGCGTGGCTTGGAATGCGGGGCCGGCCTGGACCGGGCGGCTCGGAGCACGGCTGCAATATACCGGGCGCGACGAGCGGGGGATACTCTGGCAGCCCTACGCCCGGGTCAATCTCTGGCACGCCTTCTCCGGCAATGACGGCACCACCTTCGGTTCCTCCTCGCCCATCATCAAGAGCAGCTTCGGCGATACGGCGCTGGAGGTCGCTGGCGGCGTCACGGCGCGGGTGAATCAGAATGTGAGCGTTTACGGTCAGGCCAGCCACCGCTGGACGCTCGACGGTAGCCGAAGCCGCCAGAGCGCAACCACCGGCACCTTCGGCGTCCGCGTCAACTGGTGATCATTTCGCCCGTGCCCTCCCCGTCCGGCTCAGGACCCATTGATTGGACGGGGACGATGTGATCGCGGCCCCGTGAAGGGACTGGGCACGAGCGACCCTGCATCGGCTGTCTCGGCAAGTCCGGGTTGTGGACGTTGCCTCTTGGGCGATCCTCGTCGGTGGTGAGCTTCACGCCATCGGCGAAGCTGAACGGCCGCTGTCGGGCGATGCGATCCAGCGCCTCGAGAAAAGCGAGAGCGTTTGCGGGCATGGCGCCGTTCGGTGGGAAACGAGCGCCATGCCCTTCAATTTTGTGATCGCGCTTCCGCATATGGGAATCCGCAACCAAGAGTCGAATGGCGGCATGACGCGGTTGTATCGGATGCTCTAGGATGCCGCGGGCATGGCGTGACGCGAGCACCGCATGAGCGATGTGTCAGTCGAAACCATGGAGTTTGCGGCTCGCGACGGCTTCAGGCTCCAGGGCAGCATCTTCCATCCGGCCGGGCCGGTCCGGTCGACGGTCGTCGTGCAATCCGGCATGGCGGTCCATCGCCGCTTCTATGCCGCCTTCGCCCGTCATCTCGCGGGGCGCGGTCGGCGCGTCGTGACCTTCGACTACCGCGGCATCGGCGGCTCGCGACCGGTTCGCCTCAAGGGATTTCCGGCGACCATGCTGGACTGGGCCGATCTCGACGCCTGGGGCGTCTGCGCGGCAGCCGCTGGAACCTGGCCCGACGAGCCGCTCCACGTCGTCGGACACAGCTATGGCGGCCAGGCCTATGGTCTCGCGCCCCATCCGGCAGTCGTCCGCATGGTCGGCATTGCCGCGCAATCCGGCGACATGCGCCTGTTCGACCGGCGGGTGGCCCGCGAGGTCCGCTGGCTGACGCGCTATGTCGCGCCGGTCGCCATTGCGCTCGTCGGCCACTTTCCGGCCGGCCGGATCGGCGGCGGCGAGGATGTGCCGGCCCGCGTCTACCGGCAATGGGGCGGCTGGTGCGCGACACCTGGCTACTTTTTCGGAGATCCGGCCGTCCAGGCCCGCGAACGTTTCGCCGAGGTACGGGCGCCCGTGCATCTCATCGGCTTCGACGATGACCCCTACGCGCCGCCGGCCGCGGTCAGGGCGCTCGCGGCGCGGTTTCCGGCCGCGCTCGCGAGCGTCGAAATCATGCCCGCGACGATCGTCCACCGCGGACCGATCGGCCATTTCGACTGCTTCCGCGCCGGCCTTGCGGAGCCGCTCTGGGCCGAGATCGACCGCCGTCTCGCATGAGGCGCGTCAAGCCACCGCCACGGCTTCGATCTCCACGAGCCAGGATTCGTCGAAAATGCCCGTGACGATGACCGTCGAGGCAACCAGGTGCTCGCCCAGCATCTCCTTGCGGATCGCTCGATTGGCCAGACCGTAGCGCCTGTCCGCGAGATAGATCGTCACCTTGACGAGATCGGCGAGCGA
Organism: Phreatobacter sp. AB_2022a; assembly: GCF_026847585.1. Classification (NCBI taxonomy): domain Bacteria; kingdom Pseudomonadati; phylum Pseudomonadota; class Alphaproteobacteria; order Hyphomicrobiales; family Phreatobacteraceae; genus Phreatobacter; species Phreatobacter sp. AB_2022a. The sequence continues at coordinate 57,744 of NZ_JAPSET010000036.1, forward strand.
CATGTCGGCGGCGGTCAGTTGCGCAATCACGTTGCGCCAAGCCAGGCGACATTGGGCGTCGAAGCTGTCGGGGCATCGCCCTTCGGCGTCGACCGGGATCTGGCCGCTGACATGGAGCGTCCGGCGGGCGCCGCTGACCTCGACCGCCCGGGCATAGCCGATGGCAGGCGGCGCTTCCGCCGCATTGATCGCTCGCCGCTGCATCTTTGCCGTCCTCACCTCGCCCGGCGCGATCAGGCGACCGCCACCGCCTCGATCTCCAGGAGCCAGGCCTCGTCGAAGATACCGGCGATGATCACGGTCAGCGCCGGCTGATGGCTGCCGAGCATTTCGGCCCGGATGGCCCGGTTCTCCTGCGCGAAGCGCCGGTCCGACAGGAAGATCGTCACCTTGGCGAGGTTTTCGACCGTCATGTCGGCGGCGGCGAGCTGAGCGAGGACGTTGCGCCAGGCGAGCCGGCACTGCTCCGCGAAGCTGCCGGGGCAACGGCCTTCCGCATCGACCGGAATCTGGCCGCTGACATAGAGGGTGCGTGTCGTGCCGCTGACGGCAACGGCCTGGGCATAGCCGCCGACCGCGGCCGGAGCGTCCTTGGCATTGATCACCTGGCGCTGCATGGCGCTCCGCCTCACATGGTTGCGCCGATCTGCCAGGGCACGAACTCGTTGTCGCCATAGCCGAGCAGTTCGGACTTGGTCTTCTCGCCGGACGCGGTGCGCAGGATCAGCTCGAAGATCTCGCGCCCCTTGTCGTCGAGCGAGACACCATCCAGCACGTCGCCGCAATTGATGTCCATATCGTCGATCATGCGCGCATAGATGTCGGAATTGGTCGCGAGCTTGATCGAGGGCGTCGGCTTGCAGCCGTAGGCCGAGCCGCGGCCGGTGGTGAAGCACAACATGTTGCAGCCGCCGGCGACCTGGCCGGTCGCGGCGACCGGATCATAGCCGGGCGTATCCATGTAGACGAAGCCGTTGCGGTCGATCTTCTCGGCATAGCGATAGACCGCACGCAGCGTCGTCGAGCCGCCCTTCGCGGCCGCGCCGAGCGATTTCTCGAGGATGGTGGTCAGCCCGCCCGCCTTGTTGCCGGGCGAGGGATTGTTGTCCATCGAGCCTTCGTGCTTGGTCGTGTACTCCTCCCACCACCTGATGATGGACACGAGCTTCTCGCCGACCTCGCGGCTTTCGGCGCGGCGCGTCAGAAGGTGCTCGGCGCCGTAGATCTCCGGCGTCTCGGACAGCACAGCCGTGCCGCCATGGGCGACCAGCAGGTCGACCGCCTTGCCGAGCGCGGGGTTGGCGGTGATGCCGGAATAGCCGTCGGAGCCGCCACATTGCAGCGCCAGGCACAGTTCGGACGCCGGCAGCGTCTCGCGCTTCGCCTCATTGACGATGGGCAGCATCTCGCGAATGCGCGCGACGCCAGCCTCGATCGACTTGCGGGTGCCCCCGGTCTCCTGGATCGTCATCGACTGGAAATGCGTGCCGGGCTCGATCCCATAGTCCTTCATCAGCCGCGGGATCTGGAACACCTCGCAGCCGAGGCCGACGATGAGCACCGCGGAAACGTTGGGGTTGGTCGCATAGCCCCAGATGGTGCGCTCCAGAATGTCGAAGCCGAGCCCCTCCCCGGCAATGCCGCAGCCGGTGCCGTGCACCAGCGGAATGACACCGTCGACATTGGGGAATTCGGCGAGCATGCCGGACCGGTTGACCGCCTCGGCCATGAACCGCGCGACCGAGGCCGAACAGTTCACCGAGGTGAGGATGGCGATGTAGTTGCGGGTGCCGGCACGGCCCTTGGCGCGACGGAAGCCCTGGAACGTCGCGCGCTCGGCGAGCGGCAGCATCGCCTCGGGCGCGGCGTCCCGGGCGAAGGCATAGTCCCGGTCGAAGGTCGCGAAATGGCAGTTGTGGCTGTGCACCCAATCGCCGGGCGCGATCGGCTGCGAGGCGAAGCCGATGATCTGGCCATATTTGACCACCGGCTGGTCCTGCCCGATCGGCCGGGTCGCCATCTTGTGGCCCTTCATGACCCGCGCGGTCGCGGTGATGCCTTCGACACGCTTGCCGGCGTCGATGAGGTCGACGGCGACGACCACGTTGTCGTCTGCCGCGAGCCGGATGAACCGCGGTTGGGTGGTCATGGCGTCAACTCCGAATTCCGGTGCGGCGGCGCTGCCGCGTCCTTTCTTATCATGGCTCCAAACGAGCACAGGACAAAGCGCCCGGCATCTCCAGGCGTCGAATGGCCGCTCACCGTCTCAGGAAGAGCTGAGCCCTCCCTTCTCCCTGATGAAGCGGGCGACGGTGTCGACGCCGTCCTGCGTCTTCAGGTTGGTGAAGACGAAGGGGCGCTGGCCGCGCATGCGCCGGCTGTCGCGCTCCATCACGCCGAGATCGGCGCCGACGAGCGGAGCAAGGTCGGTCTTGTTGATGACCAGAAGGTCGGAACGGGTAATGCCCGGGCCGCCCTTGGACGGGATCTTCTCGCCGGCCGCCACGTCGATGACATAGATGGTGAGGTCGGCAAGCTCCGGCGAGAAGGTCGCCGCGAGATTGTCGCCGCCCGATTCGATCAGGATCAGGTCGAGCTGCGGAAAGCGCGCCCGCATGTCGGCGACGGCCGCAAGGTTGATCGAGGCGTCCTCGCGGATCGCCGTATGCGGGCAGCCGCCCGTCTCGACGCCCATGATCCGCTCGGTCGGCAGCGCCCCCGAGCGCATCAGATATTCGGCGTCCCACTTGGTATAGATGTCGTTGGTGATCGCGGCGATCTCGAACGCCCCCTTGAGCGCCTTGCACAGGGCGTCCATCAGCGCGGTCTTGCCGGAGCCGACCGGCCCGCCGATGCCGACGCGCAGCGGACCATGGGGCGAGGATGGCGACGACGTCGTGTTCACCTGCATCGGTCAGCTCCTGAACAGCCGGGTATATTGGGTTTCATGGCGCATGGCGGCGAGATCGGACCGCAGCGCGTGGCCGCCGAGTTCGTCGAGCGGCATCGCCATCGCCGCCGCCGCCGTCGCTGCGACCTGCGGCTCCAGCGTGGCGAGGACCCGTTGGCCGTCGGTCTGGCCAAGCGGCACCAGGCGCACCGCGGCGGAGACGAGATTGGCGGCGAGAGCATGCAGGAAGGCGTGCAGGCTCGGGGCCTCGCCAATGCCGTGTGCGGCGGTCGCCGCGCCCACCGCAACCGGATAGGCGACGCCGCCGCCCCAGGCCGACCGCAGAAGGCCGAGGCCGGCGGTCGGCCAGGCCGCCTCGGTCGCCAGCATGAAGGCATTGCCCTGGGCGGTCGTCTCCAGGAGCCGCTCGCGCGCCGGCTGGAAGGCGAGCGCGAGTTCGGCGACCCCGGCCAGCGCTGCGCCGTCGCTCGCGGCGAGCGCGCGATGGGCATGAACCATGAAGGTCGCGTCGGCGAGCCCCGAACCGGCATCGAGGACGAGGCGGAGCCAGTCGGCAAGGCTCGCGGCATCCGTGATGTCGCCCGCCTCGACCGCCCATTCCAAGCCATGGGAATAGCTGAAGGCGCCCACGGGATAGGCCGGCGACATCCAGGCCATGAGCCGGTAGAGCGCTGCCGGCGGCAGCGGCTCAGCCATGCTTGTGGTCGTGATGGTGATGGCCGTGGTCGTGGCCGCAGCCGCAGGCATCGTCGTGCACGTGCTTGTGCCCGTCGTGCTTTTCGCCGTGCTCGTGCTTGTGACCATCGCCGTGCTTGTGGCCATGGCCCTGCTTCTCGCCGGGCTTGTGCTTGTGCGCATGGCCGTGACCGTGGTGATCGTGGTCATGATGATGGCCGTGGTCGTGGTGGTGATGCCCGTGGTCATCGTGACGATGACCATGATGATGGTCGTGCCCGGTCACGGTGCCGTGGCCGTAGGCGCCGCCTTCGGGGTCGAAAGGCGCTTCGATCGGCAAGACCTTGGCGCCGAGTCCCCTTGCCATCTCCTCGATCACATGGTCGCGGCGGATCCGCAGCTTCGCTCCCATGATCTGCGTCGGCAGGTGCCGGTTGCCGAGGTGCCAGGCGACCCGCACCATGTGGCCGGGATCCTTGGTGCGGATTTCCAGGAGCGGCTCGGCGGCTGCGACCACCAGCACGATCCGGCCGTCCTCGAGCTTGAGCCCGCAATCGGAGACGAGCGGCACGGCCTCGGCGAGGTCGAGCAGGAAGGCGGTGCCCTCGACGCCTTCCATGGCGAGCCGCCGGCGATGCCGGTCGTCATAGTCGAGCACGACGCGGTCGATGACGGCACTGTCGGCAAAGGAACCGGGATCGAGAACTTCGATGGCGCGGATCATGATGTTTCCCGCTTTACGCCGCGAGGGCTGCTGTGAGGAGCGACAACGAATAGAGCGCCGCGCCCATCCTGGCTACAGGGCCCTGCGGCGGGCCGGTCAGAACAGAAAATAGCGCTGGGCCATCGGCAGTTCGCGGGCCGGCGCGCAGGTCAGGAGCTCGCCGTCGGCGCGCACCTCGTAGGTCTCCGGGTGAACCTCGATATGAGGTGTTGCACCGTTGTGGATGAGGCTTTTCTTGGAAATACCGCCGCGCACGTTCTCGACCGGCAGCACGATGCGCTGCAGCCCGAGGTCGCGATGCACGCCGCGCTCATAGGCCGCCTTCGACACGAAGGTGACCGAGGAGGCGGTCGCCGCCTTGCCGAAGGAGCCGAACATCGGCCGGTAGTGCACCGGCTGCGGCGTCGGGATCGAGGCATTGGGATCGCCCATCGGCGCCGCCGCGATAGTCCCGCATTTCAGCACCAGCGAAGGCTTGACGCCGAAGAACTTCGGGTCCCACAGGACGAGATCGGCGAGCTTGCCGGCCTCGACCGAGCCGATGTGTCGCGACAGGCCGTGGGCGATCGCCGGATTGATCGTCACCTTGGCGATATAGCGCTTGACGCGGAAATTATCGGCGCCGGTACCGGCGTCTTCGGCCAGCGTGCCGCGCTGCACCTTCATCTTGTGGGCGGTCTGGAAGGTGCGGATGATCACCTCGCCGATCCGGCCCATGGCCTGGCTGTCGGACGCCATGATCGACAGGGCGCCCATGTCGTGCAGGATGTCCTCGGCCGCGATGGTCTCCTTGCGGATCCGGCTTTCGGCGAAGGCGACGTCCTCGGGGATGCTTGGCGACAGGTGATGGCAGACCATCAGCATGTCGAGATGTTCCTCGATCGTGTTGACCGTGTAGGGCATGGTCGGATTGGTCGAGGACGGCAGCACGTTCTCGATCATCGCGACCTTGATGATGTCGGGCGCATGGCCGCCCCCCGCCCCTTCGGTGTGGAAGGCATGGATCGTGCGGCCCTTGAGCGCGGCGATCGTGTCGTCGACGAAACCGGACTCGTTCAGCGTGTCGGTATGGATCATCACCTGGACGTCGTGCTCGTCGGCGACGGCGAGGCAGTTGTCGATCGCCGCCGGCGTCGAACCCCAGTCCTCGTGCAGCTTGAGCGCGCAGGCGCCCGCCTCGACCTGCTCGACCAGCGCGTCCGGCAGGGCCGCATTGCCTTTGCCGGAAAAGGCGAGGTTCATCGGAAAGGCCTCCGCCGCCTGCAGCATGCGCGCGATGTGCCAGGGGCCGGGCGTGCAGGTGGTGGCGGTGGTGCCCGACGCCGGACCGGTGCCGCCGCCCAGCATGGTGGTGAGCCCGCTCGCCAGCGCATCGTCGATCTGCTGCGGGCAGATGAAGTGGATATGCGTGTCGATGCCGCCGGCGGTGAGGATCTTGCCCTCGCCGCCGATCGCTTCCGTGCCGGGCCCGATGATGATGTCGACGCCAGGCTGGACGTCGGGATTGCCGGCCTTGCCGATGGCGGCGATGCGTCCGTTCTTCAGGCCGACATCGGCCTTCACGATGCCCCAGTGGTCGATGATCAGGACATTGGTGATGACGGTGTCGACGGCCCCGCCCCGGTTGGTCACCTGGCTCTGGCCCATGCCGTCCCGGATCACCTTGCCGCCACCGAACTTCACCTCCTCCCCCGGGATGGTGAAGTCCTTTTCGACCGTCACGAACAGCTCGGTGTCGGCGAGACGCACCGTGTCGCCGACGGTCGGGCCGAACATGTCGGCATAGGCCGCCCGGGACATCCGATAGGGCATGATCGTCTCCTCGAAGGCCGCCGGACGGCGCCGGCTTACAGCTTGCCCATCACGTCCCGGCGGAAGCCGTGGACGGTTCTCGTGCCCTGATAGGGCACGAGCGTCACCTCGCGGGTCTGGCCCGGCTCGAACCGCACGGCCGTGCCGGCGGGAATGTCGAGCCGCATGCCGCGGGCGAGTTCGCGATCGAATGCGAGCGCCGGATTGGCCTCCGCGAAATGATAGTGCGAGCCGACCTGCACCGGGCGATCGCCGGTGTTCGACACGATCAGCACGAGGCTGTTGGCGCCGGCATTGAGCACGATCTCGCCGGCCGGCGTGATGATCTCACCGGGTTTCATGGTTCAGGGCCTCGCGGTCGCGCCGGCGCAGCCATCCGGCTTCAATATCCGCTTCGTGGAGGCCGGGAACCGGGCGAGCTTGCCTGCCGGCCGCACCGGCCGGCGCACCAGCTCGCCGCCGCAGTTCGGGCAGGTGCCGTTCAGCACCGTTCCGGCGCAATCGGCGCAGAAGGTGCATTCGAAGGTGCAGATCATGGCGTCACGCGCCTCCGGCGGCAGGTCGCGGTCGCAGCATTCGCAATTGGGGCGCAGGTCCAGCATGGCCGATCTCCTCAGGGTTGCCCGGCCAGATCACGCCAGTCCCGACGAGACGGCAAGGACCAGCCCGGCGATCGCGGTCAGACCACCTGCCGCGCGCACGGCGACGGGCGTCGCCAGCCGCGCCGCAAGCACGGTGATACCGATGCCGACGGCATGCAGCGCGGCGGTCGCAACCGCAAAGCCCAGCGCGTAGCCGAAGCCGGAGGCATCGGCCGGCACCTCGACGCCGTGGGCATGGCCATGGAACAGGGCGGCAAGGCCGATCAGCGCGGCGCCCGCCGCAAGGCTCGGCCGGGCGGCCAGGGCCACGGCAAGGCCGATGAGCAGGACGGAGGCGAGGATCCCCTGCTCGACGAAGGGCAGGCCGATGCCGGCCATGCCGAGCACGCCGCCGACCACCATCACGCCGACGAAGGTGGCGGGCCAGATCCACAGCGCCGGGCCGCCGCGCATGCCCGCCCAGAGGCCGACCGCCACCATGGCCAGCATGTGATCCAGGCCGGTCAGGGGATGCATCAGGCCGGCAGCGAAGGCCGAGGTCGATCCGATGCCGGTATGGGCCTCGGCGGCCGTGGTCATCATGACCGCGACGAGAAAGGTCAGGAAGGGGGACGTCGGCTTCATCGAACTGGTTCCCAGGGCGTTTCGGGCAATGCTTCTTCGGTCGTGGATGCGCAGGCGCTTGCAGCAGCGACTGCCGGCCGGCCTTCTCAACGGATCGGATCGTGCACGGTGACGAGCTTGGTGCCGTCGGGAAAGGTCGCCTCAACCTGCACGTCGTGAATCATCTCGGCAATGCCGCTCATCACCTGATCGCGGCCGACGACATGCGCCCCCGCCTCCATGAGATCGGCGACGCTGCGGCCGTCACGCGCGCCCTCGACCACGAAGTCGGTGATCAGCGCGATGGTCTCCGGATAGTTGAGCTTGACGCCGCGTTCGAGCCGCCGGCGGGCGACCAGCGCCGCCATGGCGATCAACAGCTTGTCCTTCTCGCGCGGCGTGAGATTCATGCCGTCCCCTCAACAAGACCAGACCCGCGGCAAGGGGCCGCGCAGTCCTTCCAGAAGCCGCACCAGGCCGCGCCGCAAGGCGAATGGGTCGGCCGACAGGAGCCGCGCCGACAGGAGCCCTTCGAAAGCGCTCGCCCCGCCCTCGACGCCGGCCTCGGCAAGGCCGGCCAGGCGCTCGCGGACCGGTTCGAGACGCGCCTCCGCATCGGGCGATACGATGACGAGGCTCGCCGCGGCGAGCGCGCCCGCGCCTGCGGCACGGCGGGCGAGGCGGCCAGCGACCGCGCCGTCGAACTTCAGGCCTTCCGCATAGACGAGCCGGCCGGCGCGCCGGATGCGCCAGCGGTCGAACAGAAAAGCCGTATCGACGCTTTCGCCGCGGGCAAGGCGGCCGAACACGACGCTCTCGACGCCGAGGAACGAGGCATCCCCCGCCATGTCGACCGCCAGCCGGCGATCGAGCGCGGCGCCGTCGAACAGGATCGCTTCCTGCGGCAGCCAGTCGAGGCAGGCGCCGGCCGCCAGCGTGATGCTGGTCGAGAAGGCGCCGACCCCGCCGGCCGACCGATAGACCTTCTCGGCAGCCTGGCTCGCGACCACCGCACGGGCCCCCTCGCCCAGCGTGACGGCCAGATCGAAGCGATCGCCGCCGGTCAGCCCGCCGGCCGTGTTGATGACGACCGCCTCCAAGGGCATTCCGGGCGCAGGCCGCGGCAGGCGAATGCGCAGGCCCGCCTCCTGGTAGCATTCGCGCAGCACGGTCTCGCCGTCGCGGCGCACGAAGCCGAGACGCGCGACGCCATGCGCACGCTCGAGCTGCGCGCCAGCCTCGCGCCAGCGATAGGCGGCGCCGTCGGACGTGATTGTCGCCATAGCCATCATGATCTCAGCCGCGCCGATCTTGAAACGTGGCCAGAAACCGGACAAGGCGAGAAATTGAGCAGATCTGCCTGAAAAATCGGCAGATAGATGCAAATCTGGGCTGCGGCGCTAGGCGACCCGGTCGGGGCCCTCGCCCTCCGCTGCCGGCAGGGCTGCCTCCGTCGGCACTGCCTCGGCACGCGCCAGGGCCTGGGCCTTGGCGGCGCCGAAGGGCAGCGAGATCAGATAGAGCAGCGTGCCGACCGACAGCACGATCCAGGGATAGCTCATCAGCAACGCGACGAAGGCGATGGCCGCGACGAACAGCGGCAGCACGCTTTCGCGCGGCACCTTGGCGCCGAACTTCTTGCCCGAGAAGACCGGCACGCGCGACACCATCAGGAGCGCGATGGCCAGCGTGAAGGCGGTGACCAGCCAGGGATGGATCAGACCCTTGGGAACGCCGATATTTTCGAGATAGATCGGCAGCATGACCAGCACCGCGCCGGCCGGAATCGGCACACCGGTGAAGAAGTTGGCCATCCAGGCCGGCTGGCTCGGATCCTCGATCTGCACGTTGAAGCGGGCGAGCCGCAGCGCGCCGCAGATGGCGAAGACCAGCACGGCGATCCAGCCGATCGGTCCCGCCTCGTTCATGCCCCAGAGATAGAGCACCAGTGCCGGCACCGCGCCGAAGCTGACGAAATCGGCGAGGCTGTCGAGCTCGGCGCCGAACTTGGAGGTGCCCTTCAGGAGCCGGGCGATGCGCCCGTCCATGGAATCGAGCACGGCCGCGCCGAGGATCAGGTAGACCGCCAGCTCGATCTTGCCCTCGAGGGCCATGCGGATGGCGCTGAGACCCGCGCACAGCGCCAGCAGCGTGATCAGGTTGGGAATGAGCAGGCGCAGCGGCACGGGCCGGAACCGGCGGCGCGGCGGCTCGTTCCGATCAGGCGTGAAAGGCTGGAACAGCGAATTCATCGGACAAAACTAGCGCGGATTGGCCATGTCAGCCAACACGCACGAGCCGCGACTCTTCGCGCGAGGTCATGTCGGCGAGAACCGTCTCGCCGGCGACCGATTTCTGGCCGACCGCCACCAGGGGCTTCGCCCCTTCCGGGAAATAGACATCGACCCGCGACCCGAAGCGGATCATGCCGAAGCGCTCGCCGACGCCGATCTGATGGCCGGTATCGACCCACCAGACGATGCGCCGCGCGACCAGGCCGGCGATCTGCACGACGCCGAACTTGCCATAGGCCGATTCGATGGCGAGCTCGTTGCGCTCGTTGTCCTCCGAAGCCTTGTCGAGGTCGGCATTGAGGAACTTGCCGGGCCGATAGGCCATGGCGGTGATCTTGCCGGAGATCGGCGCCCGGTTCACATGGCAGTCGAACACCGACATGAAGATCGAGACGCGCGGCACCGGCGCCTCGCCGAGGCCGAGCTCGAGCGGCGGCACGGCCAGCGAAACCAGCGAGACGCGGCCATCGGCCGGCGCGATCACCAGTCCCTCGCGCACCGGCGTCACCCGCACCGGATCGCGGAAGAAGAACACCACCCAGACGGTCAGCGCCAGCATCGGCCAGGCGAGCCAGGCGCCGAGCCAGATCAGGATCAGCGTGCCGACGGCGGCGATGCCGATGAACGGATAGCCCTCGCGGTGGACCGGCACGAGCACCGTGGTCTTGATGCTGTCGAGAATGGACATGGAATACCCCCTGGACGCGCCGCCGGCTTAGGTGCCGCAGGCGCGCGGAACGGTCAATGGGGCGGGCCACAGGCCCGCCGGGTCAGGTGGCGGGCTTGGAGGTCGGATCGGGCGTCTCGGTCCTGCCGTCGCCTTCGTCCTCGTCGTCGTCGCGGTGCGCGTCTTCGAGCGCCCGGCGCTTCTCGATCCGGCCGACCACGAGGATGCCGATCTCGTAGAGCAGGCACAGCGGGATGGCGAGCGAGAGCTGGCTGATGACGTCGGGCGGCGTCAGCACTGCCGCGATGATGAAGGCGATGACGATGAAATAGCGCCGCTGCTTCTTCAGGAAACCGGTATCGACCACGCCGATCTGCCCGAGCAGCGCGATGATCACCGGCAACTGGAACGAGATGCCGAAGGCGAAGATCAGCGTCATGATCAGGCTGAGGTAGTCCTCGACCCGGCCGAGATACTGGATGGCGGTGGCGCCTTCGGCCGGCGCCTGCTGCATGCCGAGCGAGAACAGCATCAGCGCGCGCATGACGAAGACGAGAACGAAGATGCCGCCGGTGAAGAAGCAGATCGGCGTCCAGATCAGATAGGGCCGGAACGCATCCTTCTCATGGCTGTAGAGTCCCGGCGCCACGAATTTGTAGAGCTGGATGGCGATGACCGGAAAGGCCAGGAAGGCGCCGCCGAACATGCCGATCTTCAGCTGGGTGAAGAAATATTCCAGCGGCGCCGTATAGATCAGCCGCACCTCGCTGCGCGGGATCTTCAGATAGTCGGCCGCCCATTCATAGGGCAGCACCAGGATCTGGAAGATCTGCTTGGCGAAGATGAACGACAGGATGAAGCAGAAGACGAAGCCGATCAGCGCCTTGATCAGGCGGGAACGCAGCTCGATCAGATGCTCGATGAGCGGCGCCTTGGATGCCTCGATCGCCGCTTCGTCTGCCTTGAGCTTGTCTTCTTTGGAATCGGCGAGCGTCATGCCTTGGTCTTTCGGGCGCGCTTCGGCTTCTCGGGCGCCTCGTCGGCGGCGGGCTCGGCGGCAGCTTCGGGGGATGCGGCGGGCTCCGCGGCCGGTTCGGAAGCGGGGGCTGCCGCCTTGCGCGTGCGC
>NZ_JAPSET010000037.1:0-69068 GCF_026847585.1 Phreatobacter sp. AB_2022a
CCTCGGCCGCGCCCTGGCCGGCGCTGCGGCAGGCGCGCGGGGTCACGCCGAAGGCGAGACGGAAGGCCCGGCTGAAATGGCCCTGATCGCGGAAGCCCCAGCTATAGGCGATCTCGGCAATGCTGCGGCTGTCGTGCCAGGGCGCGGCAAGGTCGAGCCTTGCCCGGTCCAGGCGCCGGTTGCGCAGATAGTCGGAAAAGGTCGTGCGCTGCAGCTCGAACAGCTTCTGCAGGTAGCGCTGCGACATGGCTTCGCGCTGTGCGATGTCGCGCATCGACAGGTCGGGTTCCGACAGGCGCGCCTCGATCGCCGCCGTCACGCGCTGAAAATGCGCGGCCTGCACCTGGGTGACGCTGGAATGCTCGGCGCGGACCATCGCCGGCAGCGCCGCGGCGACGAGCTCGGCAATGGCTATTTCCGCCGACACCAGGTCGGCGCGGCTCAGATTGTCGAAATCGACCGCCAGCGTGCGCATCACGCCTTGCGCGGCGGTCGCCGAGATGGCGGGTCCCAGGACCAGTGGCAGCAGCAATCCGCCGCGACCGAGGCGCTCCACCAGCCGCTGGCGCGGCACCTCCAGGGCGAGCAGCTCGAAATCGTCGTCGAAATGCATCGTCCAGGCCGCGCCGCGGTCGCAGAGCGAAATGTCGCCTTCCTCGAACCGCGCGCCGCCGGCAAACCGACCCGCGCCGAAATGGTGGAACACGACGAGCAGCATGTCCGCGCCCGGCGTGCCCCTGCCGCGGGCATCCTGGGCGAGGGCCGGCGCGGCGGCGCGCAGGCGCATCAGGGCAGTGCCGCCCGGCGAGAGCAGGACGTCGATCGCGCTGGCGCGATCCCGTGCCATGGCCTCGCAGCGCAGTGAAAACGCGGCCAGCGTCTCGTCGGGGCGCCCGGCGTCCGGGGGCTGCGGAAGCGCATCGATGGAGGTCAGCATTCACCCGATTCCTTGTCGATGAGGGCGCAGAGCAACACTGAAACTCACGGCATCCATGGTGTGATCATAGGCCCTCGTCGCGCCAGAATTTTTGTTTCCCGGCGCACAAAAATTGGTCCGCAGGCGAACAGCAGCAGCCGGCGACGGCTGGGCGCCGCGCCCATATCGTTTTGGCTAACCGACTGGCATGACGCATGAATTCGTCGACCGGCTGCGGCGGCGAGGCACCCCTCGCGACGGGCCGTGCGGGTTCCTCATCCCATCTGCGCCATAGCCGAACGCGGCAAACGCAAGTTATCGTCGCAGCAATGACAACAACGGCCAGGGTGGAAACATGAAGACGGGATATCATATCGGATCTTAGGGCGCCAAAGCCCGAAGGGGCATGCGGTCGGAACCGCAGAAGCCCCGTCCATGACCGGAAAAAATGGAAGGTTCCCGGCCGAATACTTGCCGGAGGCCGCTGGCTGCGGGCGCGGGTGGACCTAGATAGGCCATTTGCGTTGCCGGTGGCATGCACCCCGAGTGCTTCATCGATCAATACTGCGGAGGAAGACCATGCAGCATGTCTATATCGGCAGAAACGAGATCGTCGCCCTGGTGGTCGGCCTGATCACCGGCTCGCTCTATTCCTGGCTCAGCCTGCCCATCCCCGCGCCCAACGTGCTGGGCGGAATTCTCGCGATCCTCTTCACCTATGCCGGCTATCTCATCGTGCAGAAGCTGCGTGGGACGATCGCCTTCGGCAATCCCGGCCGCGGAGGCGACCATGGTTGAGATCGGCATCGGCAGCACCGAGCTGCAGGCGGCGCTCGTCGGCCTCGTCACCGGGCTGATCTACACGACGGTGCGTGCGCCGATCCCGGCGCCCAATGTGCTCGGCGGCATCTTCGCCATTCTCGGCACCTTCATCGGTTTCGTCGCGGTCGCCGCGATCCGCGGCCAGTTGCACGTCGCGTTGTGAAGCGGTCGGCCGAACCAGAACCAGAGACGAGAGGAAACGACATGAACATGCAGCATCGCGGCGGCAGCATCAGCGGATCGCGCATCCACGAGATCAAGGCGGGTCTCGACACCGTCCAGTGGGGTGCCTTCGATGGCAGCACCAAGCCGGTCTGCCACGTCGCATCGGGCGACATCATCGATATCGAATGCCTCTGCCACCATGCCGGCGATGCCGCCGAGCTGCTGATGGACGAGGCGATCCGCGCCATCTACGACGGCATTCCCGAGGAGACGCGGGCGCCGGGCGTGCACATCATCACCGGGCCGATCTATGTCGAAGGCGCCGAACCCGGCGATACGCTGGAATGCCGTGTCCTGAACATGCGGCCGCGCCTGAAATACGGCGTCAACTTCGCCGGCAGCTGGGGCCTGCTGCACGAGGCCTTTGGCGCCAAGGAACATGTCATCGTCTACGAGGCGGACATCAATGCCGGTGTCGCCCGGGCCGTCTACCAGTACGAATATGACAGCCCGAAGCGGGCCATTCCCGGGCGCTACACGAAGGTGGATCCGGCGGCGCGCAAGCCGGCGCTCGAAGGTTTCGTGGTGCCGCTGCGCCTGCATTTCGGCACGGCCGGCGTCTGTCCCGCCGCCGACGGCCCGATCAGCACCGTGCCTCCTGGTCCGCACGGCGGCAATGTCGACAACCGTGAATTCGTCGCCGGTACCCGCATGTTCTATCCCGTTCAGCGCAAGGGCGCCCTGTTCTGGTGCGGCGATACCCATTTCGCCGAGGGCGATGGCGAGGTGAACGGCACGGCCATCGAGGCCCATGTCAACGCCACGATCCAGCTCGTCCTGCACAAGGGCGCGCGCGGCCGGAATCCGATCCTGGAGACGGCCGAGCACTGGATCTGCCACGGCTTCAACGAGGATCTCGACGAAGCCGTGCGCGAAGCAGTGCTCGAGATGATCGCGCTGCTCCAGACCGAGTGGGGCATCTCCCGGATGGAGGCCTATTCGCTGTGCAGCGTCGCCGGCGACGTCCGGGTGACCCAGGTCGTCGACGGCGTCAAGGGCGCGCATATCGCCATCCGGCGCGACATGAAGCGCTAGGACGGTCCTGGTCTCCCAGGGCAAGCCTGCCCCCGACTGGCCCGGGGCGTCTTCGACCGGCGACGGCGAAGGCGCTCCGGGCTTCTGTCGCGTGCAGCGCGGCCGGGATGCGCCGGCCTCGCGTGCGCCGGCACGGCCGCCGCCGTCAGGCGGTCCTGCGATAGGCGAACATGGCGGTGTCGTAGGGCAGGGCGACATCGCCGCTTCCCGCAAGTTCGGGCGTGGCGGCGATCAGCGCCCTGACCTTGTGCATGACCGCGGCCTTCTGGTCCGGTGGCAGCGACGCGATGAAGCTGACCGACATGGCGCGGTCGACGATCACCCGCTCGGCTGGGCCGACATGGTCGTGCCTGGCATGCCGCTCGCCGAGGAAGGCGAAGCCCTCGGCCGGAAAGGCCCGTCGCCAGGCGCCCGAGCGGTAGCGCGGCGCATCGCCCTCGTGGGCATCGAGGATTTCGGTCAGGGCGGCGACCCAGGGCACGCTCTCGTCCCGGACGTTCCAGATCAGGCCAAGGAGGCCGGCGGGCCTCAGCACGCGCCGGATCTCGGCGAGCGCCTCCGCCGTCGCGAACCAGTGGAAGGCCTGGGCGCAGACGACGGCATCGACCGAGGCGTCGGGGAGCGGGATCGCCGTCGCGGTTCCCGCCATGGCCGTGACATCGTGGTTTTCGCGCTCGATACGGCTGCGCATGGCGGCGACCGGCTCCACGGCGAGCAGCCTGGCGCCGGTGCGCCGGAGACAGGGCAGGAATTTGCCGGTCCCGGCGCCGAGGTCGAGGACCGCGCGGCCGGCGCCGAGCCCGACGACCTCGCGCAGCCATGTTTCGCATTCCGCCGGATAGCCTGGCCGGCCGGCGGCATAGGTTGCGGCCGCGGTCTGATATCCGGCCGCGGCGGCTTCGTGAATGGCTGGCATCGGGAAGCTCCGATCGGAATTGGCGCCGCGAAACGGCCCGCCCGTGCATGGCGCAACGAGCCTAGCCCCTGGCGGCGAGTGCCGCGAGCATGACGGCTTCAACTTGTGGCGAGCGCCAGGGGATCGCCGGCGTCACGGCTGCGCGACGAGAATGCCGGCCCCGGGATGGGCAGGGAGTTGAACCGTGCAGGCGCCGAAGCCTTTGGTCTGTTCCGGCATTCCCCGTGTCTCCAGGGCGGGAGGCCGGCCCCGGGGACGCGTGTCCCCGGAGCCGTCGAGCGCGTCAGGTGCGCACCAGCGGGCAGCCACCCTGGTTCAGCGGGCGGAAGGCTTCTTCGCCCGGCATCGTCGAGACCAGCTTGTAGTAGTCCCACGGGCCTTTCGATTCCGAGGGCTTCTTCACCTCGAAGAGATGGACCGGGCCGATCCTGCGGCCGTCGGGGCGTATCGTGCCCTTGCCGAACAGCGGGTCGTCGGTCGGATTGGCCTTCATCCACGCCATATTGGCTGCGGCATCGCGGGACCTGGTTGCTGCGACGGCCTTCAGGTAGTGCAGCGTGCCGGCATAGACGCCGGCCTGGACCATGGTCGGCATGGCGCCGCCGCGCAGCGCGCCGAAGCGCTTCGACCAGGCGCGCGTCTGGTCGTTGAGGTCCCAATAGAAGCTCTCGGTCAGGGTCAGACCCTGTGTCGTCTGCAGGCCGAGCGCATGGACGTCGGTGATGAAGACGAGCAGGCCGGCAAGCTTCTGGCCGCCCTGCACGATGCCGAACTCGGCCGCCTGCTTGATGGCGTTGATCGTGTCGCCGCCGGCATTGGCGAGGCCGATGACCTTGGCCTTGGAGGCCTGGGCCTGCAGCAGGAACGAGGAGAAGTCGTTGCAGGGGAAGGGCGTGCGCACCGCGCCGACGACCTTGCCGCCGGCCTTCTGGACGAAGGCGGCGGTGTCGCGCTCGAGCGCGTGGCCGAAGGCATAGTCGGCGGTCAGGAAGAACCAGGTGTCGCCGCCGGCCTTCACCATGGCGCCGCCGGTGCCCTGCGCGAGCGCATAGGTATCGAAGGTCCAGTGGACGGTGTTGGGCGAACATTGCGGACCGGTGAGGTCGGCCGTGCCCGCGCCCGAATCGATCAGGATCCGGTTCTTTTCGCGGGTGATCTGGTTCACGGCCAGGGCTACCGACGAGGTCGGCACGTCGAGAATGACGTCAACGCCGTCGTTGTCGTACCACTGACGCGCGATATTGGCGCCGACATCGGGCTTGTTCTGATGATCGGCTGCGACGACCTGGACATTGAGGCCCTTGGCCGCGGCCTGGAAATCCTCGACCGCCAGGCGCGCGGCCACCTCCGAGCCTTCGCCGGTGACGTCGGCATAGAGGCCGGACCGGTCGTTGAGCACGCCGAGCTTGATGGCGATGGGGGCCTGGGCCTGCGCCATGGCCTTCATCGAGAAGCCGGTCGCCAGCGCGCCGGCGAGCAGAGAGCGTCGATCCATCGGTGTGTTCCTCCCTGGACTGTGTCCGTTGTTGTCGTTCGAGCGATGACCGGGATCGCCGCGGCATGTCCGCGGTGCCGGTGGTCATGGCTCGCTGCAACGGTAATCGCGATGGAGGCGGATGCAACCATCGGCAGCGCGCGCCGATGAGGCGCGCCTGCTCGAAGGGGAAGCCGTCGATGGGGGAAAAATGATTGACGGGAGCGCCGCAGCGGCGCTCCCGTCAGCGGGGGGAGGATCAGGCGCGGACCAGCGGGCAGCCGCCCTCGCTCAGCGGGCGGAAGGCCTGCTCGGCCGGCAGGGTGGCGAGCAGCTTGTAGTAGTCCCACGGCCCCTTGGATTCGGACGGCTTCTTCACCTCAAAGAGGTAGGCCGGGCACATCTTGCGGCCGTCCTGGCGCACGCTGCCGGCGCCGAACAGCGGATCGTCCGTCGGGTTGGCCTTCATCCAGGCCATGTTGGCTGCGGCATCGCGCGACTTGGTCGCGGCGACGGCCTTCAGGTAGTGCAGCGTGCCGGAATAGACGCCGGCATGGGCCATGGTCGGCATGGCGCCGCGGCGCTGGGCGGCGAAGCGCTGCGACCAGGCGCGGGTACCGTCGTTGAGGTCCCAGTAGAAGGTCTCGGTCAGCACCAGGCCCTGCGCCGTCTGGGCGCCGAGCGCATGCACGTCGACAATGGTGACGAGCAGGCCGGCGAGCTTTTGGCCACCCTGGGTGATGCCGAACTCGGCCGCCTGCTTGATCGCGTTGATGGTGTCGCCGCCGGCATTGGCGAGGCCGATGACCTTGGCCTTGGAGGCCTGGGCCTGCAGCAGGAACGAGGAGAAATCGTTGCCCGGGAAGGGCGTCCGGACGGAGCCGAGCACCCGGCCGCCGGCCTTCGTCACCACCGCGCCGGTGTCGCGCTCCAGCGCATGGCCGAAGGCATAGTCGGCGGTCAGGAAGAACCAGGTGTCGCCACCCGCCTTCACCATGGCGCCGCCGGTCCCCTGCGCCAGCGCATAGGTGTCGTAGGTCCATTGGACCGTGTTGGGCGAGCACTGCGCGCCGGTGAGCTCGGTGCTGCCGGCGCCCGAGACGATGAAGATCTTGTTCTTCTCGCGGGTGATCTGGTTGATGCCGAGCGCGACCGAGGAGGTCGGCACGTCGAGGATCGCGTCGACGCCTTCGTTGTCGTACCACTGGCGGGCGACGTTGGCGCCGATATCGGGCTTGTTCTGATGGTCGGCCGAGACGATCTGGACATTGATGCCCTTGGCCGCGGCCTGGAAGTCCTCGACCGCCATGCGGGCTGCCACCACCGAGCCTTCACCGGTGAGATCGGCATAGACGCCCGAGCGGTCGTTGAGCACGCCGAGCTTGATGTTGAGCGAGCCTTGAGCTTGCGCTTTTGCCGTCATCGCAAAGCCGGTCGCCAGCGCGCCGGTGAGCAAAGAGCGTCGATCCATTCCAGTCGTCCTTCCTCGGCAGCTCCTGTGAGCCCGCCCTTCTGGCATTGACGAATGGGCAAGCGCAACACGCCGTGAGACGGAGGCGCCGCCCTCCGTGTCCTGGATGGTTTCCCGCGGCTCACAGGCCGTCGAGCTGGGCGCGCACGGCGGCGATCAGGTCCTGGTCGCGCAGATGTTTCGCCTCGGTGTCGAGAATGGCGCGGAAGGCCTTGATCTTCAGCGCCTTGACGTCGATCTCGCCGAGGGCGCCCTCGGCGGACGCGGCGTCGGCAACGATGTCGATCAGCCGCTCGGCGCCCTGCAGGCGGCCCCAGAGATAGTCGTGCTCGCGCCGCGTGCGGCTGAGGAAACCGGCAAAGTGCTTGAACTCGGCGCCTTTCAGGCGGGCCGCCTCGCCATTGCGCAGGATGCCGCCGTCGGCCGGGCTGATCCGGTCGATGCGGATCTCGCGGTGCTCCTCCAGCGTGCGCCATTCGGCCACGGGATAGGTCCAGACGTCCCAGAACGGAAAGCCGAGATAGAAGACGGTCAGCTCCCGCCGCAGGGCGTCGGGAATGCCGTCGGCCATCGACGAGGCGACGATGGCGTCGACATCGCGATCGATCTGGGCGAGGTCGAGCTCACGGTCGATCTGCTGCACCAATTCCTCCACCTCCGCTCCGAAGGCGGCCGGCGCGCCGATGCTCGCTTCATCCGTGCCGATCCCGCCGAGCCGGTCGGCGAGCTGCCGTGCCCGCAGCCGCAGATCGGCACTGGCGAAATGGCCGGTCTGCAGCGACCGCAGGCGGTCCAGGGCAAGCTGGAAGCGGTGCTTGAGCCGGTCGACATGGTCCGACGACACGCCGGCGAGGGCGGGTTCGCCGAGGCGGCCGTAGAGCAGGTTGAGACCGCGCATGACGAACAGCAGCCTGCGGCGGCGGAACGGCGCGTCCGCCCGCATCAGGAAGGCGATCCACGGACGCGGGCCCGCGCCGGCAGGAGCATGCAGTGCGCCCTCCGGCGGAATGGCGCCGAACCGGCCGGCCCAGGCCTTGAGCCGCGTGGCAAATTCCGCACCGGCCTCCGAGCTGCGCGCCGTGCCGGCGAGGCCGCAGATGAGGTCGGCGACGAAATCGACCGTCGCCATGGTCTTCAGCCGGGCATAGACCTGATAGGCATAGCCGGCTTCGCTGGCGGCCATGGCGTTGGCCGCCTCGCGCCAGGCCCGCACGGTGTCCTCGGCGTCGCCGGCCCGGTCCGTCTCCTGCGTGATCTTCGCCACGAAGCCGGCGAGCTCGGGATAGGCGGCGGTCAGGATGTCGCGCATCCGCCTGACCGCGTCGTTCGTCGCCTGAATCTGCGTCAGCTCGCGATAGATCGGAGCATGCATGGGGATTTCGAGGATCGCGCCCTCGAGCGTGCGGATGAAGGTCGGGACATGGCCTTCCAGCGGCGCGGCCGGCTCCGGATCCGGCTCGATATAGATCAGCCGCCTGTCGACGTCGCGATAGGCCGGGCGCTCGCGCACCATGTCGAGCACGGCCGCGAAAGGCTTGTTGTTGACGACGCTGCCGTCGACCAGGGTGACGTGGGCAGGATCGATGCCGGCGGCGAGATGGGCGTGGTAGTTCGCCGCGATGAAGGCGCTCCGGCTCGGCCATGGCCGGTTGCGCGCCGCCAGCAGGCGCTCGAGGTCGGCGAGCTGGGCCGGCGGGAATGCGCCGGGAAAGTTCGAGGTCGCACGCGCTGCGAAGGCCAGTCCCGGGACGCTGTCGTCGTCCAGTTCCGAGCCGCCATTGGCCGCGTCGCGATAGCGGAAGGTCCAGAACAGGGCATGGTCGCGCTCGGATATCACCGCCGGCGAATTGATCTTCAGCTTGCGCGGATGGCCGAAGAAATCGGTGACCGACACGGCGAGATCGAGATCATGGCCCTGCGGCAGCAGCGACGATCGGGTCTTGCCCTCGGGGCGCATGGCGCTGAGTCCGTCGAACAGCAGCCCGAGGAAATGGTTGCCGTCGAAAGGCGGCTCGAACCAGCGCGACCGGAGCACCATCGACAGGTTGTTCTGGATCTCCCGGTCGAGCCCCGGCCCGAGGCGCTGCAGGCGGAAGAGAAGCCAGAGGATCGGCCGCAGAAACAGCTTGCTCCAGGGCCGCGCGCGCTGCGCGGCGCCGATCAGGCGCATCACGTCGGCTTCGTCCAGCCACAGATCGCGCAGGTGGTCGATCGAAAGGTCGTGGGCCAGCGCCCGGGCGAGCACGATGCCGCTGATGCCGCCCGCCGAGGCCCCGGCAATGCTGTCGACGACGACGCGCAGGTTGAGCCTGGCGCCGATCGCCCGCATCAGTTCGAAATAGACATGTTCGGTATCGTGGATCCGTTCGGAGGGGCCGGTCGCGCTCCTGAAGTCGTGGGCCTGCCGCTCGACGCCCTCCGGCAGCGCGTGATAGGCCTTGGAGGCCCGCGACAGCTTGAGGATCTCCTTGATCGCGCCGTGCATGTAGAGCACCAGCGACACGCCGCCGTAGCAGACAAGCGCGATCCGCAGCTCCTTCTCCTTCATCGGCCGGCCTCCCTGCCGTGTCGATGCACCGGTGGCGGCCGGTCTGGGCCGGGTTCCGCATCACGCGGTTCTGCAATGGGCTGCACGGCGCATATCCCGCAACGGGTCGTCGGAGGATAGGCTTCGCCAGGATTTCGATGCGCCGCAAGTCGCGATTGCGTGTGTTCGGCTGGCCTTCGCCGGCCGCAGGGCTCGTCAGGATCTGTGCCAGCCGGCGCGGAACATGCCGGGAGTGATGCCGCGGGTCGCTCGGAAACCGCGCGACAGGTGGCTCTGGTCGGCGAAGCCGGCCGCAAGCGCCGCCTCGGCAAGGCTGGCACCGCCGGCGATCAGCGCATCGGCCCGCCGCAGCCGGCGGTCGCGGATGAAGGCGGCCGGCGTCAGCCCGGTCACCGCCTTGAAATCGCGGATGACCTGAAAGCGGGTGACGTCGGCCACCCGCGCCAGCTGGCCGAGGCTGAGGTCTCCGTCGAGCCCGGCATCGACGAGCGCGGCATAACGGGCAAAGCGCCGCCGCGCCCCGGCCCGGTCGGCGGATCTCGCCGGGCCGCCCCAGTCGGCATGGCGCAGCAGGAGATGGCGAAGCGCAACGAGCATGGTGGTCTCGGCCGTGACGCGATCGTCCTGCGCCGCGGCCGCGTGGGCGCGCGCGAGCAGCGCGGCAAGCCGGTCGTCGGTGAGAAGCCTGTGGTGGAACAGCGGCGCCCGGTCCCGGCCGAGCTCGCCGGCGATGCCGGTCATCAGCGCGACGGAGGGATAGAAGGTGCGATAGGCCCAGCCGCCCTCGGCGCCGGGCTCACCGTCGTGGCATTCTTCCGGATTGACCAGCGCCACCGTGCCGGCCGGAGCCAGGATGGTCCGGCCGTCGATGCGGATGCGCTCGCAGCCCTCCGTGATCAGCGCGATCACATAGGTCGGGTGCGTGTGCAGGTCGTAGCGATGACGGGTGAACCGCGCCGTCATGAGGCCGAGATCGCCGAAATGCGGATGGCGCCAGAATGTGCTCGTCTCGCCCAACGTGCGCCGCTCCGCCCTTGTCAATCCGGTTCAAGACCACGCTCCCTGCGCAGCCGCATTATCCGCGTCCGGGAACCGGCCGGCAATCCATGCCGGCTTTGAAAGGACGATCAGCCATGTTGCGCAACGATCTGGTCGCTGCGGTCACTCCCGATGTCGTCGCCTGGCGCCATCACATCCACGCCAATCCCGAACTGGGCTTCCAGGAACACGAAACCGCGCGGTTCGTCGCCGACAAGCTGCGCTCCTTCGGCCTCGATGCAGTGCATGAAGGCCTTGGCGGCACCGGCGTGGTCGGCGTCTTGAAGAGCGGCACGGGTGAGCGCGCCATCGCCCTCCGCGCCGAGCTCGACGCCCTGCCGGTCACGGAGAAGACCGGTCTAACCTATGCCTCGCTCAAACCCGGCGTGATGCATGCCTGCGGCCATGACGGCCACACCGCCATGCTGCTCGGCGCGGCGAAGCTGCTCGCCGACAGCCGCGCCTTCGACGGAACAGTCTATTTCATCTTCCAGCCGGCGGAGGAGAACGAGGGTGGCAGCCTCCGCATGATCGAGGACGGGCTGTTCCGCCGCTTCCCGGTCCAGGCGGTCTACGCCGTGCACAACTGGCCCGGCGTGCCTCTGGGCACCATCGCCGTGCGGCAGGGGCCGCAGATGGCGGCGGTCGACAATTTCGAGCTGAGCTTCGAGGGGCTCGGCGCCCATGCCGCCATGCCGCATCTCGGCGACGACCCGATCCTGGCCGCGGGTGCCTTTGCGCAGGGCGTGCAGCGTATCGTCAGCCGCACCGTCGATCCCCAGACGGCGCTGGTCGTCAGCCTCACCCAGATCCACGGCGGCAATGTCGGCAATATCGTGCCAGCCAGGGTCTGGCTGCAGGGCACCTGCCGCTTCTTCGAGCCCGGCTATTCCGACCATTGCGCGACGCTGATCGGCGCCATCGCCGACGGTGTTGCCGCGGCGCACGGGGTGCGGGCCAGGCTCGACTACCGCAAGGGCTATCCGCCCGTCATCAATACGCCGGAGGCAACCGCGCTCGCCGTGCGGGCGGCCGAGGCGGCCGTCGGAACGGACAAGGTCTCGACCGCGTTCCAGCCGAGCCTCGGCTGCGAGGATTTCGCTTATATGATCCGCGCGGCGAGCGGCTGCTATGCCTGGGTCGGGGCAGGCGAGGCTGGGCCTGGAGCGGGGCTTCACGGCGACCGCTACGTGTTCAACGATGCCATCGTGCCGACCGTCCTCGGCTATTTCGTCAGTCTGGTCGGCAAGGCCCTGCCGGCTGACGGTGCGGAGGCGGGACGATGAGCCGGGCGGGTGGCCGCAGCCTCGTCGGCCGTCGCGGCGGCGGCCGCGCAGTGGTCGACGGCACCGACATGATCATGCTCGGGTCGAACGACTATCTCGGCCTGTCGACCGATCCGCGGGTGATCGCCGCGAGCCATGCCGCTCTCGACGTCTACGGCACGGGGGCCTGCCTCTACCCGGTCTTTGCCGCGACGCCGCTGCACGAGGAACTCGCCGCGAGCCTTGCCGCCTTTCTCGGCACGGAAGCGGCCATGCTTTACGGTTCCGGCGGAGCCGCCAATGCCGGCGTGTTGACGGCGCTCGTCGGCGCGGGCGACGTCATCCTGTCGGACCGTCTCAACCATGCGAGCATCATCGACGGCTGCCGGCTCAGCCGCGCCGACGCCCTGGCCTATGGCAACCGCGACGTCGCCGATCTGACCGCCGCCCTCGCGCGCGCCGCGGGTGCTCGCCGACGGCTGATCATCACCGATGGCATTTTCAGCATGGAGGGCGGCGCGGCACCGCTCGATGCCATGCTCGTGCTTGCGCGCGCCCATGACGCCATGTTGGTCGTCGACGAGGCCCATGCCAGCGGCGTGGTCGGCCCCGACGGCACCGGCACCGCGTCGCTCTTCGGCATCGGCAACGATGCGCCGGGCCTCGTCCTCACCGGTTCCCTGTCCAAGGCCCTCGGCGGCGCCAGCGGCGGCTTCGTCGCCGGCCCACGCGACGTCATCGAAAGTCTGGAGCGGACGAGCCGCGGCTGGATCTTCTCCATGGGGATGACCACGGCGAATGCCGCAGCCGCGCGCGCAGCGATCGACATCGTCAGGTCGGACCAGGCGCCCCTGGCACGACTCAGGGCCAATGTCGAGATCCTGCGCACGGCGCTCGCGGCCCAAGGCCTTGGCGTTCATCCGAGCGACAGCGCGATCCTGGCGCTCGCCATCGGTGACGAGGACCGTACCCGCAGCCTCGCCGCCGCCCTGCGGGCGCGAGGTGTCTATGCGCCCGCCGTCGCCTATCCCATCGTCGCGCGTGGCGAGGCGCGCCTGCGCCTCCAGGTCAGCGCCGCGCATGAACCGGCCGATCTCGAACGCGCCGCCGGCATCCTTGCCGACCTGATGGCGTGACGGGCCGCCGCGCGGCCGTCAGAGAGGCGGTACGAGGCCTGGCGCGGCGCCGTGGCTCGACCGGTGCACGATGAGGCGTTCGAGCGCGGCAAAGTCCCAGTCGATGCCGAGCCCTGGGGCGTCGGAGGGGATCGCCCTGCCGTCGACGATGCGGATCGGCGCCGTCGTGACGAGGTCGAGCTGCGGGATATATTCGAGCCACCGGCTGTTCGGCACGGCGCAGGTGAGGCCGAGATGCAGTTCCATCAGGAAATGTGGCGCCACCGGCACGTTGAAGGCTTCGCATAGATGCGCGACTTTGAGCCAGGGCGTGATGCCGCCGATCCGCCCGACATCCACCTGCACGATCGAGCAGGCGCCGGCTTCCAGATAATCCTTGAACTGGGACAGGCTGTAGAGGGATTCGCCGATGGCGATCGGTATCGCCGTCGACCGGGCGAGGCGCCGGTGCGCGCCGACATCGTCGGCGTGGATGGGCTCCTCGAACCATGCGATGTCGAGGCTCTCGAAATGGCGGGCCCGGCGGACCGCCTCGTCCAGCGTCAGGCCCTGATTGGCGTCGGTCATGATCTCGAAGGCGGGGCCGACCGCATCGCGCACCAGGGCGAGGCGGCGCATGTCCTCGGCGACGTGGGGCCGGCCGACCTTGATCTTGGTGCCGCCGAATTTGGCCTCCTTGGCCTTGACGGCTTCCTCCACCAGCTCGGCCTCGTCCATGTGCAGCCAGCCGCCTTCGGTGGAGTAGAGGTCGATCGCCTCCTTGGCACCGCCGGCAAGCCGATGCAGCGGCAGGCCGGTCTTGCGGGCACGCAGATCCCAGAGCGCGGTGTCGATCGCCGCGAGCGCGATCGAGGTCAGCGCGCCGACCGTGGTGGCATGGACGCGGAAGAACAGGGCGCGCCAGATCGCCTCGATCGCCTCGGCCTCGCGCCCGATCAACAGGGGCGCCAGGTGATCGTCGATCAGCCGGCAGACCGACGAGCCGCCGGTGCCGATCGTATAGCTGTAGCCGGTGCCGGTCGCGCCGTCGGCGTCGGTGATGCGGACGATCGGCGTCTCCTGCGTCTCGAAGCTCTGGATCGCGTCGGTGCGCTTCACCTTCGGCTTCAGGTCGGCCTGCAGAACGTCGACGGATGTGATCTTGGCCATGTCAGGCGGCGCTCCCGGGATTGCGAGGAGGACAGAAGAGCACGGACGAGCCCGGCGGGGCAGGGGCCTGCCGCGCGACGAGGTCAGACCTGCTCCGGCATGTCGACGCGTCCGGCCAGCACCTCGCGCATGCCGGCGACGAGCTCGGCGACCGGGCCGGCATCCTCGAAGGCGTAGATCGAAACGACCATGGACGGTTCCATGCCGAAAGCGGCATGGGCCCTGAGGCGGCGGCCGGCCGCCGTGCCGATCGGCAGCAGCGACAGGCCGAGCCCGGCTTCGACCGCGACCAGCACATTGTGCAGGCTGCTGCCGGAAAAGGCGACGTACCAGCGCCGCCGCTCGCGCTCGATCCGCTCGAACATGGCTTCGCGATAGAGGCCGCCCGGTGGGAACGCGACCAGCGGCAGGGGGTCGGGCCAGGCCGGCGCGTCCAGCGCCTCGAACCAGCCCATCGCTTCCGGATAGGCGGCGCGATGGTCGGCGCTCGCCGCCTGTTCCTTGACGATGACGATGTCGAATTCGCCGGTCCGATAGCGGCGTGTCAGGTCCCGGCTCAGGCCGGCGACGACGTCCAGCCTGATCTCGCGGTGACGGGTGGCGAAATCGGCGAAGACCGCCGCCATCGCATCGCTGACGATATCCTCGGGCAGGCCGATCCGGACGGCGGCGGTGCCGGCCGGGTCGGCCAGCACCGCCTGCGCTTCCTGCTGCAGGGCGAGGATGCGCCGGGCATAGCCGATGAGGCGCTCGCCTGCGGCGGTCGGCCGGACCGGCCGGTCCGCCCGGTCGATCAGCCGTTGGCCGACCGCGTCCTCCAGCCGGCCGAGCTGCTGGCTGATGGTCGACTGCGTCATGTTCAGCCGCTCGGCCGCTTGCGTGAAGCTGCCGGTATCGGCGATCGCCGCGAAGGCGCGCAGCAGGCGTGGATCGAGCATGGGGCATTATGATCATGAATAAAGATAATTCATATATCCCATTTGCGAATGATGGGCGGGCTCGCTAGTGATCGGCCGATGCCCTGTGCCCGGGAGCCGAAGCCGATGCCATTGCCGCTTGCGGCCCTGGTGCTGTTCATGATGGCGATCCTGCCTGTCGCCGGCGGGGCGAACGTTTGGGGACGCGACATGACCGATACCCGACTGCATGCCGCCGCGGCGCGGGACGACGTCGCGGCGATCGGGAAGCTCATCGGCGAGGGTGCCGCCGTCGACGGCCGGGACGGCGAGGGGCGCACGGCGCTGCTGGTCGCCACCCATGCCAACCGGGTTGCCGCCGCCCGCGCGCTGATCGCGGCCGGCGCTGACGTCAATGCCAAGGATGCGATTCACGACAGCCCCTACCTCTATGCCGGCGCGCGCGGCCATCTCGACATCCTGAAACTGACACTGGAGCACGGCGCCGATTTGAGGAGCACCAACCGCTTCGGCGGAACGGCGCTGATCCCGGCGGCCGAGCGCGGCCATGTCGAAACGGTGCGTACCCTGATCCGGGCCGGCGTCGACGTCGACCATGTTAACCGGCTCGGCTGGACCGCCCTGATCGAGGCGATCATCCTCAGCGATGGCGGGCCGCGGCACCAGGAGATCGTCCGGCTGCTGATCGCTGCGGGGGCCGATGTGAACATTGCCGACAAGGATGGCGTCACGCCGCTCCAGCATGCGCGCCGGCACGGCTATCGGCCGATCGCCGAGATGCTGGCCGCGGCGGGAGCCCGCTGAAAGGGAGTGATCATGAGCGAGACGGAACGTTTCCTGTGCGAAGCGATCAGGCTGGCCGAGGACAATCTGGACAAGGGCGGCCGCCCCTTCGGAGCCGTCGTCGTGCGCGACGGCGCCTTGGTGGCGACAGGGGTCAATGAAATCCTCGCCACGGGCGATCCGACCGCTCATGCCGAGATGATGGCGCTGAGAGCCGCGAGCCGCGCTCTCGGTTCGCCGAGCCTCGAGGGCTGCGCCGTCTATGCCAGCGGCCATCCCTGTCCGATGTGCCTGGCGGCGATGCGGCTCACCGGCGTCAAGAACGTCTATTTCGCCTATTCCAACGACGATGCGGCGCCTTATGGCTTGTCCACGGCGGCCGTCTATGCCGATCTCGCCCGGCCGTTCGCCGAGCAGTCGATGACGATCCGCTACGTGCCGGTCCGGCGCCCGTCCGAGCCCGATCTCTACGCCCGATGGAAGCGGCGCCAGGCCGGGCAGGCCTGACGCGAAGTCCATGTCGATGCGTCCCGGGCTGCCGCCACCGTCGAAGCGGCTTCTGCTGCTTGTCGTCGTGCTGGTCGGCCTCAACCTGCGTCCGTTCCTCGCCGGCATCGGCCCGCTCGCGGGCGAGATCACGGCCGCGACCGGCCTCGATTATCGCAGCATGGCCCTGTTCACCCTGGTGCCCATGCTGCTGATGGGGCTCTGCGCCTTTGCGGGTCCGTCGCTGCAGCGTCTCGTCGGCGTGCGGCCGGCGGTGATCGGGGCGCTCGTTCTGCTCGGCCTCGGCTCGGCGCTGCGGCTGCTGTCGCTCGGCGGGGGCGCGCTGATCGGCACGGCCGCCGTGTGCGGCCTCGGCGTCGCCGTGGTCCAGGCGGTCTTTCCGGGTGTCGTCAAGGAGCATTTTCCCGGACGGGTCGCCTTCGTGATGGGGCTCTATTCCGCCGCGCTGATGGGCGGCGGCGCACTCGGCGCGCAGGCCGCGCCGCTCGTCGCAGACCTTTCGGCAAGCTGGCGGATCGGGCTCGGCTGGCTCGCGGCTCCGGCTGCGCTGGCCGCGGTCGCCGCGGCACTCGCCCTGCCTCGCGGCGCGGCGCCGGTGCCGGGGGCTCTGCGGCCGGCAGCTTTGCTGCGCCGGCCCCGGACCTGGTTGCTGATGGCCTGTTTCGGGCTGGTCAATGGCGGTTATTCCACGGTCATCGCCTGGCTCGCGCCATCCTATCAGGCGCTGGGCTGGACCGCCTCGGCGAGCGGCGGCCTCATTGCCGCAATGGCGGCCAGCCAGGCGGTCTCGGCCCTGGCCATGCCCGTCCTTGCCGCTGGCTCGCGCGACCGGCGGCCCTGGATGTGGCTCGCCCTGGCGCTGCAGATGGCCGCCTTCGCCGGGCTCGCATTCTGGCCGGCGGCCATGCCGCTCGGCTGGGCGATGCTCGCCGGCATCGGGCTCGGCGGCAGTTTCGCGCTCGCCATGGTGGTGGCGCTCGATCATCTCGACGATGCCGCCAGCGCCGGCGCGCTCTCCGCGCTGATGCAGGGCGGCGGTTTCCTGATCGCGGCGATACCGCCCTGGATCGTGGCGGTGCTGCACGACCTGACCGGCGGCTTCGCCGCAGGCTGGCTCATGCATCTTGGCTGCGCGGCGCTGGTCGGCCTTCTCGCCCTCCGCCTGTCGCCGCGCGGCTATGCGGCCGCGATGCGGATGCCCTCGCGCGGCGATCAGGGGGCGGCCGGCGATCCGGGCGGCGGCACGGAGGCGTCGGTCAGGCCGACGGCGTGAGGCGCTCGAACAGATGCTCGTAAGTGACGACGAGGCCGGCATCGTCGACGACGAGATTGGCTTCGAAGCCTTGCGACAGACCGAGATCGACATAGCGCAGCCGCCTCGGACCCAGGCGATCGTAGCGCTGGCGCGAGCGGGCGACGGTCAAGGCAGGGCCGTCGATGAAGGCGATGTCGAGCGCGAGGCACGCGTCCGTGGTTTCCGGAACGCGACGGATCGGAAAGGTATTGCAGAAGGGCGTGATCGACAGGTCGGGCTCCTCGGCGCCGTCGAGGTCCGGTCGTTCGGCGCCGTCGACGCGCCAGCCGCGGCCGTGCCGCTCGAGCCGGAGCGCGCCGTGGCCCGCGCCGTTCCAGCGCTCGATCTCGACCGAGAGCGCGTGCCAGTCGGGGCTCAGCAGCCAGCGGTGATCGAGGCGGAAGCCGCCGGCATCGAGCGAAACCACCGAGGAGGTGGCAGTGATGCGGTCGGCTTCGATGCCGAGCGCCATCCGTTCGAGGCCGTGCACGTCGGTGCGCCGCCAGAACAGGACCGTCTGCGTCATCGGGGCCTCCTCGTCGTGCCTGCCGGATGGGCCTTCGCCGGCTCGGCGCCAGCGAACCGCAAGGCCGGCTCTGGTGCAAGGCGCTTGCGGTGGGTGCAGGGTTCGTGGCCGCGCGGGGCATTTTGCGAGTCGCCGGCGCCGTGCCTAATGACGGAGCCACCGAAAACGGGACCGGAACGGAAAGGGAGCCGAGGGCCATGGCCGAGACGCTGATGATCCGCAATGCCAGGCCGTATGGCGGCGCGTCCGCCGATATCCTGATCCGCGACGGCCGCATCGCGGCAGTCGCGCCGCCCGGCCTTGCGGCCGAAGGGCAGGAGATCGACGCCGGCGGTGCCCTGGCCTTGCCGGGCTTCGTCGAGGCCCATACCCATCTCGACAAGACCTTGTGGGGCATGGGCTGGCACCCGCATTCCGCCGGGCCCGGGATCGCCGACAAGATCGACAACGAGCGCCGCGTCCGCCGCGAGATCGGCATCGAGCCCGACCGGCAGGCGACGCGGCTCGCCGCCCAGATGCTCGCCATGGGCACCACCCATATCCGCAGCCATGTCGACATCGACACCGAGGTCGGGCTGGCCGGTATCGAAGGCGTCATGGCGATGCGCGAGCGGCTGAAGCCGGTTGTCGATGTGGAGATCGTCGCCTTCCCCCAGTCCGGCCTGATGATCCGCCCGGGCACGCTGGAACTCGTCGACCGGGCGCTCGCGCTCGGCGCGGAGGTGGTCGGCGGCCTCGATCCCTGCGCCATCGACCGCGATCCCAAGGGCCATCTCGACGCGGTCTTCGGCCTTGCCGAAAAGCATGGTCGGCCGATCGACATCCACCTGCATGAGCGTGGCGAAATGGGCGCCTTCTCGCTCGACATGATCATCGAGCGGACCCGTGCCCTCGGCATGCAGGGCCGGGTGACGGTCAGCCATGCCTTCTGCCTCGGCATGCCCGACATCGACCATGTCCGCCGGCTGATCGCCGACCTCGCGCGCGAACGGATCGCGCTCGCGACCACCGCGCCCGCGAGTGCGCCGGCCCCGGCGGTCAGGACCTGCCTGGAGGCCGGCGTCGTGGTGTGCGGCGGCTCCGACGGCGTGCGCGACAGCTGGAACCCCTATGGCATCGGCGACATGCTGGAGCGGGCCATGCTCGTCGGCCTGCGCAACGATTTCCGCCGCGACGAGGACATTGCGCTGGCGGTCGACGTCTGCACCCATGGCGGCGCCAAGGTGATGGGCCTTGCCGACTACGGCCTCGAGGCCGGCTGCGCCGCCGACCTCGTCCTCGTCGCCGGCGAGAGCCTCGCCGAGGCCGTCGCGGTGCGCCCGCGCGAGCGCACGGTGATCAAGCGCGGGCGGCTGGTGGTCCGCGACGGCCGCCTGGCCGTCCCCATCGCCTGATCAGGCGGCGACGTCGGGCAGGGGATGGTGGCGGAACCGTTCGCGCAAGGTCACCTTCTGCACCTTGCCCGTGGCCGTCCGGTCCTGACGACCGGCCGCGGGACCGGTGCCGGCGTCGTCAGGCCCCTGCGCGGCTTTGTCGCGTGCCGGCGACCGCCCCCCGCCGGCCTCGCGCCCGGCGACACGAAAGCGTGATCAGCGAACCGCCGGACCAGGGCCGGCCCGCCATTGCAGGTGGCTTTGTGGCGAAAAAGTGGGCATCGTGCCTAAGTTCGGCGCCGCCAGCGATATTCCGCTGCGCGGCGCCGGGCCGCGTCTTAATCGATCGTCTTATGTGTCGAAAACTTGACCTGCCGGGTGAGCGGGATATTCACTGACCTCCCGATCGGGGTATCGGTGCCCTGTGTCGAACACTCCGAAAGGGCCAAAACCAGAGGCGGTTCACCGGGCACTGAAGTGCTCCGGCGGGGCCGAGGGGAGCACAGGAAGCCTCGTCATGAATTTTGCTTTGTCCATCAGCCGCGTGATCGATGCGGTCAACACGGCGATCGGCAAGGCGGCAAGCTGGCTGATCCTGCTGGCCGTCATCATTTCCGCGGTCAATGCCATCACCCGCAAGGTCTTCTCGCTTTCGTCCAATGCCTGGCTCGAGGCGCAGTGGTACCTGTTCGGCGCCGTCTTCCTGCTCTGCGCGGCCTGGACGCTCCTGTCGAACGAACACATCCGCATCGACATCGTGAACAGCGCGCTGCCGCGCACCGTCCGCAACATCATCGAACTGATCGGCCACACGCTGTTCCTGCTGCCGTTCTGTCTCTTGGTGCTGGTCGATTCCTGGCCGTTCTTCCTGCGCTCCTATCTGCAGAACGAACAGTCGATGAATGCCGGCGGCCTGCCGGTCTGGCCGGCCAAGGCCCTGGTCGTCGCCGGGTTTGCGCTGCTCGCTCTGCAGGGCATCAGCGAGTTGATCAAGCGCATCGCGATCATGACCGGAAGGCTCGAGGACACGATGGGCGGCGGCCATCACGACATGGCCGAGGCCGAGGCGGCGCGGCTTCTGGAGGCTGCCAAGGAGGATGGCGTCGCAGCCGACGCCCCCGTCATCGCCGGCACCGCCAAGAAATGATGCGCCCGAGGAGAACTGCCTTGTCGATCCGACGTCCCCTCGCGGCCGCCGCCGCCACCGCCATCCTCGGTCTCGCCTCGCTTCTCCTGTTTGCCGAACCGGCCTTGGCTGCCAACGGAGCGGGCGGCATCGGCGACTTCCTGCGCGCCAACATGGCGCCGGTCATGTTCGCCAGCCTGATCGTCTTCCTGCTGCTCGGCTATCCCGTCGCCTTCGCGCTCGCCGCCAACGGCCTCGTCTTTGCGCTGGTCGGCATCGAGCTCGGCCTGTTCCAGCCGAATTTCCTGCAGGCGCTGCCGGAACGCATCTACGGCACGATGAATAACGAGACGCTGCTCGCGGTGCCGTTCTTCACCTTCATGGGCCTCATCCTGGAGCGTTCGGGCATGGCCGAGGACCTGCTCGACACGATCGGCCAGCTCTTCGGCACCATTCGCGGCGGCCTTGCCTATGCGGTCATCTTCGTCGGCGCGCTGCTGGCGGCGACCACCGGCGTGGTGGCGGCCTCGGTCATTTCCATGGGCCTCATCTCGCTGCCGATCATGCTGCGTTACGGCTACGACCGGCGGCTCGCCACCGGCGTCATCGCGGCCTCCGGCACGCTCGCGCAGATCATCCCGCCCTCGCTGGTGCTGATCGTCATGGCCGACCAGCTCGGCCGCTCGGTCGGCGACATGTATGAGGGCGCCTTCGTGCCCGGCCTCGTTCTGTCGGGTCTCTATGCGCTCTACGTCTTCATCGTCTCGATGCTGGCGCCGAAGGCGGTTCCGGGCTTGCCGAAGGAAGCCTTGCTCTACATGCAGCCGGATGGCAGCCGCGGCACCTGGAAGCTCGGCATCCTCGTCGTCTTTTCTGGCCTCGTCGGCGTCTTTGTCATGAAGCAGACCGGCGTCAAGGCCGGCGCCGATTTCGTCATCCTGACCATGTCGCTCGCGGTGATGGTTGCCTTCATCGCCGCCGCCTGCAATCACTATTTCGGCGCCCGGCGGCTCGTCCTGACGCTCGCCTCGACCGCGCTGCTCGCCGCCGCCTACTATTTTCTCAAGCGCTACGAGCACGAGACCTTCGCGCTCGTCGCCGAGGCTGCCGCCTTCGGTTTCGCCTATGCGATCGTCGTCGGCCTGGTCGAGCGCTTTTCGGGGCTCAAGCTGATCTCGCCGATCGCCGAGCAGGTGACCTTCGTCATGGTGCCGCCGCTCGGCCTCATCTTCCTCGTGCTCGGCACCATCTTCATCGGGCTGGCGACGCCGACCGAGGGCGGCGCCATGGGCGCGGCCGGCGCCATGATCCTGGCGATCATGAAGCGGCGGCTGTCCTTCGGCCTGGTGCGCCAGGCGACCGAATCGACGGCCAAGCTCTCCGCTTTCGTTCTGTTCATCCTGGTTGGCGCGCGCGTCTTCTCGCTGACCTTCTACGGCGTCAACGGCCATGTCTGGGTCGAGCACCTGCTCGTCTCGCTGCCGGGCGGCCAGACCGGCTTCCTGATCGTCGTCAACCTCATGGTCTTCCTGCTGGCCTTCTTCCTCGATTTCTTCGAGCTGGCCTTCATCGTCGTGCCGCTGCTCGCGACTGCGGCGGACAAGCTCGGCATCGACCTCATCTGGTTCGGCGTCATGCTGGCGGTGAACATGCAGACGAGCTTCATGCACCCGCCGTTCGGCTTCGCGCTGTTCTTCCTGCGCTCCGTGGCGCCGAAGGACGCCTATACCGACAAGGTGACGGGCCGGCGGATGGAGCCGGTCACGACCATGCAGATCTACTGGGGCTCGGTGCCCTTCGTGGTGATCCAGC
This sequence comes from Phreatobacter sp. AB_2022a, assembly GCF_026847585.1. Taxonomy (NCBI): domain Bacteria; kingdom Pseudomonadati; phylum Pseudomonadota; class Alphaproteobacteria; order Hyphomicrobiales; family Phreatobacteraceae; genus Phreatobacter; species Phreatobacter sp. AB_2022a. The sequence goes on from NZ_JAPSET010000037.1 coordinate 22,334, forward strand.
TGATCATGGTGGCGCTGGTCGTGCTGTTCCCGCAGATGGTGCTGCATTATCGCGGCAGCGGCCCGACGATCGACCCGAGCAAGGTGGAGATCCGCCTCGACATGCCCGGGCTCGGCGGCCTGCCGGGCCTCGACACGCCGCCCGATCTCGGCGGCGGCCTGCCGGGTCTCTCGCCGCCGCGCAGCCCGTAAGGCGCGCAGCGGAGCGCGGCCCGCGCGCGGGGTGCTGCGCGATGAAGCGGGACGCGCAGTCCATGGCGGGCCTTCAGGCCGCCGCGGCGGTCGTCGCGCGACGGGTCGTTAGGAACTGCCGGCCTTCGGCGGTCGGCACGATCCACGTCGTGCCGCCGCGCGCCTCGCGGCGGGCCAGGCCCTGGTCGATCGCGTCTTCCCAGACGGTCAGCCGCGGGCAGGAGGTTCGCCAGGCGTCCATGACCTCGGCATAGGATCTCGGCTCCCTGTCCAGCCAGACGAGCAGGTCGACGATGAGGGGCGCAAGCTGGTCGGTCACGATGGCACCGCGCAAAGGTCGCGAACGGCGCGGAGCGTAGCATCAAGGACGGGTCCGAGGCATCACGGCTTGGCGAGCGGAGCCTTGGGCGAACGTGGCCGCCTGTCTCGAGGCGGCCCGCTGTCGAGACGGGGATCGCCAGCGCCGCGGCAAGACTACTTCAGAAGGCTCTTCAGGCCGCCGATCGCCTCGTTCACGCCCTCGCCCACCGCGTTCTTGAGGCCGTTGAGGCCGCCGGCAAAGCCGCCTGCAGCGAGGCCGCCGAAGGCGAAGACGGGACCTCCGTAGATGCCGACCTTCGCGCCCGTCTTCGCGCCTTCCAGGGCGCTGTTGCCGATATTGGCCAGCTGCTGCAAGACGTCGAAGCCGCCGCTCACCGCTTCGAGGGCGGCATCATCCAATGCGATGGTGCGGTTGGTCTCAGTGTTCATCATAGTCTCCATCGATCGGGCCTTGCCCGGTGTTTCGATGGATTGACCCTATGGGGCGCCACTTACACCAACCTTACGCGGAGGCGCTGCGGTCGGTCGCGGAGCAGATCAGCCTCTTGCCGGCCAAGGGGCCGGCGCTGTCGCGAGGCGGTACGCCTTTTGGTTGTGTGTGGGGCCAAGGCCCGGCCGGCCCGCTCACCCATTTGATCTATGCATGGCCCCTATGTCGAATTAGAGGTATATTTGTATTAAATTTTATACATTCGGCTTCGCGCAGCCAAGTAGTTCGGGAACAAGTACCGGTGGTTCACCATCGCTGCCAGTCGCTCGCTATTTCGGCCATGAATAGTTATCATCGTCACTTCAAGCCGTTTGTTTGTGTATTTCATATAAACTGACCTACGGTCATATGGATAGAGCATAAGCTTATATTTTGATGATTATTTATATATGACAGAATTTTTCAATATTTTCAACCACAGGTCGCTGGAGTGCGCGTAATGATGGTGTAGTTTTTTGTCAAAATATGTGTGGGGCGGCTTCGTGACAAAAAAGAATAGGAAAATGTGACAATCGGCAGCAGGCAAGGCCGACTCTCATGCGTGGCGTGCCCATCGTTCTCATCGAAAAAAGCCGACTCGTCCGCGAAGGGCTCGAGAGGATTCTGTCAGGTACGATGTTCCGCGTGGTCGCGACCGCCGCTGCGCCTGGTGAGTTGAAGACCGCAATCACTGCGGGGCAGGGCGGCATTCTGATCGTTCTCGGTGTCAGCGACGAGGACGGCTCGCCGGCGGCGGAGATCGAAACTCTTCGGAGCAGGTTTCCGGACGCCCGCATCGTGATCCTCGCCGACCACTACGAACTGGAGCCGCTCGTGGAAGCGCTCCGCCTGTCGGTGAACGGCTATCTGAGCAAGTCCATCAGCTCGCAGGCCCTCATCAAGGCGCTCGAGCTCGTCGTGCTGGGCGAGGGAATATTTCCCTCGTCCGTCCTGGCCCGGCTCGGCAGTTCCCGTGGCGCGGCGGCCCCGCTGCTTCTGAAAGCGCCCGAAGAGCAGTCGTTCAGCCAGGCCGGCTCGATCCTGTCCGAACGCGAGACACAAATTCTGCGCGGCCTCATCGAGGGCCAATCCAACAAGACGATCGCGCGGACCTTGGACATCATGGAAGCGACGGTCAAAGTTCACGTGAAGGCGATCCTGCGCAAGACCGGCGTGCAGAACCGAACCCAGGCGGCGATCTGGGCACTGGGACATCTGTCGCCCGCGCAGTTCGCGGCGTCCGAGGCCGAGGACGCCCTGACGCCGGAAGAGAACGGCTGCAGCTGCCACAGGTCCGGCAAGCCCAACGGCCATTGAAGGTGGTCGGTGCGGAGCGTTTCGATGCTCCTCTCCTCGATGGGCGCGGCTTCTCATCCGATCGCATGACGACGCCCTTTGCTGCGCTTCCTAGTTTTCCAGCAGGACATTCCAGTGGTTCCCCGCATGGGCCGAAGAGGGCTTCCGGGGAGGGACGGAGGCGCCGCAATGGACTCGCATGTCCTGTGCCTCGGCGGAGAGGACCATGCCCTGCGCATCCCTTTCCTGCTGGCCTTGCGGGACCGGGGCTTTCGCGTCACGGCAGCCTCCAGCGGTGAAGCGGAGCCATTCCGGGCCGGCGGTCTGCCACATCTGTCCTGGCATTTCGATCGCTTCGACCGCCGCGGTGGCGATCTCGGTGCGATCGCGCGGATCGCCAGGCTGGCCGCCGATTGCCGGCCGGACCTGATCCAGACCTTCGACACCAAGCCGAATCTTCTGGCGCCCCTGGCCGTGCGCGGCGCGGTACCGGTGGTCCGGACCATCAATGGCATGGGCTGGACGTTTTCGCCGGGCGGGGGCCTGCGCGCGCGGCTGATCCGGCCGCTCTACCGCCTGCTCCAGCGGTCGACCGCGCGCTGGACGGCCGCCACCATTTTCCAGAACGCCGACGACAAGACCTATTTCGAGCGGCATGGCCTCGTCCACCGGGATGCGGCGCATCTCGTCCGCAGCTCAGGCATCGACGTGGCCGCCTTCCGGGCGGCTCTTGCGCGGAGCGGCGATCCGCGCGCCCTGCGGCGGCAGCTCGGCCTCGACGGTGCCAAGATCGTGGTGACGGTGAGCCGCCTGACCCGTCAGAAGGGAATCGGGACGTTGCTGGCGGCGGCCGGCATCGTCGCGCGCAGCCGCGCGGATACGAGGTTCCTGCTCGTCGGTCCGCGCGAGAGCGAGGGTCCCTTCGCCATCGGCGCGGCGGAGATCGAGGCGGCGTCGCCCCACGTCATCGCGCTCGGCCACCGGCGCGACGTGCCGGCGCTGCTGGCACTGGCCGATGTCTTCGTCCTGCCGACGCAATATCGCGAAGGCGTGCCGCGGGCGCTGCTGGAGGCGGGCCTTGCGGGCCTGCCCATGGTGGCGACGCGGATGCCCGGTTGCACCGATGTCGTCGCCGACGGCTGGAACGGCTACCTGGCCGAGCCGGGCGATGCTCCGGCCCTGGCACGGAACATTCTCAGGCTGCTCGACGCCCCCGACCAGGCACGGGCCATGGGCCGTCGTTCCGTCGCACTGGTGGCGCGCGACTTTACGCTCGACGGCGTCGCCGACCGCTATCGCGACATCTACCGGCATGTGCTTTGTGCGCCGCCCGTTCCGGCCCGCCCGATCCTGCCCGCCCGCGGCCTCACGGTCGTGCCCCGCGCCGATGGAGAATGGCCGTGATGCGCGATGCCATTCTCGCCGCCGGAACGGTTCTCGCGGCAGCCTCGACCCTGCGCCTGCCCGGCCTGCCGGTCGGCGCCGGCGAAATCCTGCTCGTCCTCTGGCTCGTTCTTTCCGCAGCGGACATGGCCGCGACCCGCCGCGCAACGCCGGGACCGGCATTCCTCCGAATGGCTGCATTCTGGATCGTTCTCGCGTTTGCTCTCGGCTTCGGCGCGTTCCTCGGCATTCTGTTCGATCCGGTGGTGGAGCAGCTCGGCATGAGCCACGACACCATGGCCTATGTGCTCATGGCGTCGATCTGCTGCCTTGCTCTCGCCCAGGCCGACCACGCGGCCCGCATGCGCCGCGCGGCATGGTTCCTCGCCGGCCTCGCCAATCTCGGCCTCGCGTTCCAGCTGGCGCTCGGCTGGCATCTGGTCTCCGCCGGCGGGATCGACCCCTGGTACTGGAACCGGTTCCGCGGCTGGTCGGAGAACCCGAACCAGCTGGCGCTCTACTGCGCCGTTTTCGCCGCCGTCGCGGTCCATCTCGGCATGACCGCCGGGAGCCGCGCCGCGCGCATCGCCGGATGGACCGGCGCCGTCCTTCCGCTCGTCGTCGGCCGACTGACGAAGAGCGACACCTTCCTGTTGACCATGCTCGGCCTCTTCGGCCTGCTGGCCGTGCTGCGACTGAGAGCCTGGCTGGCCGACCCGCTGGCGAGCGGCCGCCGCACCGCCACGGTGGCGCTGCTGCTCGTCGTCCCGCTGGGCCTGGCCAGCATCATGCCCTACCTCTGGGCCGACCGGTCCGATGCGAGCGCGCTTGCGCTCAGCCTCGCCAAGGATCAGGGCGGCGAAGCGACGATCCGTACCGCCAATCTGCGCCTCGATCTCTGGCGCAGCGCCGTCCGCAAGGGGTTGGAATCGGCATCCTTCGGTTTCGGGCCGGGGCCGCATCTGGACCGGCCGAACATCCCTGGCTCGTCGTCGCTGCCGCGTCCCTTCGAAGCGCACAGCACGATCCTCGATCTGTTCCTGCAGGGCGGCATCGTCGCGGTGGGCGCTTTCCTCTGGCTCAACATCAGCACCATGCTGCTGATGTTCCGCGCCAGGCTGGATGTGCTCGCGGCTCTCGTCGGCGCCATCATGATCTTCGGCGTCAGCCATTTCATCCTGCGCCATCCGATCGTCTGGTTCGGGCTGGTGCTGTGCCTGGCCGAGGGATGCGCGCGCCTGCCCGCTGTCGCGACGCGCCGGCGCGCGGCGCTGCGCGCCGGACCCCAGCGGGGGAGGCGGCCATGTGCGGCATAGCGGGCATCTTCCGGGCACCCGCCGCCGCGCCGGACCTGCATCTCGATGTGATCGGGCCGATGCTCTCGGCGATCGCTCATCGCGGTCCGGACGGCGAGGGGACATGGATCGACCGCGAGGCCGGCATCGCGCTCGGCCATCGGCGGCTCGCCATCGTCGACCTGTCGGAAGGCGGCCGGCAGCCCATGCATTCGGAGGACGGCCAGCTCGTCGTCACCTTCAACGGCGAGATCTACAACTTCCCCGAACTGCGCCGCGAGCTGGAGGCGGCCGGACACCGGTTCCGCAGCTCCAGCGACACGGAAGTGCTGATCCGTGCCGTCCAGGCCTGGGGGCTGCAACCGGCCCTGCGGCGTTTCTGCGGCATGTTCGCCTTCGCCCTCTGGGACCGGCGCGCGCGGGTGCTCCATCTCGCCCGCGACCGGATGGGCAAGAAGCCTCTGCATGTCGCCTGCCTGCCGGGCGCCGTGGCCTTCGCATCGGAGATCAAGGCGCTGCGGGCGGTTCCAGGCTTCGCGGCGCGGATCGATCGCGAGGCGGTGGCGGGCTTTCTCGCCCGCGGCGTCGTCGGCGGACATGCCTGCATCTACGAGCAGGTCTTCAAGCTGCCGCCGGGATCGAGCCTGTCGCTGGACGTCCGCGGGCTGGTCTGTGGCGCCGACGCCGCAACCTTTTCGGCCTCCTGCCGTCCGTGGTGGTCGCTCGCAGAGGCCGCCGAGCGCGGCCGTGCCGACCTGTTCGCGGCAGGCGACGACGAACTCGTCCTGGCGCTGGACGGCCTCCTGCGGACGGTGGTCGGCGAGCGGATGGTCGCCGATGTGCCGCTTGGAGCTTTCCTGTCCGGCGGGATCGACAGCACCGCCGTCGTCGCGCTGATGCAGGCGCAGTCCGCGCGGCCGGTGCGGACGTTCACGATAGCCTTCGACGAAAACGGCTATGACGAGTCGGCCGGCGCGTCGCGGGTCGCGCGTCACCTCGGCACCGACCATACCCAGTTCGCCCTCTCGCCCGAGGAGGCGATGCGGACCATTCCGGCGCTGCCGCGCATCTGGGACGAGCCCTTCGCGGACGAGTCGCAGATTCCGACCCTGCTGGTCTCGCGGCTGGCGCGTCGTGACGTGACGGTCGCGCTCACCGGCGACGGCGGCGACGAATGTTTCGGGGGCTATCACCGCCACTTCGTCGTGTCGCGTCTCGCCGGCCTGATCGCTGCCCCCGCACCGCTGCGGTCCGCGGCCATGGCGATCGTCCTTGGCCTGTCGGGTCGCGGTTCGCGGCGCATCGCCGCCGCGCTGCCGTTGCCGGGCCGCGTCCGGCGGATGCTGGAAGGCGACAGCCTCGTCCGGCTCGGCCGCTTGATGGAAGGCGGCGAAGACGGGCTCTACGAGCGGCTGACACGCCTGTCCGACATGTCTCCCGGGCGGGGCCAGGATCGAGCCGAGCCGGTACCGGCCCATCCCGGCGACCTCCTTTCGCGCATGATTTTTCGCGACATGGCCGGCTACCTGCCCGACGATATCCTCGTCAAGCTCGACCGCGCGACCATGGCCGTGGGCCTCGAGGGACGGAGCCCGTTGCTCGATCACCGGGTCGTCGAGTTCGCCTGGCGTCTTCCGAACCGCGTCAAGGTGCGCGGCCGGCGGGGCAAGTGGATCCTTCGCGAGGCGCTCGCGCGCTATGTGCCGCGCGCCCTGTTCGAGGGGCCGAAGCGCGGTTTCGACGTGCCGGTCGGGGCATGGCTGCGCGGTCCGCTGCGTCACTGGGCCGAGGACCTTCTGACGCCGGCCATGCTTGCGCGGCACGACCTGCTCGACGCGGCTGTCGTGCGCCGGTGCTGGTCCGGCCATATCGAGGGGCGAGGCGACCATTCCCGCATCCTCTGGGCCGTTCTGATGCTGCAGGCCTGGTTCGACGAACATGCGCGGGAGGCCGCCGCGGTCTCCGTTTCCGACCTTGAAACCGCTCAGCAGTGGAGTTGACCATGAGGGCGCTTCTCGACCACGAGGCACGGCTCCTTCACGCCGTCCGCGCGACAGGTGCAGGGCCCTACGATGGCGACCCCGGCTTTCCCGGGGCCCCCGGCGAACGTCCCCAACAGGCGCTCGGGCGCAGCCTGCGCACGATCCTGCGGCGCTGGCGGCTGATTGCGGCGATGACCGCTGCCGGCGCGATGGTCGCACTGGTCACGGCGCTCGTCGTGCAGCCGAAATATACCGCATCAGCCCAGATCATCGTGGATCAGCGGGGCAACGACGGTCCCGCTCCGGCGCCCGCGACCCAGCCGACCGAGGAGTCGGCGATCGAGACCCATGTGACGATTCTCGCGTCTGACGCGCATCTGCTCGCGGTCGCGTCGGCGTTGCTGGCGAACCAGCCGGAAGGCCATGTGGAGCCGCCCTCGCGGCTCTCGCGGATCCGCCGCGCCGCCAGCGTCATCCTGCAACGGCTGGGCCTCGTGGCCCCGAGCCCGGCGGCCGACACGTCGTCGGCCGCAGCCACGCACGCGCTCGCCCTGGATCTGAAGCGGCGCATCAAGGTCGACCAGGAGCGCCGCTCGCGCGTCATCACCGTCAGCTATTCATCGGCCGATCCGCAGGCTGCCGCCACGGTCGCCAACATGGTCGTGCAGGTCTATCTGGACGACCTCGCGCTGCGCCGGCGCGTCGAGGCGCGCCGCCTGATGGTCTGGCTCGGCAAGCGCATACCGGAAGCGCGCCTCGAGGTTGCGCGTGCCGAGCGGGAACTCGAAGCCTACCGTCTCTCCCACGCAGCGGCCAGCGCCGCGCCAGCCGATGAGACGGCGGTCCAGATCGCCCAGCTGTCGCGGCAGCTCGCGCTCGCGCGGTCGGAGATGCAGTCGGCCACCGATCGCCTGGCGCGTGCCAGGCTGCTCGGCGAGCGCCCGGGCAGCGAGATGGAGATGGCGCGCCTGCTCGGCTCGCCGCTCCTGCTCGAACTCGTGCGGCGCGATGCCGGCGACGCCATGACGCGGCCCGCCGTCCAGGAGGAGCTCGCCCGCGGCCTTCGCCGGCTGGAAAGCGAAGCCCAGGTCTATAGCGAGCAGGCCCGGTCGATCGAGCAGCGGCTCGCGCCCCTGCGCGCCGCCGCCAATTCTACCGCCGACGGGCTGTCCGGGCTGCGCGCGCTCGAGCGACAGGCGCTGGCGCTCGGCCAATTCTATGACGGGCTTCTGCGCCGCCAGCAGGAGGTCGACGAGCAGGTACAGCTCATCAGGCCCGATGCCCGGCTTCTCGCGGCCGCCTGGCCGCCGGAGCGGCCGAGTTCGCTGCACCCTGCCTTTCTGCTTCCTCCGATGGTCGTCGCCTCGACGATCCTCGGCATCCTCTTCGCCTTCGGTCTCGGCCTCGCCGAGCGCACGATCCGCGACAAGGACGATGCCGTCGAGGTTCTCGCGCTGCCTTGCCTCGGCACCGTGCCGCGCCTCGAGGCCCATCGGGCGGCGCTGCTGTCGCGCGAGGAGCCGCAATCCGGCTATGCGCGGATCGTGCGCTCGCTGCTCGTTTCGCTGATGCCGACGAGCGCGATCCGGCACGGGCCGCAGGTGCTGCTGCTGACATCGACGGGACCGGACGAGGGCAAGACCGCGCTCGCCTGGAGTCTTGCGGTCGTCGCGGCGCGCCTCGGCCTGAAGGTCCTGCTGGTCAGCCGGAGCCGGCATCCCGCCTGGCTGGAGGACGCGCCGCGAGCGGCCCCCCGCGCGGACGCCCCGAATGTCGCCGCCGCCGCGCGTCCGGCGGCCGCCGAGCGCATCGGCGACCTGCAGATCGACTTCGCGCCGGCGGCGCTGCTGGACAGCGCGCCTGGCCTGGACGCGGCCGAGACGGGCGGGCGGTGGAGCGACCGCTTCCGCAGCGCCTACGACATCATCATCGTCGATGACGACAGCGTCGGCGAACGGCCGGAGGTCGGGCTTGCGGCCATGGACGCCGACTGGATCCTGTTCCTCGTCCGCGCCGGCGTGACCGGGCGCGCCGCCGCCCGCGACGCGGTGCAGTTCCTCGTTCGTGCGTCGGGCGCAGAAGCGTCCGGCAGCCCGCGGATCGCCTCGATCCTGTCGGAGGCGCGAGCCCCCACATCGCAGAGTGCCGTCGCATTGACGGGTGCCGGCGTCGGAGAGTGACATGATCATCGAGCTGTTCGGCCCGCCCGGTTCCGGCAAGACGACTCTGGCTCAGGCACTCTGCCAGCGCCTACAGAGCCAGGGGCATCCGACATCCGTGGTCCTCTGCCACCGGCAAGGTGGCGCCGGGCGCTCGGCCGGCCTCGGCGGCAGCCTCGCTGCGCTCGCCCGGCTCGGCCGCGCATTCCTGCGGACGCTCGCGACCGTGTTCAAGCCGCGCAAGCATCGGCAGGAGCTGCGGCTGAGCACGGCGCTGATCAGGACACTGCCGCCGAGAAACCCCGTCTGGATGCTGCGCTTCTGGCAATATATCCTGCGCCTGTCGTGCTGCTGGAAGCGGAACGCGCAATCGAGCCGGGTCGTGATCTTCGACCAGGCCTACTTGCAGGCGGTATGTTCGCTGGCCGCATTCGCGCGCGCCGCCGACGACCATGCGCTGGCCGGCGCCCTCGAGGCCACCCCGCACGCGGACCTCGTCATCCGCCTCGATGCGCCGCGCGAACTGCTGGAGCGCCGCCTGCGCGAGCGTTCGATGCGCGAGCCGCGGATGGAACAGTTCTTCGATGCCGAGCTCGACACCAACCTGGCCACCGGCCCGATAGCGGATCGCGTTCAAAGTCTTCTGGAGAGCCGTGGTGGTTCCATCATCCAGGTGCGATCGCTCGACGGCGCCTCGCTGGGCGCGGCCGTGGACAGGATCGAGAGCGAAGTCGCAAGGCGCATCGGCCCGGGCGCGGAAGCCGCGAGCGGCGTCGTATCGCATGCCGGGCAGGTCGAGCAGGACGGGCAGCGCCAGGATGCGCAACAACAGGCCGAGCTCGGAAGGCGCATGGTCAGCACCAGCGCGCAGGCCTTCGCGCTCTATGTCGGCGGCGCCGTGCTGACCAGTCTTGTCCAGCTTCAGATCGCCCGGCTCATCGGCACCGACGGCTTCGGCCTGTTCTCCTACGTGCTCGCCTGGACCTCGTTTCTGTCCTACATCGCGACGCTCGGCTTCCACGTTGCGGTGCTGCGCTTCGTGCCGGTCCATGCGGCGCGCGACGAATGGGCGCTCGTGCGCGGCGTCGTTCTGTTCGCCATCGGCATTTCCACCGTGGCCTCGCTGATCCTTGCGGGCATCGGCACCATTGTCATCGTCGCGGTTGCCGATCATCTGCCCGATGCGAACGAGGTCGGTCTGCTCATCGGCATGGCGACCATCCCCGCCATGACCATGTACCTGATCTGCGCCGCGCTGGTCCGCGCCTTCGGCGGCGTGGTGACGGCCTTGCTGCCGGAGCGGATCGTCCGCGATGCGCTGCTCTCCGCGCTGGTCGCGGTGATGGCCGCCTTCGCCATCCAGCCAGTGGATGCCTCCGGCGTGCTGACCGCGCTGCTCGTTAGCTCGATGTTCACCGCTGCTCTCGCCTTCGGGCTCGTGCTGCGGATATTGCCGGCCCGCCTGAGGGGGATGCGTCCCGCCTTCAGCATCGCGCAGTGGTGCGTCACGCTCCTGCCGATGACCGTGCTGTCGCTTCTGGACATGCTCATGGTGCGCACGGGCGTCATCCTGCTCGGCTGGCTGGAACATATCCGCGAGGCCGGCATCTTCGCGCTCGGCTTCAGCATCGCGACGCTGATCCTGCTGCCGCGCGTCGCGGTCGGCAGCATGTTCGCGCCCGCCGCGGCCGATCTTCACGCCCGCGACGACCATGCCGGGCTGCAGCGGCTCTTCGCGCGCGCGGCACTCCTGTCCTTCGCGGTATCGGGACTGCTCGCAGCGCCGCTGCTCGTCTTCATGGGGCCGGTCCTGCGCTTCTTCGGCGACGACTTCGCGCAGGGCGCGCCGATCGCGCGGCTGCTCGTCCTCGGCCAGCTGATCGCCGCCGCCATGGGGCCGCAGCAGCATCTGATGACCATGACCGGCCAGGAACGGATGGCGGCCGTCGCGATGGGCGTCAGCGCCGCCCTGAACGTTGTCGGCTGCCTCGTCGGCATCGAGCTGTTCGGCGCCGTCGGCGCGGCTGTCGCGACCACTCTGGTCATCGTCATCTGGAACGCGATCATGGCGGTGAGCATCCATCGCCGGCTTCACCTCCTGCCCGGACTGGCCTGGGTGGTGTCCGAACGCCTGCTCGCGCGCGCCGCGCGGCAAGCCGAGGCGGGAGGCGGCTGAGCCTTGCAAAGGCGGCCGGCGGGCCTGGCAAGCGCCGGTTCCTTCGATCGGACGATGTCGCCGACCCGGCCGCCCCTTAAGGACCGGAAGAGACGAACGGAGCTGCCCATGCTCGATGTGAACCGCGGCCGGACGACGGGCGCCGTCCCGATGCGCGCCGGCTTCATGCAGCAGGCTCTTTCGCTGGCTGGCAGTGCGATGCCGGCGCCGTCCGTCGGCGAGCCTCCGACCGTCTGGTCCAAGCCGCCGCTCCGCGCGCTCGATGCCGGCGGCCCCGTCGACCATCCGTTCGAGGCGCTCGGCGCGTCCTTTGCCGACGTGCCGGTGATGCAGCATGTGCGGCGGATCGCGACCCGCTATCCCGACAAGCCGGCCATCGCGGATGACGTGGTCGAGCTGTCTTATGGCCAGCTCGTCGAAGCGGTCGCGTGGCTCGCCGGGCGCATGGCGGCGGTCACGGCCCAGGGCGAGGCGGTCGGACTGCTGCTCGGCAACTCCGCCTGGTTTCCCGTCGGGCTGCTCGCCGGCCTCGAATGTGACCGGCTGGTCGTGCCGCTCAACCCCCGAGACCCGCCGCAACGCATCCTCGACATCATCGCGGATGCGCATCTTCCGGTCGTCGTCGGCATCGGTGCCGCCGGGCCGCCCGGCTGGTCGGCTGCGTCGGACGTCCGCTGGATCGACGTGACGGAAGCCCTGGCGCCGGGCGTGCTGGCGCCGGCCGCGCCGCACAACACGGTGGGGCCGGGCACGATGGCCGCGGTCGGGCGGCCCGCAATCGTGCTTTACACGTCGGGCAGTACGGGGCGGCCCAAGGGCATCGTCAACAGCGAGCGAAGCCTGCTGCAGCGCGTCCACCAATATGTCGATGCCTGCCATATCGGCCCGAGCGACGTGCTCATGCCCCTGAGCGGCGCCGCGACGATTGCCGGCTGCCGCGAGGTTCTTTCGGCGCTGACGACCGGAGCGACCCTGGCGATCGTCGATGTCGAGGCCGCGGGTCTGCGCGGCGTCCGGCGAAGGTTTCGGTCGGCGGGCGTGACGGTCGTCTACATCGTGCCGGCACTCCTGCGCGCTCTCATGCGGCAGGGCGGCGACGACTTCGCCTCGCTGCGGATCGTCCGCATCGCAGGCGAGCGCATCCTTTGGGACGACGTCGCCGCGGTGCGGGCCGTCGTGCCGGCCGGCTGCCGGGTCCAGGTCAGCTATTCATCGACGGAAACGACCGGCTCGCAGTGGTTCCCAGGCGAGGCCGCGCCGGACGACGGGGTCGCCGTTCCGGCGGGCTACCTGCTGCCGGGGATCGAATACGCCGTGCTCGGCGAGGACGGCTGCGGCGTTGCGCCGGGCGAAGCCGGCGAGCTGGTGATCTGCGGCGACTATGTCGCGCTCGGGCACTGGTCCGATGGCGAGGTCGTGCCGCTCCCGACCGACGGGGCACATGCGGGCCGCCGCATCCTGCCGACCGGTGATCTGGTGACCGTCGCTCCGGACGGGCTGGTACGGATCGTCGGCCGGAAGGGGCGTCAGCTCAAGATCAACGGCCGGCGGGTCGAACCCGCGGAGCTGGAAGTGGCATTGCGCCAGTCGCAACTGGTGAGCGACGCGGCCGCGATCCCCACCGAAGCCGGCGAACTCGTCGCCTTCGTCGTTCCGAAGCCGGAGCGGGCGGACCCGACCAAGGCGCTCCGCGACATGGCGCGCCGCACCTTGCCGCCGTCGCTGCACCCGGCGCGCCTGCATGTTCTCGCCGATCTACCGCGGCTAGCCGGCGGCAAGCTGGACATGCAGGCGCTGCGTGACCTCGACCGCGACCGGCGATCCGCCGGCGAAGCCATCGTCGCGCCCTTGCCGCTCGGAACGGCGGCACAAGGCGAGCAGGCGGTTGTCGCGCGCCTGTGGGAGGCGGCGCTGAGGGTGCCGACGGCGAGCGGCCGCTGGGACGAGGCCGGCGGCGATTCCCTGAAGCTGCTGCAATGCGTGCTCGACATCGAGACCGCGCTCGGCCGCGAGTTGCACATGGATGCCTTTCGCGTCGACATGAGCTTCGAGGAGATGGTCGCGGCCGCCTCCATCCCGGCGGACGAGCCGTTCGCGGCCGCCGCGGCGGATGACGGCCGACCGATCCTGTTCCTGTTCCCTGGTTCGGTCGGCTACGGGCCGAGCATGGCCGCCTTCGGCAACGAGATGGGCCATGTCGTCCGTGTCGTGCCGATCCGCTATCCGAGCCTCGAAGCCATCCTCGACGGCCAGCAGACGGTCGCGGCCATGACCGACATGGCCTTCGCGCAGATCAATGCCGCCCAGCCGCGCGGCGATGTCCGTCTGCTCGGCTATTCGCTCGGGGGCGCCGTCGCTTTCGAGGCCGCCGCTCGGCTGCTGGCGGATGGGCGGCAGATCCGCTTCCTCGGCATCCTCGATACCAATGTCGGCGGCCGGCGCCATCGGCTCGGAGAGACGACGGCCCGGGCCTTCCAGCGCATCAGGGCCCATCGCGTCACCGCCTACCGCCTGCTCTGCCGCACCGCCGCGAAGGCCGCGGTGCGGCTGGGTGGCGAGGCCCGGTTCGCGCGATTTCTGGCGACCGCCTTGCCGGGCCGGCTGGCCGCGACCCGCTTCATGCTGCGGCTGGAGCTGGAGGAGATTCTGCGCATGCGCGCCATGGGGCGCTGGATCGGCGGCGCCTGCCGCGCGGGGGCGCTCGAGCCGCCGCTGCCGATCGCCGGCACGCTGTTCCGCTGCGAGCGGCGCGGGCTGACGGAAGATCTGGGCTGGCGCCGGCTGCTGCGCGAACTGGAGATCGTGCCGATCGCGGGCGGGCATCTCGATCTCGTCGTGGCGCCGCACCTGGCGCACAACCTGCCTCTCATCCTGTCGGCGCTGCAATTCTGCCGTTCATGACGGCGGAAGCCGGACGGCGGCCGAAGCCGGGGCGTCGGAAGGGGCCTGGCATTCAGTTCGCAACGACCGCGACGCTCGCCTCCGCGCGCAGGACGACTTCCACCACGTCGCCGGGCAGGACGTCGGTATCCTCGGCCACGGTGAGGCGCTGCCACTGGTCGCCTACCTTGCGCGTGACCACGAGGCTGATCGAGGGCGTCGCGCCCGGGCTCGGCACGGCGGGCGCGCCGCCGCTCGGCCGGAGCTTCTCGCCGACCGCCTGGATGCGCAGGGCCAGTTCGGCGAGGCGTGCGCCTGCATCGCGCAATTGCAGGAGAAGCGTGTTCTGGCGTTGATTGCCGAGCCGCTCGAGCTGGCGCGCGTAGTCGTCCGCCTGGCGGCGCGCGCGCATGAGCTGCACCGTGGTTTCGAGGCGGCGCGAGGAGGACAGCAGGACCGCGCGGCGGCTGTCGGTGACGCGCTGGCTGACCAGGGTGCCGCCGCCGAAGAGCCGGTTGACGCGTTCGAGCTCCGCGGTGTCCGCGTCGACGCCCTTTCCCTCCTCCTGCTCGCGCCGGGCGAGCACGACGACCTGTTCCTGCGTCTCCCGTGCGGCGCGCGCGAGATAGCTGCTCTCGAGCCGGAATTCGGCCTGCGAGACCTTCAGCGAGTCCTGTTCGGCTTTTGCGATCGTCTCCGCCACGGACGGGGGCAGGGGCGAGGCGCGCGGCGGCGTGAGATCGAACTCGTCATGGTCGGCGAGCTCGGCGCGGAGACGCAGCGTGCGGAAATATTCCCGCAGATAGTCCGTCCACAGCGTGTCGTGATCGCGGCGCAGGTCGGCCGGGTCCGCGCCGGCCTGGGTGGCGCGGGAGCGCAAAAGGCTGTAGCCGCCGGCGGCCGTCACCACCTGGCGCACGGTCGTCATCGGCCGATAGGCCTGCTGGCCGGGGGTCAGCACATCGCCGGTCACGTAGACCGGCCTGAACTCGGCCACCGAGACGAAGATGTCCTCCGGCCGGATGCTGATAATGTGCTCGCGCCCGTCCGGCGCGCGGCTGCGCAGTGTCCGGTTCGGCAGCAGCATCTCCATCCGTGTCTGCAACTCGGCTTCCGTCAGTCCGCCGACCATCACACGGCCGGTCCAGGGCAGGGCGATGGTGCCGTCGGCCTGAATCATCGCGCGCTGGCGCTGATCGCCGAGCACCGCTAATCCGATCTCGACCGTATCGCCCGGTGCCAGCCGGTACGGCCCGTCCGCGTACGCGGCCGGGGAGGCGGCGAGGCAGGCGCAGAATAGCGGGGCGCCAAGCAAAAGCGAATGCCGGATACGGGTCATCTCTGCGGCTCCGTGATGGATTCCAGGACGGCGGCGCGTTCCGGCCAGTCGAGCTGGGCGACGAAGGCATGGATGGGGCCGCCGGGCCAATCCCAGTTGCTCGCCCATATGACGCGCGTGCCGTCGGGCGAGGGGGATGCCTGTGCCTCGTTCCAATAGTCGTGCCGGACGCTGTGGGTATGGACGATCCGGCGAAACTCGCCGCTGCCGTCGATCTTCAGCGCGATCACCTCGCGGGCGAACGGGGCCCAGCCCGTCCGCCGCGCGACCGCGGCAGGATCGCCCGCATAGGTGACGAAGACCCAGCCCGGCCGCCGGATCGAGCGCAGCGAGGCATGCTGTCCCTCGCCGGTGGGCGCGAGCACGGTCACCGCCCCGTCGGCAAGCCGGCGCTTGATGATGAAATAGCGGTCCGGCGGGGCCTTGCTGATGCCCACATAGACCTCGCTGCCATCGGCATCGACCGTCATGTCGCCATGGCCCGGCCGATGGTGTTCGGGCCAGCGCTGCACCAGCCGGGCATCGATGGTGAAGACGAAGGCCTGGTCCGTGCCGTCCTCCAGATACTGGAAGCAGACCACGTGCAGGCCGAGCGGCGAGATGGTGCAGGAGTTGGTGCGCCCCGGCAGACCCTGCAGGGGGATGTCCGCGCCCTTGCGGCGCTCCACGAGATCGAGCGCGAAGGCGACCTCCTGGCCGTTGGCGGCGACCGCGCGCAGGGCGATCCAGCGGCCGTCATTCGAGGGATTGCCCTTGTTCGGCCCGAATTTGAGGTCGCGGTAGCCCTCGGCGCGATAGAGCACCTCCTCGCGCGCGCTCTTCGGTTCCCAGATCGTCACCGCGGAAGGGGCTACGCAGATCATTGCCTCGGGCCGGATCGGATGCCATTCGCATTCGCCGAACCGGGCGCGGCGGAACAGCGGCTCATAGGTGCGTCCGTCGAAGAAGCACAGGCCGCCGCAGCCGATCGGAATGAGAAGCAGGCTCTGGTCGGCATTCCAGGCCTGGGCGCTCGAATAGCGATGGCGGCACATGTCGCGCCCGCAGGCGATGCCCGCGCCGAGTGTCGTCCCGGGCTCGGTGATGCGCGTGAAGGACGTGCCGAAATCCGGATCGCGGCTGGGCTGGCGATAGCCCGGCAATGACACCTCTGGCGGCGGCACCACCCGCGCGCCGGAGAGCTGATCGGGGAACGCCGACGTCCATCCGAAAAAGGCCGCGATCGTGGCGGCGGCCGCGGCCCAGCCGGGCGGACGCCGGCGCCCGGCCCGCGCGGGCCGGTTCATGTGATGAAATCCTTCTGGCGGCGCACGCGGCCGGCGCCGATGCGGCCGCGCCACCATGCGATGGTCTTTTCCAGGCCCTCGCTGAGGGCGGTGCGCGGCCGCCATCCGGTCTCCCGTTGCAGGCGGGAGCTGTCGGCGAGCAAGGCGCGCACTTCGGAATTGGCGGGGCGCATGCGCAGCTCGTCGCGCCGCACCGGCTTCGTCGTGCCGGTGAGGCCGCGGATGATCTCGATGAGGTCGGCCACCGTGACGGCCTTGCCGCTGCCGGCATTGTACGGCCGTCCAAACTCGATGCCCGGAGCGCTGCCCGCGACCATGAACGCGGCCACCGTATCGTCCACATAGGTGAGGTCGCGCACAGGCGTCGTATCGCCCACCATGATCGCCTCGCAGGTCGGGTCCAGCGCCTGCCGGATGATGGTCGGGATGATCGCCCGCTCGCTCTGCCGCGGACCGAATGTGTTGAACGGCCGCAGCGTCACCACGGGTAGTCCGAACGACCGGGCAAAGGCCTCGGCCATCATGTCGGCGCCGATCTTCGAGGCGGAATAGGGCGACTGGCCCTGCAGCGGATGGGTTTCGGCGATCGGCATGGTCTGGGCCGTGCCGTAGACCTCGCTGGTGGAGGTGTGAACCACCCGCTCGGTGCCGTATTGCCGCGCGGCTTCCAGGACGTTGAGCGTGCCGAGGACGTTGGTCTCCACATAGGACTGGGCGGCCGCGTAGGAATGCGGGATGGCGATCAGCGCCGCCAGATGGAAGACGAGATGCTGCCCCTGCACGATGCGGGCGACGAAGGCCGCGTCGCGCACGTCGCCGCGGATGAGCATCAGCCTGCCGCGCGTCGGCTCCGGAAGGTCGTCGAGCCAGCCATGACTGTCGAAGGAATTGTAGAGTGCCAGCGCAGTCACCCTGGCGCCGGCATTGGCCAGCGCCTCTGTCAGATGCGAGCCGATGAAACCGTCCGCGCCGGTGACGAGGATCTTCATGCCGTCGTAGGTCATGGGGCACCTGTCTTCCTGTTCGCGGCGCCGAGGAGGTCCGGCAGCCGGTTATCGGCGGCGGCGGCCTGGTCATGGGTTGCCTGCCCGCCCGGCGTCCAGCCGAGCACCGCCAGCACGCCGCGGATGAGCATCGCGACGTCGGAGGCCCGCGTCCGGGTCGGGAAATAGGCGAGATCGAGCCTGGCCTTGGCGGGGAACAGCACCTCGCGGTAGAAGCGCGTCGGATCGGCGTCGGCAGGGTAGAAGCGGCATTCGTTGCGGAAGTGGATCTGGCTCGGCCCGAGCAGTCCCGGCTTGAAGTCGAGGACGGGTTCGAAGCCGCCGCGGAAGCAGTCGGCGAAGGCCATGGATTCCGGCCGCGGGCCGACGATCGCCATGTCGCCCCGCAGCACGTTCCACAGCTGCGGCAGTTCGTCGAGCTTGGTCGCCGCCAGGAAGGCGCCGACGCGCGTCAGCCGCCTGTCTCCCGCCACGGTGAGCGGACAGCCGCCGGTGCCGCTCGCGGCGCCGAACTTGCGGAACTTGTACATGACGAAGGGCCGGCCGCGGCGGCCGAGCCGCATCTGCGCGAAGAAGAGCGGCCTGCCGCCTTCGATCCAGACCGCCGCCATCGCGGCGAGGAAGAGGGGCGACAGCAGCACCAGCGCCGTGACGGCGATCATGAGGTCGAAGCAGCGGCTCGTCGCTTCGCCGAAATCGCGGGCCGCATGGCGGCGGCCGAGGTCGACGTCGGACGTGCTCATGCGACCGCCTCCGCCGATGCGTGGTTGCGCAGGGCTGCCCCGAGGCTGGCGGCGACCGTCTCGACCGCTTGCGCGTCCATGCGGGGATGGAGCGGCAGGGTGAGTTCGCGCCGCGCGAAGTCCTCGGTCCGCGGCAGGCTGACGTCCGGCCAGAGGCTGCTGTAGAGCGTCATGCGATGCACCGGCGAGTAGTGGATCGTCGTCTGGATGCCGTCGGCGCGCAGATGATCGATCACCGCTTGACGGTCGGCGTCGGCGGGCAGCAGCACCGGCATGATGTGGCAGGTGGTCGGCCGCGGTTGCGAGAAGGGCACCGTCAGGTCCGGGCAATGGGCGGCCAGCCGGCGGCGATATTCTGCCGTCAGCGCGCGGCGGGCCTCGTTCCAGTGCG
Organism: Phreatobacter sp. AB_2022a; assembly: GCF_026847585.1. Classification (NCBI taxonomy): domain Bacteria; kingdom Pseudomonadati; phylum Pseudomonadota; class Alphaproteobacteria; order Hyphomicrobiales; family Phreatobacteraceae; genus Phreatobacter; species Phreatobacter sp. AB_2022a. The sequence continues at coordinate 41,249 of NZ_JAPSET010000037.1, forward strand.
CGAGATGACGGAGCTGGACGAGGCCGATCGCAGCCCGCAGTTCGTCGAGCCTGTAGTTGAACCCGATCATGGTGACGTCGTAGGTCGGGGTCCGCGCGTCGAGCCGCTGGCGCGTGCCGCTCGTCATCCCGTGACCGCGCGCCTGGCGGATCTGGGCCAGAAGAGCGCCGTCGCGGGCGATCACCGCGCCGCCTTCGCCGGTGGTCATGTTCTTGTTGCCGTAGAAGCTGAAGGCTGCGGCAACGCCGTACGTGCCGACCTCGCGCAGGCCCGGGGCGTGGGCGGCATCCTCGATGAGCATGAGGTTGCGGCGCCGCGCCAGGGCCTGCCAGGCGCCCCGATCGGGCAGGTAGCCGGCGAAGTGGACGAGGATGACGGCCTTGGTCCGCGGCGTGCAGCGGGCCTCGGCCTCCGCCAGCGACATCAGCGGCACGTCCGGCGACTGGATGTCGACGAAGACGGGTGTCGCGCCGACGTAAAGCACGCTGTTGGCCGTCGCCACGAAAGTGAGCGCGGGAACCAGCACCTCGTCGCCCGGCCCAAGGCCGAGCGCGTGCAGGATCAGGTGCAGCGCAGCGGTGCAGGAGTTCACCGCGACGCTGTCCTCGGCGCCATGGGCCTGGGCAAAGGCCTCTTCGAAGGCGCGGACCCTGTCCCCCATCGTCAGCCAGTTGCTGTCGATGACGTCGCACAGCGCATTCTTCTCTTCGTCGCCCAGAATGGGTTCGCCGACCAGCAGCATGGCGTCGATCCTTGCCGGTGAGGGGGGTCAGGCAGCCTTCGGCTCGGCGGCGGCGGACTGGTCGTCCCATGCGACGTCCTGGGCCCGGTGGAAATCCTCCACCCGTCCGATGTCGAGCCAAAGGCCGTGATGCTTGAAGACGTGCACCGACGTCCCGTTCTCCAGCATCTGGAGCATCAGGTCGTCGAAGCCGAATGGCACGCCGTCGGGGATGAACTCGAACACTTCGGGGTCCATGCAGTAGAGCCCCATGCTGACGAGATGCGGCAGCGAAGGCTTCTCGCGGAACTCGACGACGGTGTTGTCGACCTCCTCGATGACGCCGAAGTCCATCTTGATGGTCCGGACCGCCGTGGCAATGGTCACCGGGCCGGGCTGGCGGCGGTGGAAGTGGGCGAACTGGCTGAGGTTGAGGTCGGTCAGTACGTCGCCGTTCAGCACCAGGAACGTATCATCCAGGTGCTCACGCACCAGGGTCAGCGGGCCGATCGTCCCGAGCGGCTCGATCTCCTCGGTATAGACGATCTTCAGATTCCACTGCTCGCCATTGCCGCAGAAGCTGCGGATGAGGTGGCCGAGATAGCCCGTGGTGACGAACACCTCGCGGATGCCGTTGCGCCGAAGCCATTTCAGCAGCAGCTCGAGCACCGGCCGCGAACCGATCGGCATGAGCGGCTTCGGCAGTACCGCCGTATAGGGACGCAGCCTGGTGCCCTTGCCGCCACATTGGATCACTGCCTTCATGCGAACCTCCCCTTTTCCGCCAAGGGCGGCCATCACCGGCCGGTCAGCGCGACATTTCCGACTGCGGGCATGGTCGCCGAGGCTTGCTGGCCGGACGTCCTGTCCCGATGTGAGATCGATGCTAGGTCGCGTTCGGAAGGATCGTCTTCGTACGTTCGAAGGACGGCTGCCCGACAGGGGCCGCCCGGACCGGGCGCCGGGCACAGGCCCCCTCCTGTCGCGCCGAAGCGACGACGCATCCCGGCATGGCGTGCGCGGCCCGGAAGCCGTGCGTGGAAAGACCATGCGCACGAGCCCGCGCGAAGGGGGGAGCGCGGCGTGACGGGCTCGCCGAAAGGATTGCGCCGCTGGAGCTACTACCTTGGATGTAGAAAATCGAAGTTTCCCTTGGGGAAAGGGGCATTCGGAAAGCCCACTAATCCTTCGGAGCGCGGCCGATAGCTACAGCGAGCACGTGTAGATTAATGAAGCGTTGCTAAGCTTTCATCCTGGCTGGAATGCCGGGGAGCGGATCTTGCGATCTGCCGGGGGCTCCTGCCGAGTGCATGGAAGGCGCAATGACCGGCACCGCGCAATGGCGGGCCGTGGGGAACAATCGAAAGCACCATACAACGACGGCGTGATCAGCACGGTGGCGGCCTGGCCTGCCACCGGGGCCTGCGCTGCTGTGCGAACGCTCTCGTGGGGAGTAGTGTCATGACGTTTGTGAACTGCCGTGCAGAAGACTCTTACCGGACGATCACGCCGTTTCTCGATGGGCGTGCCCCGGCGCCGAGCCGCGACCTGTCCGCCGTCAGCGCGTCAGGCGGTCGGGACGCGGCCGATCATCCGGCGCTGACCGCGATGGATCGCCTGGGCTGCGGCTATCTCCTCTTGTCGGAGGGCCGCCGCGTCACGGAGGCCAATGCGACGGCCCGCACGCTGCTGCTCGGCGCTTCCGGTGCCACGCGAAGTCTCGACGAGGTTTCGCGCGCCTTCCGCCGTTTGATGGATCGCTCGCGCCCGCGGCCGATGCTCGGCGCCCTGTCCTGGGTCGCCGTATCCGGCCGCGACGAAGCCCCGCTCTTCGTCAACCAGACGTCCGAGCCGCCGCCCGACGGACGCTGCGTCGTCATGCTGCTCGACCTCGACGCCCATCTCCAGCCCAATCCCTACATGCTGCAGCGGATGTTCGGACTGACCGTCGCCGAAACGCGGCTCGCCATGCTGCTGGCGCAGGGGGAAGTGCCGATGGAGATCGCCCGCAGCCGGCATCTCAGCCGCACGACCGTGCGCTCCCAGCTCGCCGCCATCTTCGCCAAGACGCAGACACGGCGTCAGGCGCAGCTCGTCTCTCTTCTCACGCGGGTCGCCGTGCTGCCCTGACGGGGGCGCGCCGGCTTGTCAGGGAGGGAGACGCACCATGCATATCACGATGATCGGCTGCGGTTATGTGGGCCTCGTATCGGGCGCCTGCTTCGCCGATTTCGGCCATTCGGTCACCTGCGTCGACAGCGACCCGGCGCGGATCGAGGCCCTGCGCGGCGGCCAGGTTCCCATCTACGAACCCGGCCTCGCCGAACTGGTGGCAAGAAACGTGGAGGCGGGACGTCTTGCCTTCACCACGGCACTCGCGCCCGCGGTCGGGGCGGCGGATGCCGTGTTCATCGCGGTCGGCACGCCTTCGCGGCGCGGCGACGGCTTCGCCGACATCTCGCATGTCTTCGCCGCGGCGCGGGAGATCGCCGCGGCGCTGCGCGGCGTCACGGTGGTGGTCACGAAGTCGACCGTTCCGGTCGGCACCAGCGACGAGGTCGAGCGGATCATCCGCGCGACCAATCCGGCGGCCGACGTTGTCGTCGCCTCGAACCCGGAATTCCTGCGGGAAGGCGCGGCCATCGCCGATTTCAAGCGGCCGGATCGGATCGTCGTCGGCACCGGCGATGCGCGGGCGCGCGAGATGATGGCTGAGATCTACCGGCCGCTCTTCCTCAATGCGTCTCCGCTGCTGTTCGCCTCGCGGAGGGCAGCCGAACTGATCAAATATGCCGCCAACGCGTTCCTCGCGATGAAGATCACCTTCATCAACGAGATCGCGGACCTGTGCGAGAAGGTCGGAGCGGACGTGCAGGATGTCGCCCGCGGCATCGGCGCGGACAACCGCATCGGGCCGAAATTCCTCCACGCCGGCCCGGGCTTCGGCGGGTCGTGCTTCCCGAAGGACACGCTTGCCCTCGTCAAGACCGCACAGGACTACGACACGCCGCTGAGGCTCGTCGAGGCGACTGTCGCCGTCAACGACCAGCGCAAGCGCGCCATGGCGCGCCGGATCATCGTCGCGGCCGGCGGATCGGTGCGCGGCAAGGTGGTTGCGGTGCTGGGGCTGACCTTCAAGCCGAATACCGACGATATCCGGGAGGCGCCCGCGCTCGCCATCATCCGCGGCCTGCTCGACGCCGGCGCAACCGTCCGTGCCCACGACCCCGAGGGCATGGAGCAGGCGCGCGTCCTGCTGCCCGAGGTCGAGTTCTGCGAAAGCCCCTACGAGGCAGCGCGCGGCGCATCGGCTCTCGCCATCGTCACGGAATGGGACCAGTTCCGTGCGCTCGGGCTGCGGCAGTTGAAGGAGGCGATGGCCCAGGCGGTTCTGATCGACCTGCGGAACATCTATTCCGCACGCGAGGTCGTTCGCCACGGCTTCCGCTATGTCGGGGTCGGTCAAGGCGACCACGAGCAGCCTCCGGCGGTCAGGCTCCGCCGCGCGCGGCGTCTGGACATGACCGGGCCTGCGGCCGTGGATGGTGCGGCACCGGACCACGCCCGCGACCGGAGGCGGGCGTGACACGTTTCCTGGTCACCGGCACGGCCGGATTCATCGGCTTCCATCTCGCCCGGCGCCTGCTGGCCGATGGCCATGCCGTGGTCGGCTTCGACGCCATCACCGACTACTACGACCCGCGGCTGAAGCGGGCGCGCCATGCGCTTCTGGAACAGTTTGCCGGTTTCCGGCCGGTGATCGCCCGGCTGGAGGACGAGGCGGCCCTCCGGAAGGCGGCCGACCTTGCCGCGCCGGAAGTCGTCATCCACCTCGCCGCGCAGGCGGGCGTGCGCTACTCGATCGAGGCGCCGCATGCCTATATCGGCCACAATGTCGTCGGTTCGTTCAACCTTCTGGAGGTGGTGCGGGGCGTGCGGCCGCGCCATCTGCTGCTTGCCTCGACGAGTTCCGTCTATGGCGGCGGTCCAACCCCGTTTCGCGAGACCGACCGCGTCGACTGGCCGATCACACTCTATGCCGCGACCAAGAAGGCGATGGAGGCCATGGCGCACAGCTATGCCCATCTCTGGCGTATTCCCACCACCTGCTTCCGCTTCTTCACGGTCTACGGCCCATGGGGGCGGCCCGACATGGCCCTGTTCAAATTCGTCGATGCCATGCTGGCCGGCCGGCCCGTCGAGCTCTACGGGCAGGGCGACATGCGGCGCGACTTCACCTATGTCGACGATCTGGTCGAGGCGGTCGTGCGCCTCGTCGACCGGGCGCCGCGGCAGGGCGCGCCGGTCATGGTCGAAGACGGGGCTGACAGCCTGTCGCCGGTCGCCCCCTGGCGGGCGGTGAACATCGCCGGTGGCATGCCGGTCGGCCTGCAGGACTTCGTGGCTGCCATCGAACATGCGACCGGCAGGCGGGCCGAGCGCATTCTCCTGCCCATGCAGCCCGGCGACATCAGGGAAACCCATGCCGATCATCGCCTGCTGGCGGCGCTGACCGGCTACCGCCCCGCCACGCCCGTGGCGGAGGGCGTGCGTCACTTCGTGGACTGGTATCTCGACTATTCGGGCGCGCATGCCGCCAGGGCGTCCTGAGCGCGCGGCCGGTTCCGCCGTGCAAAGGCTATTTCTCGCGGAAGGCCCGCTTCAGCTGGTCGCCGATCGGCTTCATCAGATAGGCGAGGGCGGTGCGGTCTCCGGTGCGCACATAGACCTCGGCCGGCATGCCCTGCACGAGCCGGTGGTCGCCGAGCCGGGCAAGCTCGCCGTCGCGCAGCGCAACGCGCGCCGTGTAATAGGCGGTGCCGAGATTCGGGTCGCGGACCACGTCGGCGGACACCCGCAGAACCTTGGCCTCCACCTCGGGCGTCGTGCCGTGGGGCAGGGCCGTCAGGCGGACATGGGCGGCCCGTCCGACCACCACCTTTTCGATATCCTGCGGCTGGACGCGGATTTCGATCACCAGATCGTCGTCGCCCGGCACGATCTGCATGATCTGCTGGCCGGCCGGAATGACGCCGCCCACGGTATGGTGGGCGAGCTGGTGGACGATGCCGCTCTGCGGAGCGCGGATCTCGATCCGCTTCAGGGCGTCCTCCGCCTGGACGCGCCGCTCCACCAGTTCGCCGAGCTTGCCTTGCACGTCGCGCAGCTCGCTGGAGACTTCCCGACGCAGATCCTGGCCGATCTGGAGGATGAGCAGTTCGGTCTCGGTGATCCGCGCCTGCGCGCGGGCGCGCTCGGCGACGAACTGGCCGACATCGCCTTTCAGGCGGGCCTGCTCGCGTTCCAGTTCCACCAGGCGCGTGCGCGGGACCAGGTTGCGGCGGAACAGGTCGCCGATATCGGCCACCTCGCGGTCGATCAGCTCGGCCTGCCTGCGGCGGGCCTGCTCCTGGGCGGCGATGCCGGTGATCTCTTCGCGGATCTGGTCGATGCGTTCGCGGAACTGCCTGGTCTGGCCCTCCCGGGCTTCGAGCCTCGCCCGGAACAGGATCTTCTCGCTGTCGAAGGCGCGCACGACGTCGGGGAAGCCCACCCACGGCTCCAGGGTGCTGGGAATGGTCAGTTCGCGCAGGCCGTCGCGCTCGGCCTCCAGCCGTGCCATCCGCGCCTCGGCCTCGATGATCTGCTTGACCACGACCTGCAGGTTGGCGCGGATCACGGTGTCGTCGAGCCGCATGAGGACGTCGCCCTCCGTCACATGGGCCGTCTCGCGCACCCGTATCTCGCCGATGACGCCGCCGGTCGGATGCTGCACCGTCTTTACGTAGGTGTCCGCCACCACCGTGCCGCTGGCCACCACCGCGCCCGACAGCGGCACGGTCGCCGCCCAGACGCCCAGGCCGCCGACGAGGCCGGCGACGATGATCATGCCGTTCCGGATCAGCGCGTCCATGGCCGGGTCGGGGCCGGGCGCGAACAGCATGGAGCCGGCGCGTCTTGCGGCGTTGCCCGCAAGGCCGCGCGCGACCGGCAGGGCCGCCATGAGGAAGGCGAGCTTGTCGCGCACGTCGATCGTCATCGGCTTTCGCCCTCGGTGGACAGCACGCGGTCGAGGATGGCATCGCGCGGTCCGAAGGCGGCCAGCCGGCCCTCGCGCATCACCGCGACCGTATCGACCGCCGCGAGCGCGCTCGGCCGGTGGGCGATGACGATGGCGATGCCGTTGCGCTCGCGGATGCGGCGGATGGCTTCGGTGACGGCGTCCTCACCGTCCGTGTCCAGATTGGCGTTGGGCTCGTCGAGCAGCACCAGGAAAGGGTCGCCGAACACGGCGCGGGCCAGCGCGACGCGCTGGCGCTGCCCGCCGGAGAGAGCAAGGCCCCCTTCGCCGATACGGGTCTCGTAGCCTTCGGGCAGCGCGCGGATCATCCCGTCGCAGCCGGCGACGCGGGCCGCCGCGACCACCTGATCGAGGCGGGCGCCGGGGCGGAACCGCGCGATGTTCTCGGCGACGGTGCCGTCGAACAGGCCGATATCCTGGGGCAGGTAGCCGATGAAGTCGCCGCGCGTCTCGGGCGCCCATTGCGACAGTTCCGACCCGTCCAGCCGGACGGAGCCGCGCGCCGGCGTCCATACGCCGGCGAGAACGCGTGCCAGGGTCGACTTTCCCGATGCCGAGGGCCCGATAATGCCGAGCGCCTGACCGGCGATCAGCGACAGCGACACGCCGTGGAGGATCGGCGCCTGGCCGCCGGGCGCGGCGACCACCGCCTGTTCGAGCGTCAGCATCCGCTTCGGCGCCGGCAGCCGCTGCCGCGGCGGAGCTTCCGGCATCGCCCGTGCCGCGAGGCGCAGCCGGTCCCAGGCCTGCCGCATGGCGATGAAGCCTTTCCAATGGGCTACCGCCGTTTCGATGGGCGCCAACGCGCGGCCCATGAGGATGGAGGCCGCGATCATCACGCCGGGGGAAGCCTGGTCGATCAGCACCAGATAGGCTCCGAGGCCGAGAATGGCCGACTGCATCGCCATGCGGAACACGCGCGAAATCGTGCCGAAGGTGGAAGAGGCATCGGTCGACGCCTCATGGGCCGCCAGATAGCGCTCATTGACCGCCAGATAGCGGCCGACCAGCGCCTGCTGCATGCCCATGGCCGCGATCGCCTCGGCATTGCGTCGCGACGTCTCGGTCATGGCGAGGCGCGTGCCGATCTCCTGCGAGAGCGCCCGGCTCGGCCCACGCACGGCATATTCGGTGAAATAGGTGATGGCGAACAGCATGAGGCCGCCCGCCAGCACAGCCCAGCCGATCAGCGGATGCAGGACGAAGCAGAGAAGGACGAAGAGCGGCGTCCAGGGCAGGTCGAAGAAGGCCGTCGGCCCGAGGCCCGAGACGAAGGCGCGGACCGTGTCGAGGTCACGGCTCGGCTGGAGCGGATCGGCCGTGCGGCCCGCCTGGAGCGGGATCTCGAGCACCAGCCGGTACACGCGCGCGGCCAGGCGTCGATCCACCGACAGCCCGATGCGGGTCAGGAGCCTCTGACGGATGATGTCGAGCAGCGCCAGCACCACGAAGACGCCCGCGAGCAGGGCGGTCAATCCGACCAGCGTCTGGATGGAGCGGCTGACCAGCACCCGGTCATAGACCTGGAGCATGTAGATGGCTCCGGACAGCATCAGCACATTGAGGACGCCGGAGAATACGGCTGCTGCCTTGAGGGGGCCGCGGCAGGCCTTCAGGGCCGCCGCCACCGGGTCTTCCTGCGCCGCGGCGACATGCGCGCGGGCGCCGTTCGAATTGCCGTTCACTTTCAGCCCTTCCGAAATCGGTTGGCGGGACGTGGCCGGAGCGGCCTGCGGCAGGGATCGGCGATCCGCGCGACGGCCGGGCTGCACTGGCTTCGACATCGCAGCGAGGCTGTGGGGGAAGGAGCCTCGAAGCCGATGCATCGGAGCCCGCCAGCTCCGTCGTGCGGCGGCGGAAGCGCCGCCCCGCAAGTCCGAGAGGATCACGGCACAGGCGTCGCGCGCGCTGCACGATCCTCATTTGCCGAACGCCGCCGGAGCTCGCTCCGGCGGCGCCTGCCGTCAGGCCCTCGCCGCGACGGCGCTCCCGCCCGCCGCTGCGAGGATGGCGATCAGGGCCTCAGCCCCACAGATGGTCCCAGGCGGAATGGTGATGGCCCGGCATCTTGCCGGCCGGCGAGGCGCCATCGGCATGGCCCTGGCCGGAGACATCGGCGCCCGCGCCCGCGTCGGCGGAGACACGGCTTCCATCGCGATTTTCCAGGAATGCGAACTGGCCGCCGGTGCCGGCCTTGCCGACAAGGCCCGCGTCGTGGGCGCTGGTCGTCGCGTCCGCCATCTTGGATCCCGCATCCGAAAACCGGAAGGCATCCACGCCCGCGAATTTCTGGCCGAACTTCTGTCCGCTGCCGGCCCAGTCGGCACGATCGCCGAGGCTCCAATGGCCGCCGCGGCCGCCGTCGCCGGTTGCGATCGCCGGCGAGGTCGGCTCGCTCACATCGGGCGTGCCGCCATTGCCCGAACCCGCGCTCGAGCCGGTGCCCGGATCGGTCGGATGGGGCGCGGTCGGGAGTGCGCCTGCGTCGGCGCCGCCGGCATCGGCCGGCGGGGCCGGCGGCTCGGTCACGGCCGGAGCCGTCGGCGTGGTGGTCGCGGCATTGTGCTCGCGGAACACGTCGAGCAGTCCGGCATGGGTCGACAGGGCCTGATCGCCGTTCTGCGACTGCCAGTGATAGGCATAGTCGAAGGCCGGGTTGGGCACGACACCGGCCCAGTGGTCGATCATCGCCTTCATCTGCGTGGAGGTCGGCATGACATAGGCGTCGCCGGTATCGGTCGACCAGTCGCCGCCGCCGAAGGCCTGATAGACCGGCACGATGCTCGAGAGCGGAATGCCCGCCTTGATCGCGGCGTCGACGTTTTTGTCGATCGCGGACAGATCGAGCTGGCCGCCGGACCGCACCGGATAGGGATCGAGGCCGTAATAGTCGATGCCGGTATTGGCCGGATTATAGGTGTTCATGTAGGTTGGGCTGGTCGTCATGCCCATGTTCATCATGACGATGAACGTCTTGGCGCCGGGCACATTGGCATGGATCCAGTCGGATTCGGCCTTCAGGTCCGCGGCCGAGACCTTGGGCCCCCACAGGCCGGTCGGATCCGGTTCGTCCGCGAGATAGAAGCCGAATAGTTTATCGTTTCCAATATATTGGGAGACGGTGTTTATGAATTCGCTGGTGACGCCTTCGGCCTTGTCGAGCCAGACGAGTCCTTTGGTTCCTTCCGGTAGCGAATTGAGCTGTTCAACTGATTGTACGTCAGCCAAATTGAAGCCAAAAGAACCAGCGGAATACGTTCCATTGCTCTCAATTCCACCGCCGGCAACGTAATGCAATGTCATAATATGCTCCTGAAATATGATTCAGCTTGCCCAAATGGTCTCGCGGTCTTTGGTGGCGAGAATGTGGTTAACGGGTGCTCATTTTCCCCACAATCGGCGACCTGCGCGTGTGATTTTCGATTCGGTCAGATCTCCGATGGTGGCGGGCGGCGGCCGATATTTGCGGAAAAAGTAGACATTACATGGTATTGTTATAGATATGCCCATTTGCGCCTGCCGATACGTCAGGATGTCTGACGGGACTACTCCTTAAGAGGTAGAGCTAATCCCATTGCGCTCTGGTTGCAGACGCTTCCGTCAGGGCAGGTTTGGCAGCCGGCTGCTGGTCCGGTGACCGGAAACTTCGAGGCTGGAATGCGCGTGACCGGGAGCGGCGAGGTGGCGGCGGCCTATGCTTGCGGCCACACCAGGTTCATGGGGTTGGATCTTCTGGTCGCGCCCGGCGCCCTTGTGCCGCGGCCGGAGACGGAGCTTCTCGGCGCGACGGCGGTCGATGCCTTGCACGGCATGGGGCTCACCGCGCCGCGGGTCATCGACATGTGTTGCGGCACCGGCAATCTCGCCTGCGCCATCGCCGCGCGCGTCCGGCAGGCCCGCCTGTGGGCCTGCGACCTGACGGAAGAATGTGTCGCCGTCGCGCGGCGCAACATCGCGGCCCTCGGCTTCGCGGACCGTGCCGCGGCGTTCCAGGGCGATCTGTTCGCGCCCCTCTCCGGCGAGGGCCTGGAGCGGACGATCGACATGGTCGTCTGCAACCCGCCCTACATTTCCGAGAAGCGGCTCATGGGCGAGCGCGCGCATCTGCTCGCCCATGAGCCGCGCGAGGCCTTCGCTGCCGGGCCCTATGGGCTGAGCATCCATATGAGAGTGCTGAAGGAAGCGCTGCCGTATTTGCGGCCGGGGGGTGCCCTGCTGTTCGAGGTGGGGCTTGGCCAGGCCCGTCAGGTCGCGGGCCTGTTCGCGCGCAGCGGCGCCTATGACGCCGTCTCGGTGATCGCCGATGCCGCCGGCGCAGGTCGTGTCGTGCTCGGATTTGCGCAGCCGTCCTGAGCGGGAGGCAGCCCTTGTGATGGAGCGCATGGGCGCCGATGGGGGATGCTTCGTCCGATCGGATGATGAAGCGCCGGGGCGGGAAGGCGACAAAGCAGTCTGGACATTGGGCGAGGTACGACATGGGTCCGGCGCATCCGCGATCGGCATGGGGTGAGCGACGTCCCGAGCCCCTATCGGCGCCGCCGCGCGATTGCGGCGTGCGGGCCATGCGGGTCATGGCGCGGGACAGCGGCCTTCCGATCGTTTTCCTCCTGCCGGGATCGGTCGGGTACGGCCGCAGCCTCGCCGGCCTCGCGGCCGCCATGGCCGGCGCGGCCCGGATCGTCCCGATCCGCTACCCGGACCTGCGGACGATGCTGGCCGGGGGCGAGTCGCTGGCGGCCATGGCCGATGATGCCATGGAGCAGATCCGTCGGAAGCAGCCGAGCGGTCCCGTCCGGCTTCTCGGACATTCGCTCGGGGGAGCGGTGGCCTTCGAGGTGGCTGGCCGGCTTCTGGCCAGCGGGCGCTCGGTGCGGTTTCTCGGCATCCTCGACACGAGCATCCTCGGGGAGCGTTCCGAATATCGCGAGACCGTCTTCCGCACGCTGCAGCGCATCCGGGCCAGTCAGGTAAGTGCCGCCCGGATGGCGTGCCGGGCCCTCGCCAAGGTCGCGACGGCGCTCGGCTGCGAGGCGCTGCTCGCGCGCATCGTCGATCGCAAGGGCGCAAGCCAGTTCAACGCCACGCGGTTCCGCATCACGCTCGAACTGCAGGAGGTGCTGCGCGCGCGCGCCTTCTTCCGTTGGCTCGACCAGCCGAAGGCTTCGCTGCCGCTCGCCGCAACGCTGTTCCGCTGCGCGCGCAAGGACATGCCCCAGCATCTCGGCTGGGAGGGCATGTTCGCCCGGCTGGAGGTGACGGCCATCGACGGCGGCCATATCGACCTCATCATGGAACCGCACCTGACCCGGAACCATCCTCTGATCGAGGCCGCGATCGTCGGCTCCTACGCGCCGGCCGAGATCGCGCCGCGGGGACTGGCATCATGAGCAGCCTGGCGCCGATCGCCCGCCGCGACGCCTTCGACAGGGAGGTGCTGAAACTCGACGCCGAGAAAGAGACCGACCGCATCGCCGCGGCGCTGAGTGATCAGGTGGTTGCGGTGCTCGGCCGCCGGGGCGCGGTCGTCGGCCTGTCGGGCGGCATCGACAGCTCGGTCGTCGCCGCGCTCTGCGTGCGGGCATTCGGTCGCGAAAAGGTTCTCGGCCTGCTGATGCCCGAGCACCATTCCTCGAGCGAGTCCCTGAGGCTGGGGCGCCGCATCGCGGCCGAGCTTGGCATCGAGGCGATCGTCGAGGATATCGGGCCGGCGCTCGGGGTGCTTGGCGCCTACCGCCGACAGGAGGACGCGATCCGTGCCGTCGTGCCGGACTATGGCGAGGGCTGGAAGTGCAAGCTCGTCCTGCCGCCGATCCGCGAGAGCACCGGCATCAACGTCACCCGTCTGACGGTGCAGGATCCGCGAGGGGCGGTGGCGACCGTCCGACTGCCGCCGGACAGCTACCTGCAGCTCGTCGCCGCGACGAACTACAAGCAGCGCCTGCGCAAGATGACCGAGTATTACCACGCCGACCGGCTGAGATATGCGGTCGTCGGCACGCCCAACAGGCTCGAGCACGACCAGGGCTTCTTCGTCAAACAAGGCGACGGCACGGCCGACGTGATGCCGATCGCGCACCTCTACAAGACCCAGGTCTACCAGCTCGCCGCATATCTGGGCGTGCCGGAGGAGATCCGGCAGCGCCCGCCGACCACGGACACGTTCTCCATGCCGCAGAGCCAGGAGGAGTTCTACTTCGCGCTGCCTTACGACCTGATGGACCTCTGCCTCTATGCGGCCGATCACGGCATTGCCGCCGAGACCGCGGCTGGGGTCACCGGCCTGACGGTCGATCAGGTGCGCCGGGCCTTCAGGGATATCGGGGCCAAGCGCCGTGCGTCCCGCTATCTTCACGCGCGGTCGCTGCTCGTCACACCGGTCGCCATGGAGTGAAACGATGTGCGGCGTGGCAGGCATCGTGTCCCTCGGCGCCGCGATTCCACCGCCTTCGCGCGCGGCGCTGGCGCGCATGGCCGGGGCGCTCGTTCATCGTGGCCCGGACGAGCAGGGCCTCTATCGCGATGCACGGGCGGGCCTCGCCCATGCCCGCCTGTCGATCATCGACAGAGATGGCGGCCGGCAGCCTCTGGCCGACATCGACGGCACCGCGTGGATCGTCTTCAACGGCGAGATCTTCAACTATGTCGAACTGCGCGCCGAGTTGATGGCGCTCGGCCATCGCTTCCGCACGCGCAGCGACACCGAAGTGGTCGTGCAGGCCTGGCTCGCCTGGGGCGAGGCCGCCTTCGAGCGCATGAAGGGCCAGTGGGCGCTGGCGCTGTGGGTGCCCGCCGAACGGTGCCTGGTCCTCTCGCGCGACAGGACCGGCATCTGCCCACTCTATCTTTGCGAGCATGGCGGCCGCCTTCTGTTCGCAAGCGAGGTGAAGGCGATCTTCGCGGCCGATCCGGCGATCCCGCGCGCTCTCGATGCCGCCGGCCTCGACCAGACCTTCACGCTGTGGACGGCCGTCGCCCCGCAGGGCGTGTTCGCCGGCATCCGCGAACTCGCCCCCGGCCACACGCGCGTCTATCGCGACGGCGTCATGCGCGAGCTTTGCTTCTGGGAGCCGCGGTTTGCCCTGGGCGACGATGGTTTCAAGGGCTCGCTGGACGAGGCCGTGGAGATGGTGCGCGCGGCGCTCGATAAGGCCGTCTCGCTGCGGATGGTTCGCTCCGACGTGCCGGTCGGAAGCTATCTGTCGGGCGGCCTCGACAGTTCTCTCGTCGCGGCGATGGGGCGACGCTTCGCCGGCGACCGCTTCCAGACCTTCTCGCTGCGCTTCGCCGATGCCGAGTACGACGAGACCGCGTATCAGCGCCTGATGGTGCGCCGGACGGGCAGCGAGCATCACGAGCTCGTCGTCGCGCGCGCCGACATCGCTGAGGTCTTTCCCGCCGTCGTCAGCCATGGCGAGCGGCCGATCCTGCGCACGTCGCCCGCGCCGCTGTTCCTGCTCTCGCGGATGGTGCGCGAGGCCGGGATCAAGGTCGTGCTCACGGGCGAGGGGGCCGACGAGGTGTTCGCCGGCTATGACCTGTTCCGCGAGGCGAAGGTGCGGCGCTTCTGGGCGCGCCAGCCCGCGTCCGCCTGGCGGTGGCGGCTGATCGAGCGGCTCTATCCCTACCTGTCCCGGTCGCCCGTCCAGCATCAGGCGATGGCGCGGCAATTCTTCGGCCACGGCCTTGCCGGCAGCGCCATGCCGGGCTTCGGCCTGGAGCCGCGCTGGCGGACGACCGCCGCGCTCAGGCGGCTGTTTTCCGCCGACATGCGCGCGGCGGTCGCCGGCCGGGACGCCGTGTCGGAACTTGTCCGCAGCCTGCCTTCGGCCTTCGCGCAGTGGGCCCCGCTGGCGCAGGACCAATATCTGGAGATGCGGACCCTGCTTTCGGGCTACCTGCTGTCGGCCCAGGGCGACAGGATGCTGATGGCCCATTCGATCGAGGGCCGCTTTCCCTTCCTGGACGAGGAGGTCATGGCGGTCGCCAATGCGCTGCCGGCCCGCCACAAGCTGCGCGTGCTCGACGAGAAGCACGTCCTGAAGCGTGTTGCGGAGCCGTTGGTCCCGCCGGAGATCGTGGCGCGGAAGAAGCAGCCTTATCGCTCGCCCAACGCCCTCTGCTTCTTCGGCGCGGATGCGCCGGACTATGTCGACGACCTTCTGTCGGAAACCAGCCTGCGCGATGCGAACCTCTTCGATCCGGCGGCCGTTGCGCGGCTCGTCGCGAAATGCCGGACCCATGCGGACAGGCGCGGTGGCGACCTGTCCAACTCCGACAACATGGCGCTGGTCGGCGTCCTGTCCACCCAGCTCCTGCACCATCGGTTCGTCGCGGGCCGGCCGGAGGCGGAGCCGCTGGCGGCTCCGGCGACCGACATCGACCGTCTGCAGCATGCGGAGGTGTTTGCGTGATGGACAATGCCGTACCGCTGCTGAACGACCATCTGATCCGATCGGCCTGCCGCAGCCCCGAGAAGGTCGCGCTCGTCTGCGGCAAGCGGCGCGTCACCTATGACGAGATCGATGCCGGTTCCGACGCGCTCGCCGCTCATCTGGCGTCGGCGGGCGTCGCCCGCGGCGACCGCGTCATGATCTTCGCCGACAACACCGTCGAGACCGTCGTCAGCTTCTGGGCGGCGCTGAAGGCCAATGCGGTGGCCTGCCTGATCAACCCGCTGACCAAGGCCGACAAGCTCGACTATCTCCTGCAGGATTGCCGGCCGGCGGCGTTCATCACCGACGCGCACCTGGCCGCCGCCTTCGGCGCGCCCCTGCGCCGTGCGGCCTTCGTGAGGCGCGTGGTGGTCAGCGGCGAGGTCAGGGATGCCGATCTCGCCGGCCTGCCCTGCGCGGTGACATGGGAGGCGGCGTCGGTGGCCCATGGCGCGCCGCCGGTGCGGCGCTGCATCGACATCGATCTGGCGGCGATCGTCTATACGTCGGGATCGACCGGCGACCCGAAGGGCGTGATGCTGACCCATCGCAACATGCTGACGGCCTGCGCCTCGATCGCCTCCTATCTCGAGCTGCGCGAGGACGAGGTGATCCTCAATGTCCTGCCGCTCGCCTTCGACTACGGTCTCTATCAGATGATCCTGGCGTTCAGCGTCGGCGCGCGCCTGGTGCTGGAGCGCTCCTTCGCCTTTCCGGTGCAGATCGTCCGGCTTCTGGCGGAGGAGCGGGTCACCGGCCTGCCGGGCGTGCCGACCGTCTTCTCGACGCTGCTCGGCCTGAAGTCTCTCAAGGAAGGCGACCTGCCGAGCATCCGCTATGTCACCAATACCGGCGCCGCCCTGGCCGTGAGGCACATCCAGATGCTGCGGGTCCTGCTGCCCAGCGCCCGCATCTACTCGATGTACGGGCTCACCGAATGCAAGCGCTGCACCTACCTGCCGCCGGAGGACATCGACCGCAAGCCGGACAGCGTCGGCATCGCCATCCCGAACACCGAGATGTGGATCGTCGACGAGAGCGGCGAGCGGGTCGGCCCCGGTGTCGTCGGGCAGCTCGTCATTCGCGGCGCGACCGTGATGAAGGGCTACTGGGGCAAGCCCGAGGAGACGGCGCGGAAGCTGAAGCCCGGACCGCTGCCCGGCGAGCAGGTTCTCCATACCGGCGACTACTGCCGCATGGACGAGGAGGGCTATCTCTATTTCGTCGGCCGCAGCGACGAGATCATCAAGTCGCGCGGCGAGAAGGTGGCGCCGAAGGAGGTCGAGAACGTCCTGATGGGTATTGCGGGCGTCAAGGAGGCGGCCGTCATCGGGATTCCCGACGAGCTCCTGGGCGAGGCGGTCAAGGCCTTCGTGGTGATGGAGCCGGGCACGGCGATCGGCGAAGCGCAGATCCGCAACGAGTGCCGGCGCCGCCTCGAGGCCTTCATGGTGCCGAAGCACATCGACATCGTCCAGAGTTTGCCGCGAACCGACACGGCGAAGGTCGACAAGCGGGCGCTGTCGTGAGCCCGGCCGTTTCACCCCGAGGATCGTCCAGTCATGTGGAGGAGGAGCCCATGATGCGAGAAACGAGTGCGCTCAGTGCCTGCAAGGACAGCGTTCGCGCGTTCCTGGCGGCGAACTTCTATGTCGGCGATGTGGCCGGGTTGAATGACGACAGCTCGCTGATCGACCAGGGCATCATCGATTCCACCGGTGTGCTCGAAGTCGTCGGCTTCATCGAGCAGACCTTCGGCATCGCGGTCGACGACTGCGAGCTGTTGCCGGAGAACCTCGACACGATCCAGGGCATCGCGGCCTATGTCATGCGCAAGCAGCACGAGCCGGCGCCGACCGGCGCGCTGGTCCGCGTGACATAGCCGCCGCATGCGGCGGAACACGACCGCACAGGCGCCCGGCGGCCGCCGCGGGCCAGCTGTGGCCCCGGGGCGCCGATATCCCGTCTTCCGATCCGGCCATTGTATGGCCAGCCATGCCGGGGCAGGGGCCGGGGCCGGGGCCGGGGCGCGAGGGCTGGATCCCCTGTCCGCGGCCGGCCCGGCGGGGCGGGCGGCAGATGAAAGCCCGGGGCCTGGTCTCCTCATTCTCCGGACGGATCCCAGGGAGTGTCGCAATGTCCTCATATCGCGACAGCCATTCGGCACCCGGCTATGCGCGGCTCTACGACCGAACCTTTGCGGAGGGATATTACGCTCGGCTCTGGAACGACGTTGAGCGGCCGTTGGTGCAGTCGATCCTGGCTGGCCTTGCCGCCGGCGGGGCGCGCCGATCGCTCGATTTTGCCTGTGGCACCGGCAGGATCCTCGCTCTTCACGAGGCGATCTTCGACGATGTCGTCGGCAACGACGTTTCGGCCGAAATGGCGGCGCGCGCGCGGGAGCGATGTCCCAGGGCCCGCATTGTCGTCGGCGACGTCACCGCTCAGGGCGCGGGCCGGGTCCCGCGCGACCGGCAGGTCTGCACCGCCTTTCGCTTCTTTCTGAATGCCGAGCCCGAGCTCCGGCATGCGGCCATGGCGGCGCTTCGCGACTGCCTCGTCAGGGACGGTCATCTCGTCGCGAATTTCCATGTCAATTCGATCAGTCCGATGGGGCGCCTCTATCGCGTCCGGAATGCGCTGGCGCGGCGGACGATCAACAATGTCATGAGCGAAGGAGAAGCCGTGGCGCTGTTCAGGAGCCATGGCTTCGCGGTCGAAGCCGTGCATCGATATGGGCTATGGCCCCGCATCGGCTGGCACTTCGACACGCTCAACCGCAAGCTGCTGTCGCGCGCGGAAACGATGGGCCGGCGGCTCCCGTTCCTCCAGCGCTATGCGCAGACATTTATCCTCGTGGGGCGACGCCAGTAGCGGACCGGAACGTCCTCGCGCGCACCGAAAGAGCCGGTTGCGCGCCAGGCCATGGTCACGGTTGTTTGTGTCGAAACATGTCTGCGGCCATGTTGAGACATCATTCGTCATGAAACGCTGCTTCTTTCCGCCGCACTTGCCGGTAGAAACAGAAGGCCTGCGCTGCCCGACGAATGGTCGCCCATGAAAGAACGCACGCCGCGAATCCTGGTGGCCGACGACGATCCGGAGATCCGAAAGCTCCTCGCCCGCTACATCGAAGCGCAGTCGTTTCGCGTCCTGCTGGCCTCGAGCCGCGCCGAGCTGCGGGAACGCCTCGCGACCGACGACATCGATCTCATCGTTCTCGACGTCATGCTGCCCGACGGCTCCGGCCTCGACATCTGCCGCGACCTGCGCGCCGAGCGAAACACCGTCCCGATCATCCTCCTGACCGCGCTCAAGGAGGACATCGACCGGATCCTCGGCCTGGAAATGGGGGCGGACGACTATCTCGGCAAACCGTTCAATCCGCGCGAGCTGGTCGCCCGCATTCGCGCAGTCCTGCGGCGACGCTCCGAAATGACGATGCTCCAGTCGCCGGCCCAGAAGGCCTATCAGTTCGATGGCCTGGTCGCGAACCCGCAGCTGCGCAGCGTCGTGGATGCGCAGGGCCAGGCGATCGAACTGACCGGCGCGGAGTTCGACCTCCTCCAGATATTCCTGGATCGGCCAGGGCGCGTGCTCTCCCGCGATCAGCTTCTCGACCTCACCCATGGCCGCAGCGGCAACGTCCTGGATCGGTCGATCGATGTCCTCGTCAGCCGCCTGCGGCGGAAGCTGGACGCGTCCGAGACCGGCCGCTTGTTCAAGACCGTTCGAAACGGCGGCTATCAGCTCGTCGTCAAGGTCGAGGTCCAGGACCTTTCGTCGTGACCACCCTGCGCGCCAAGCTCGCCGTGCTGATCGCCGTCGTCATCATCACGATGGTCACGGTCCTGACCGGCGTGCTGCTCCGCATCTTCAACCCGCCGAAAGAGCAGCAGGCGATCGGTCCCTTGGTCGAGCAGGTCCATTTGCTGGTGCAGGTGGCGCGCACCGGCTCCGATGCGATCGCCGTTCAGCAGGGGCCGGCTGACGGAAAGATCGCGGACGGCATCACCACCTGGCTGCGCGAGGCGCTGAGGGCGCGTGGCCTGCCGCGGGACGTGGTCGTGTCCTATCGGAGCTCGGACGATGCCATGATGTTGTCCGTGCCGGTCGAAGGGGGGTGGCTCGTCATGCAGATCACCGACTTCCCGCCGCGTATCGGCGTTTTGAACATACTTCTCATGTGGTTCGCGCTCATCGCGTTCGGGGCCATAGCCATCGCCCTCTTGTTCGCGGAGCGCATGGTCAAGCCTCTCGTCCTGCTGGAAAGGGCCATCGAGTCGGTCGGCCCCGACGCGCTGCTGCCCGAGCTGGCGGTCAAGGGGCCTGCCGAAGTGCGCGTCGCCGCGCGGGCGCTCAATGGCCTGTCCTCGCGCCTGAAGGCCGCGATGGAAAGCCGGATGCGCCTCGTGGCGGCGGCCGGTCACGACCTGCGGACACCCATCACGCGGATGCGCCTGAGGGCCGAGTTCGTCAAGGACGATGACGAGCGCAGCATGTGGCTCAAGGACATCGAGGAGCTCGGGCGTATCGCCGACAGCGCCATCCTGCTCGTTCGCGAGGAGTCCGGGCGGTCTCCTTCGGAAGAGCTCAGGCTGGACGTGCTGATTTCGGAGCTGGCAGGCGAGCTCAAGGCCCTGTCATACGATGTGACGCTCACCGGCACCGCCGCGGTGACCGTGCGGGCCAGCCATGGCAGTCTCAAACGTGCGTTCGGGAACCTGATCATCAATGCCGCGACCCACGGCAGGCGGGCCCGCGTCTTGCTCGAGACCGCGTCCTCGGAGGCGGTCGTCGTCATCGACGACGACGGGCCGGGTATCCCGCAGGAACTGATCGGGCAGGTCTTCGAGCCGTTCTTTCGCGTCCATCCGTCGCGCGAGAAGGAGAGCCAGGGGGCGGGGCTCGGGTTGACGATCGCATCCGAGATCGTCCAGCGCTGCGGCGGAAGCATCACTATCAGGAACGGTGCGCAGCAGGGTTTGCTGCAGATCGTGCGGTTGCCGATGGTCGACACGCTGCCGCGGACCGAGGCAGCCTAGGGATGTCCCGTGCTCGCCCGGGGGCGTCGAGGACGGCGCCACGTCCGGGCGCCGGGATCCGGGCCGCCGCTCGTCGAAGGGCTTCTCCGCCATCGCCCCGGACCGGCCCGATCGGACCGGCGGTGTCTACGGACACGGCCGCAGGCGCGGCAGGAGCTGGCGCAATGGAGCGCCGGCTTGTCTTTGTGGCCGCTGACGCAAATTCTTCATGTCGTACATGTTGCGACATAAAAATAGTTCGGTCGGAAATATTGGGTCACGCTCGATCACATTCCGGGCCAGCTGTCTCGGCTATCAGTCCAGCCGGAACGTTGCTGAGGAGGGCCGAGTGGTCCGGGACAGTGGACTGGAAATGTCGGGGCGCCGCGGCGGGCTGCGAGGGCTTGGGCGTGACGCGAGGCGATCGTCCTCCTGGCTGGCGGCGGCGCGCCGGACGCTGCGCCTTCGCGCCCGCACGGAACCTGCCGCTTGGACGTGTCGATATCCGCCCGTGATCAAGATGTCGGGCAGACGCTACCTGTGTGGCGCCTGGCCGGCCGGACTTGTGGCGCCGCTGCTGCTGGCGGGCTGTGCGTCCGCGCCGCTGGAGCAGGCGAGCACCCTGCAATCCTACGACAGGCTCGCGGAAGCCAACGGCCTGGTGACGCGATCGCGGTTGCGTGTTGACGAGGCCGCGATACGCGAAGCGAAGACGGTCCAGATCGTGCCGACCGCGTTTGGCGCGGGCACCTTGAGAATTCCTCTCAATGCCGCGCAGCGCCGCCTGGTCGCCAATGCGGTCGACAGGGCCCTCTGCGCCGGGCTCAGCGAGCGATTCCAGGTGGTCGGACCGGGACAACCCGCGGACCTCACGATCCGTGCGCTCGTGACCCATGTGACGCCGACCGACACGCTCGCCGTCGGCGCTTCGCGGGGCGCCGCCATCGCCAAGATGGTCCTTCTTCCCGGCGTTCCCGTCCCGGTGCCCCGCATTCCCATCGGAATGGGCACTCTCAGTCTCGAAGCCGAGGCTCTGGATCTGAAGGGCGACCAGAAGGCGGCCATGATCTGGGCGCGCGGCGCTCACATGATCGGATCCGGCCGCATGGCCGTGGAGGGCGACGCATATGCCCTGGCCTCGGAGTTCGGGTACGATTTCAGCCGGCTGCTCGTCACGGGCCGGTCGCCGTTCGGCCAGTTGCCGGCGCTTCCCTCCGCTCACCAGATCTCCACCTCCTTGGGTGGGGCGGC
Organism: Phreatobacter sp. AB_2022a; assembly: GCF_026847585.1. Taxonomy (NCBI): domain Bacteria; kingdom Pseudomonadati; phylum Pseudomonadota; class Alphaproteobacteria; order Hyphomicrobiales; family Phreatobacteraceae; genus Phreatobacter; species Phreatobacter sp. AB_2022a. Next base: position 62,759 of record NZ_JAPSET010000037.1, read on the forward strand.
GGCCAGCCGGGCCTGTGAAGCCTTCGGACGCAACCCGGGTCTCGCCGGGTTCATGGGAGGGCAGCTCGGCCTCCCTCCCGGCTGGACCGACAAGGGGGCGGTGGCGCGCTGAAGCCATCTCGGCGAGGGAGCGTATTCGCCTGACGGGGCGACGGTCCTCCCGGCCATCATAGCCGCGATTGTTCGCGAAACTGGCGCGGCGTGAGGCGGACGCCCGCCGTGCAGGCGACGTCGGCAAGAGCGGCGCTCCCGCGTCCAGATCGGCCGGGAACACCCGTTTCAGCCGCGCGACGATGTCGTGGCCGGAAGGGCCTTCCTCATGATCGTGTTGCGGAGGAAGCAGTCCGGTCGAGCGGTTGGGAGACCCGAACTGCGCGGTCGGCCCGCTGATCGAGGCCGCGGGTTGGCCTGACGGGAACCGCGCATGCGGCCACGAGGACTGCGTCGCCGGGGCTGGGGGCATCGCGCACGGGGAACTGTTCGCGTGCCGCTTTTCGGACGGCGTGTCGGATCTTCGATCTCCGGCTCCTTACCGATCTTCGGCTTTGCGGCGGTGTTCGATGTCTTCCGGTTCCTTCTGATCGATCGTGGTCAATTCGTCTTTCGCCCGGTCATTTGCCCGCAGCAGTTCATCGAGCTTGGCTTGCAGCGCCTGCGTGTCGCGGTATTCCGAGCGCTGAATGAACAGCGTCATCGCCCAGGTCGCCAGCGTGGCGAAACCGTGCCAATCAAGAGTTTCTCGTTCCAAAGCCAGCCACAAGACGGCATAGCCGATAAGGACGAGGAACGCCCATGGCCGCGCAGCGGCCGTACCGAGATGGGTCAGGATACTGGTACTGTTCATGCCGACACCTCCGGTTCGCTCAACTATCAACTGACGAATGCTATGTCGGTTCGCTCGACGCGAGCAGCATCCGGGGCGCCGACGATATGATGGCGGAGTTGGTCATCACCCCAGCGCGGTTGCGCGCCCGCGGCGAGGGACCTTGGTGGTCGTATCGGGCGCGCTGCGGCCATCGGCGATGCCGGAGGCGACCTGCCGCGTCCGAGCGCGCTTCGAGCGCTTTCGCCGTGATGCCCGCCCGGGTCCAACGGGGGCGGCCCGTGCGCGCTCGCCTCCTGCGGCGACGGCCCGAAGGCTGGAGGTGAGCGGGGGCCGCAATCCGGTCAGTGCTTGGTCGCCGCGATCGTATCGCCGGCACGGGACGTCGCCGTTTCTGTTTGGCGCCGTCCGCGGGGCAAGGCTTTCATTTCCAGGAAACCGCTGGTCGTGCACACACATGCGCGCGCATGTGCGCTTCTGCTCGAATTCCTCAAGCAAAGCTGGCGGGTGGGTCGATCTGGGGGATGCCGGCGTGGCGTCGGCGACAATGGCAAGGCTTGCCGTGTCGAGCGGCCGAGGTGGAAAAAAAGGGGGCTTCGCTTGAAGCCCCCTTCTTGCCAGAGCCTGTCAGTCCGTCCGGGACAACGATGGGTGATTTTGGGATCACATCACCGACGTTTGCGGACGAGCTTTGGTCGGCTGGTCAGTTGACGGTCGCCCGTCTCAGGAACAGCCCGTCGTCGAGCCGCAGGTGTCGCACTTCAGGCAGGTGCCGTTGCGCACCATGGTGAAGTTCGAGCATTCCGGGCAGGCATCGCCGACATAGCCGCGGAGCTTGGCCTCGGCGCGCCGGTCGGCGGTGGTCCGCTCGGCCTGCGGCGCGGCGGCCGGGGCCTGGTCGAACAGCGTGCCGAGGGCAGGGGAGACGGCGGCCGCCACCTCCTCCTTCAGCGCGGTCGCCCCCTGGGTGCGCATGGTCACGACCGTGCCGGTGCCGCGGGCGTCGTTGGCGAGCGTGCCCGGGCCGATGGCCGGGGCCTGGGCGCCGGTCGAGACGACCGTGAACTTGTCGGTCTTGCCGCGCACCAGGCCCTTGGACAGCACGCTCTTGGTGCCCTCGGTCGCGCCGGTGCCGAGCGCGTCGTAGCGGCTCTCGCCCGGATCGACATGGCCGAGATCGAAGCGGCCGAGATAGCTCACCGCCAGTTCGCGGAACACGTAGTCGAGGATCGAGGTCGCGTATTTGATGGTGTCGTTGCCCTGCACCGGGCCCGCGGGCTCGAAGCGGGTGAAGGTGAAGGCGTCAACATATTCGTCGAGCGGCACGCCATATTGCAGGCCGAGCGAGATGGCGATGGCGAAATTGTTGAGGAGCGAGCGGAGCGCCGCGCCCTCCTTGTGCATGTCGATGAAGATCTCGCCGATGCGGCCGTCGTCATATTCGCCGGTGCGCAGATAGACCTTGTGGCCGCCGACCACCGCCTTCTGGGTATAGCCCTTGCGGCGGTCCGGCATCTTCTCGCGCTCGCGCACCACCTGGACGCGCTCGACCACCTTCTCGACGATGCGCTCGGCGAGCGCCGCAGCGCGCGCCGTCTGCGGCTTCTCCAGGAACTCCTCGACGCCGTCCTCGTCCTCCTCGTCCTCGATGAGCTGGGCGTTCAGCGGCTGCGACAGCTTGGAGCCGTCGCGGTAGAGCGCATTGGCCTTGAGCGCCAGCTTCCACGACAGCATGTAGGCCGCCTTGCAGTCCTCGACCGTCGCCTCGTTGGGCATGTTGATGGTCTTGGAGATGGCGCCCGAGATGAACGGCTGGGCCGCCGCCATCATGCGGATGTGGCTTTCGACCGAGAGATAGCGCTTGCCCTTGCGGCCGCAGGGATTGGCGCAGTCGAACACCGGATAGTGCTCGACCTTCAGGTGCGGCGCGCCTTCCAGCGTCATGGCGCCGCAGACATGCTCGTTGGCCGCCTCGATGTCCTTCTTGGAGAAGCCGAGGCGGGCGAGCAGCTCGAAGCCGGGCGCATTGTATTCCTCGGCCGGAATGCCCAGCGTGCGGGCGAGGAAGTCCTCGCCGAGCGTCCACTTGTTGAACACGAACTTGATGTCGAAGGCGGTCTTCAGCTGGGCCTGGACCTTGCCCAGCGCTTCCTCGGTGAAGCCCTTGGCTTTCAGCGTCGCCGTGTTGATCGCAGGCGCCTGGGCGAGCGAACCGTGGCCCACCGCATAGGCTTCGATCTCGCCGATGGCTGCTTCCGAATAGCCGAGCGAGCGCAGCGCGTCCGGCACGGCCCGGTTGATGATCTTGAAATAGCCGCCGCCGGCGAGCTTCTTGAACTTCACCAGCGCGAAGTCGGGCTCGATGCCGGTGGTGTCGCAATCCATGACCAGGCCGATCGTGCCGGTCGGCGCGATCACCGAGACCTGGGCGTTGCGATAGCCGTGCTTCTCGCCGAGCGCCAGAGCCTCGTCCCAGGCGCGGGTGGCATGGGCAACCAGCGTCCGGTCGGGGCAGTTGGCGTGGTCGAGCGCCACCGGGTTGACCGACAGGCCTTCATAGCCCGCCGTCTCGCCATGCGCGGCGCGGCGATGGTTGCGGATGACCCGCAGCATGTGCTCGCGGTTCGGCGCGTAGCCCGGGAACGGGCCGAGCTCGCCGGCCATCTCGGCCGAGGTGCGGTAGGCGACGCCGGTCATGATGGCGGTGAGGGCGCCGGCCAGCGCCCGGCCCTCGGCGCTGTCATAGGCGATGCCCATGGTCATCAGCAGGCCGCCGATATTGGCATAGCCGAGGCCGAGCGTGCGGTATTCGTAGGAGAGCTCGGCGATCTGGCGCGAGGGGAACTGCGCCATCAGCACCGAGATTTCCAGGACGACCGACCAGAGCCGGCAGAGGTGCTCGTAGCCCTCGACGTCGAACAGGCGCGTGCCGGTATCGTAGAACTGCAGGAGATTGGCGGACGCCAGGTTGCAGGCCGTGTCGTCGAGGAACATGTATTCCGAGCACGGATTGGACGCCCGGATCGGCCCCGCCGACGGGCAGGTGTGCCAGTCGTTCATCGTCGTGTTGAAATGCAGGCCCGGATCGGCCGACGCCCAGGCGGCATGGCCGATCTTCTCCCAGAGCTCGCGGGCCTTCAGCGTCTTCACCGGCTTGCCGGTGATGCGCGCGATCAGGTTCCAGTCGCCGTCGGTTTCCACCGCGCGCAGGAAGTCGTCCTTCAGCGACACGGAATTGTTCGAGTTCTGGCCGGCGACCGTCAGATAGGCGTCGGAATCCCAGTCCGTGTCATAGGTCGGGAACTCGATGTCCTTGTAGCCCTGGCGGGCGAACTGGATCACCCGCTTGATGTAGTTGTCGGGCACCATGGCCTTGCGCGCGGCCTTGATCTCGCGCTTCAGTGCCGGGTTCATGGCCGGGTCGAAGCAGCCGTCGCCATCGCCCTCGCAGTTCACGCAGGCCTTCATGATGGCCTTGAGGTGCCGGGCATTGATCTTCGAGCCGGTGACGAGGCTCGCCACCTTCTGCTCCTCGATCACCTTCCAGTCGATATAGGCTTCGATGTCGGGATGGTCGGCATCGACCACCACCATCTTGGCGGCGCGGCGCGTCGTGCCGCCGGACTTGATCGCGCCCGCCGCGCGGTCGCCGATCTTCAGGAAGCTCATCAGGCCGGACGAGCGGCCCCCGCCGGCGAGCTTCTCACCCTCGCCGCGCAGATAGGAGAAGTTCGAGCCGGTGCCGGAGCCGTATTTGAACAGGCGCGCCTCGCGCACCCACAGGTCCATGATGCCGCCCTCGTTGACGAGGTCGTCGGCGACCGACTGGATGAAGCAGGCATGGGGCTGCGGGTGCTCATAGGCCGACTTCGACTTGACCAGCTTGCCGGTCTCGAAATCGACGTAGTAGTGACCCTGGCCCGGGCCGTCGATGCCATAGGCCCAGTGCAGGCCGGTGTTGAACCATTGCGGCGAGTTCGGCGCCACCATCTGCATGGCGAGCATGTAGCGCAGCTCGTCGAAGAAGGCCTGGGCATCGGCCTCGGCTTCGAAATAGCCGCCCTTCCAGCCCCAGTAGGTCCAGGTGCCGGCAAGCCGGTCGAAGACCTGGGTGGACGAGGTCTCGCCGACCCAGCGTTCCTTCTCCGGCAGTTCCTTCAGCGCCTTCTCGTCGGCGGCCGAGCGCCACAGCCAGGACGGGACCGTGCTCTCCTCGACCTTCTTCAGGCGCGCGGGCACGCCGGCCTTGCGGAAATATTTCTGGGCGAGGATGTCGGCGGCCACCTGGCTCCAGGCATCGGGCACCGAGATGCCTTCGAGGCGGAACACGATCGATCCATCGGGATTGCGGATCTCCGATGTCGCCGACCGGAACGCGATGTCTGCATAGGGCGACTGGCCCGCCTTGGTGTATCGCCGTTCGATGCGCATCGTTCTCGTCCTTCATCTCTTGGCCGGGAACTGTGCTCCCGGTCCGCCCCGCGGTCCATGCCCTGGATCCCGCGTCGACCCGGTTGTTCCGGGCCCGCTTGCCGCCGTGGTCTGCAGATCCCCGCTCTCCACAGGAGCCGGGACCCGAGAGGCCAACTCATCCCGTCCAGGCGTCGTTCCGCGGCCAGCGCCGGGGACGAAGCTCCGCCCTCCGCCGGCCTCGCGCCGTTGCGGGCGCGCGCCACCGGATGACGAAGACAATTCTTCCGGCCACGCGGCGCGGGGGGCGCTTGCGTCAGCTCGGAAACCGTCTGGGGATTTGGTGCGTCAGGAACTTGGAACAGACCCGCCGAACCGAAATCCAAGGTAAGCGGCATGCCTTCATGTCGTCAAGATATAGAGGGCAGGGGTAAACAGACCACTAAATGTGGTGGCTCGCCGACGATTTTGAAGGGGAATGTCCTGGGGACGGGAGCAAGTGTCGGAGATTCCAGGTGGATTCGCCAAGGAAAAATTCACCACGGGTCGACCGGCTCTCCACAGCCGCGTGAAAACCGCCCCCAGATATTCCCAGCCCGGGACAGGGGTGGCCAAAATGTGGTGGTCCTGTGCTCGCGTCGTGACCGCCTTTTCCCGGTTTGTTCGTGCTGACGCAGGGGCACTGAATCGGCTGCCGTGGCAAGGCAGGTGGAGCGCGGCGGAGGGAATCGCCCGGACGATTCTCGCGCCGCGATTCGAGCGCGGCCGCGAGTCGCGGCGGGCGCAAACGAAAACGGCCGGGTTCCCCCGGCCGCTTGTCGTCGCTGCCATGGCGGGCCGGCTTCGACCGGCCTTCGCCTGGTGGCTCCACAAGGGTGAACCGTCTGCCGCGCGGCCGGTTCACCGCATGCTCAGCCCTCGGCCTTGCGGTTCCACCAGCCGGCGCGGCGGGGCGCGCCGGTATTGGCGGGCTGCTGGACCTCGACCGGCTCGGGATCGGGCGTACGCCGGCGGCGCACCGGCTCCTCGGCCACCGGTTCGGCGGCGAGCGGCGTCTCGGCCGGAGCGATCGTTGCA
>NZ_JAPSET010000038.1:0-67504 GCF_026847585.1 Phreatobacter sp. AB_2022a
GCGCGCTCGGCACGCCGGATGCCGGCGCGGCTGCCGTGGCGGTGTGGATGGGCGCGCTCGGCCGAGGCGCCTCGTCATAGCGTTTTCAAGCGAAGCGGGAGCCGCTTCGCGTGACGAAACGCGTCAAGACAGGATCCTAGAGCTGGGCGGTGACGCCGCCGTCGACATAGAGCACATGGCCGGTGACGAAGCTCGCCGCCGGCGACACCAGGAACAGGCAGGCGCCGACCAGCTCCTCGACATCGCCCCAGCGGCCGAGTGGCGTGCGCGCCGTCAGCCAGGCGGAAAAGGCGGGATCGTCGACGAGAGCCTGGTTGAGCTCGGTCTTGAAATAGCCCGGCCCGAGGCCGTTGACGCGGATGCCGTGCTTGCCCCAGTCGATGGCCATGCCCTTGGTCAGCATCTTCACCGCCCCCTTGGAGGCGGCATAGGGCGCGATGGACGGCCGGCCGAGCTCGCTCTGCACCGAGCAGATATTGACGATGGCGCCGGAGCGGCGCGCGATCATGGCGCCGGCCACCGCCTTCGCGACATAGAAGACGCTGTCGAGATTGGTCGCCATCAGCTCGCGCCAGGTGGCCTCGGGAAAGCTGTCGAGCGGCATCCGGCGCTGAATGCCGGCATTGTTGACGAGAATGTCGATGGGGCCGATATCGGCCTCGATGCGCGCGACCGCCGCGCTCACCGCCGCCGGGTCGGTCACGTCGAAGGCAAGGCTTTCGACGGCGAGGCCCTCTGCCGACAGAGCGACGCCGGCCTGCTGGAGCCGGCTGGCATCGCGGCCGTTGAGCACGACGCGCGCGCCCGCGCGGGCAAGACCGCGCGCCAGCGCGAAGCCGATGCCGGCGCTCGATCCGGTGACCAGCGCGACGCGTCCAGAAATGTCGAAATGCGAGCTCATGTCCGGGGTCTCCGTTACGCCTTTGCGCCGGCCGCGCGCGTCACGCTAGCATGGCGAAGGCCGGCCGCCCCGGCTAGCCGCCATGCCGCGAGGAGCCCCATGAAGGCACTGGTGATCCATGCGCCGCACGACCTCAGGATCGAGGAACAGCCGGTCGCGTCCCCGGGGCCGCACGAGGTTGCGGTCAGGATCGCCGCCGGCGGCATTTGCGGCTCGGACCTGCACTATTACCACCAGGGCGGCTTCGGCGCGGTGCGGCTGAAGGAGCCGATGATCCTCGGGCACGAGATCGCCGGGGTCGTCGAGGCGGTCGGCACGGCCGTCGGCAGCCTGAAGCCGGGCGACCGGGTGGCGGTCAGCCCGAGCCGGCCCTGCGGCGGCTGCCGCTATTGTCGCGAGGCCATGTTCAACCATTGCCTCAACATGCGCTTCTACGGCTCGGCCATGCCCTTTCCCCATGTCCAGGGCGCTTTCCGCGAGGTGCTGGTCTGCGATGCCGTCCAGGCACACCGCGTCGCCGATCATGTCAGCCTGGGCGAAGCGGCCTGCGCCGAGCCGCTCGCCGTCTGTCTCCATGCCGTGAACCGGGCAGGCGGTGTCGCCGGCCGGCGGGTTCTGGTCACCGGCTGCGGCCCGATCGGCGCTCTTGCCGCGCTCGCCGCCCGCGCCGGCGGCGCGGCGGAGGTGGTGGCGACCGACATTGCCGAGGCGCCCATCGCCATGGCGCGCCGGCTTGGTCTCGACCGGGCGATCAATACCGCAGCCGAGCCGGACGGGCTGAAGGGCTACGAAGCGGAGAAGGGGACTTTCGACGTGCTGTTCGAAGCCTCCGGCAACAGCCAGGCCCTGGCCGGCGCGCTGGCCGCGCTTCGTCCCGGCGGCATCGTCGTCCAGGTCGGTACCGGCGGCGACTTCATCATCCCGATCAGCGTCGTGGTCGCCAAGGAGCTGGAATTGCGCGGCACCTTCCGCTTCCACGGCGAATTCGCCGATGCCGTCGCCATGCTCGGCGAGCGCCGCATCGACGTGCGGCCGCTGATCTCGGCGACGCTGCCGCTCGACCGGGCGGTCGAGGCGTTCGAGCTCGCTTCCGACCGTGCGCGGGCCATGAAGGTTCAGCTTGCCTTCGGATGAGCCGGCTCCGGCGACGATTTGCGGTTCGGCCGTCCTGGCGATATTGCCGGCTGCAACCGGCCGGGCACGATCGCCGCGCGCTGCCGCGCCGCGCTCGCCGCCGGTTTCGGGCGAATTTGGGATTCAGGGCAGCTGAGCATGTTCCGTTTCATTCACACGGCCGATGTCCATCTCGATTCGCCGCTTCGCTCGCTGGCCCTGCGCGATCCCGATCTCGCCGAGCTGATCGGCAATGCCACCCGCCGCGCCTTCGTGCGGACGATCGATCTCTGCCTGGAGGAACAGGTCGATGCCCTGCTGATCGCGGGCGATCTCTATGACGGTGACCAGACGTCGATGAAGACGGCGCGCTTCCTCGCCGACCAGCTCCATCGCCTTGATGCCGCGGGCATCCGATCCTTCATCATCCGGGGCAATCACGACGCCGTCTCGCGGATCACCCGGGAGCTGGTCTTCCCCGATTCGGTGAAGGTGTTCGGCGCGCGCGCCGAAATGGTCGTGCTCGACCGGGCCGCCGGCCGTCGCCCGGTGGCTGTTCACGGCCTGAGCTTTGCGCAGCCGCATGCGCCGGAAAGCCTCGTCGGCCGATATCGGCCGGCCGTCGACGGAGCGATCAATATCGGCCTGCTCCACACCAGCCTCGGCGGCGCGCCCGGCCATGACCGCTATGCGCCATGCAGCCTCGCCGACCTCCAGGCCACGGGTTTCGACTACTGGGCGCTCGGCCACGTGCACAGGCGCGCGGTCGCCGAGGCCGGAGGAGCGGTCGTGATGCCGGGCATGCCGCAGGGCCGCGACATCAACGAGGCCGGCGCCAAGTCGGTGACCCTCGTCGCCATCGACGACAACCGCTCGGTCCATATCGAGGAGCGGCCGACCAGCATCGCCCAGTTCGAGCGTGTCGTGGTCGACGTCACCGGGCTCGACGATTGGCGCGATCTCGTCGGTGCGATCACGCGCAGGCTGGACCAGGAACGGCAGGCCGCGCGCTCGGAACAGCTCGTCACGCGCCTGACGCTGGCGGGAACGACGCCGCTCGCATGGCGCATCCGGCGCGACATTGATCTGCTGAAGACGGAAGCCGACCAGCGCGCCGCGGCGGTGGGTGCCTGCTGGGTCGAAAAGCTGGATGCCGCCTGCGAGCCGCCGGCCCGAACAGCACAGTCGTCGGCCGACCCGCTCGCCGAGCTGCATCGCCTGATGACCGATGAGATCCTGGCCTCGGACTCGTTTCAGGCCGAGCTGGCCGCCATGGCCGAAGAGCTCAGGGCCCAGCTTCCGGCCGAATGCCGGGACGTCCTCGGCCTCGACGAGGCCGCATTCCGGAACACGCTGGCGCGTCTCGCCGGGGAGGGCGCCGAGAGCGTCGTCGCGCGGCTCGAGGCCGCGGATGGAAACGCCTGACCCATGCGCCTCCGCCGCCTCGACCTGACCCGCTACGGCAAGTTCACCGATCACAGCATCGACTTCGGCGCATGCGCGCCGGGCGAGCCTGATCTGCACATCGTCTACGGTCCGAACGAAGCCGGCAAATCGACGGCGCTCGCCGCCTTTCTCGACCTCTTGTTCGGCATCGGCCCGCAGAGCCCGTTCGACTTCCTCCATCCCTATTCGACCATGCGTGTCGGCGGAGCGCTCGACATCGATGGCGAGACGCGCAATTTCCGGCGCATCAAGCGCGCCCAGAACAGCCTGCTCGACGGCGAGGATCGTCCGTTGGCGGAAAGCGCGATCCGCGCCGGGCTCGGCGGTATCGAGCGCGATGCCTATCGCACCATGTTCTCGCTCGACGACGAAACGCTCGAAAAGGGCGGCGAGAGCATTCTGGCGAGCAAGGGCGATCTGGGCCGGCTCCTGTTCTCCGCCAGCACCGGCCTTGCCCATCTCAGCCAGAAGCTGATCGATCTCAGGAGCGAGGCGGACGGCTTCTACCGGTATCGCGCGCGCAGCGGCGCGCTCGTCGATCTCAAGGCCCGGCTCGCGGCGCTGAAGTCCGAGCGCGAGCGCCTGGACACGCTGGCTTCGGATCATGCCCGTCTCGTCGAGGCGCGCGATCGGGCGGCATCACTTTATGACCAGGCGATCGCCGAGCGCGCGCTGGTCCAGACGCGCCTCGACGAGATCAGGCGCCACCTCGCGGCACTGCCCCGCCTCGCGGCGCTGCGTGAGCTACGCGCGCGCCTTGCGCCGCTCGCCGCCATGCCCGAGGCACCGCGGCACTGGGTGAGCCAGCTTCCCGCCCTGCAGCGGGAAGAGATCGCCCTCGGCGTGCAGGTCGAGGCCAATGCCGAGGAGATCGCGCGGCTGGCCGAGGAGCTCGGCGCGGTCGTCGTGGACGAAGCGGCGCTGGGGCTGGCCGACCGGGTGGAGCGCCACGGCGACCAGCGGGCGCGCCATGTGACGGCCGAGATGGATATTCCGAACAAGCGGCTGGAACTGCGCGAGCTCGATCTTTCGATCGCGGGGATCCTCGGGCGTCTCGGGCGGGCCGGCGAGCCCGAGCCGCAGCGCCTGCTGCTGAAAGCAGCGACGGTCGGTCGGCTGCGCGCGCTGATCGAAGCGCGTTCGGGCGTCGATGCGGCGGTCCGCAATGCCGCCAAGGAGCTTGGCGAAGCCAGGGATCGCCTCGCGGAGGTCGTCGCCCGGCTGCCGGACGCGGGGCTCGCGGCATCCGAGGCGCGCGGGCGCGACGATGCCATGGCGGCGCTGGCCGCCACGGTCGCCGCGCTGCGGTCCGCCGACCACCAGGCCCGCCGCCGCCATGCCGAGCGTATCCGCGCCGAAGCGCGCGAGGCGCTCGCCGATCGCCTGGCCGCACTGCGGCCCTGGCGGGGCGAAGCGGATGAGCTCGTCGGCATGGCCTGTCCAACCCCCGACATGCTGCAGCGCTGGAAGTCGGAGCGCAGCGCATTGGAGGTCGCGCAGGCCGGACATCGCGCCGAGGTCGAACGATTGACGACCCGGATCGGCCAGCTCGAGGCCGAGCACACGAGCCTCGCCTCCCTGACGGGCGTCGTCACCGATCAGGAAGCCGCGGCGATCCGGGCGCGGCGCGAGCAGGCCTGGGCGGCCCACCGTCGGACGCTCGACGCATCGTCGGCCGATCATTTCGAACTGGCGCTGCGCCAGGACGACCTCGTCGGCACGGCCCGTTTCACGCACATGACCGAGCTGGCGAAACTGCACCAGAACCGGCATGCCCTGGCCATGGCCGAAGCGGAGCTCGCGCGCGTGACCGAGCTTGCGGATCGCGCCGCCGGCGCTCTGCACGCTCTCGACACCGCGGTTGCCGATGCGGCCCGGGCAATGTCGCCCTGTTTCGCTCCGGCGCCCGCCCTGCCGGTGCTCGAGGATTGGCTCTCCCGCCGAAGGAGCGCCCTGGAGGCGCGCGAGACGCTTCGCGGCGCCGAGCGCGACCTGCGGGCCGTCGTCGCCGATGCGGCGGCGGAGACGGACAGGCTATGCGCCGCCCTCGGCCGGGCCGGCCTTGCGATCGCGCCTGATGCAGGTTTCGACGCGGCCCTGTCCGTGGCGCAGGCCGGGCTCGACGGCGAAGCCGAGCTGCGCCGCCTGCGTGCCGAGCGGGACGAGCGGCAGCGCCATCTCGGCGTCCGTGAGCGCACGGCGGAAGAGGCCGCGGCCGCGCTGCGCGATTGGACCGAGGCATGGGAGACGACGTGCCGGGGCTGCTGGCTCGGCGAGGATGCGATCGCGCCCGATGTGGCGGCCGTGCGCGAGGTTCTCGCGGCGATCGCCGATCTCGCGCCGGCGCTCGAGAAGCGTGCCGGCCTCCTCGATCGCATCGCCAAGATGGAGGCGGATCAGGCGGCCTTCCGCGCCGAGGTGGAAGCGCTTGCCGCATCGCTGGAGCTGGCGGACGCGGCGCCGGCATTGGAGCTGGCGCAACGGATCGGCGATGCGGTCCGGCAGGCCGCTGCCGCGGCGGCCCGGCGCGCGGCCCTGCGTGCCCGGCTGGAGGAAGCGGAGGCGAGGCAGCGCGAGCTTGCCGAGGCCTCGGCCATTCTCGCGGCGCAGAAGCAGCCGATGATGACGCTGTTCGCCGTCTCGTCGCTGGCCGAAATTGCCGAAAAGCTGTCCGGCAACGTGCTGCGGGCCGAGCTGCGCCAGGCTGCCGCGACGGCCGAGGCCGAGATCGTCGAGGCGTTGCGCGCCGTCGATCTTGCCAGTGCCGAGCGCGTTCTCGACAGCGCTGATCGCGCGGCGCTGGAAGCCGAGCTGAGCGCCTTGCAAAGCCGCTTCGAGGATCAGGACCGGCGCTGCCAGGAGCTGTTCGCGGAGCGGTCCGGCGCGATCGACCGGGTCGCGGCGATCGGTGCCGACGAGGCGGTCGCGGCGATCGAGGAGAAGCGACGCACCACCCTGCTGGAGATCGAGGACGGCGCGCTGCGCTATCTCGCGCTGCGCGCCGGCGTCGCGGCGACGGAGCGGGCGCTCGCCAGCTATCGCGAGCGGCATCGCAGCGCGATGATGGCCCGCGCCTCGGAAGCGTTCCGCACCATGAGCCGCGGCGCCTATGCCGGCCTCGCCGCCCAGCCGGGCAAGGATGGCGAGACGCTCGTCGCGCTTGCGCGCGGCGGCGGCTCGAAGGTCGCGAGCGAGCTCTCGAAAGGCACGCGCTTCCAGCTCTATCTCGCCCTGCGCGTCGCGGGCTATCACGAGTTCGCGGCGGCGCGCAGCGCGATGCCGTTCATCGCCGACGACATCATGGAGACTTTCGACGATTTCCGTGCCGAGGAGGCCTTCCGGCTGTTCGCGGGCATGGCGCGGGCCGGCCAGGTGATCTACCTCACCCATCACCAGCATCTCTGCGACATTGCCCGGAAGGTGTGCCCGGCGGTGCGGCTGCATCGGCTCGACGGCGCGGGCGCGGCGCCATAGCGCCTTTGCCGTCTCTTGGGAGCGCGGAAAGCCTCCAAGCGGCTGTCCTGAGGCGATTTCTTCAGGCGAGCCGATGCCCGCTGCGCGTCGAGACGCTTCAGTCGCTTCCCTGCAAACAAAAACCCCGGCCGCAGGGCCGGGGTCATTGTCGGGTGGGACCGCGATCGCGGCGTCAGGCCGTCGCCTCGATCACCCGGCCGGCCTTCTCGACCAGCTCCGCGATCTGGCTTTCGCTGACGATCAGCGGCGGCGTCAGCACGATGCCGTCGCCGGCGGTGCGGATCATCAGGCCCTCCTCGTGGAAGGAATGCTCGATGGCGGCAAAGCCGCGCTTGCCGGGCGCGTCCTTGTAGCCCTCGAAATCGATCGCGGCGGTGAGGCCGACCTGGCGGATGTCGAGCACGCCCGGCTTCGACTTGAGCGTCATCACGGCTTCGGCCCAGAGCGGCTCCAGCGTCTTGGCGCGCTCGAACAGCCCTTCGTCGCGATAGATGTCGAGGGTGGCGAGGCCGGCCGCGCAGGCGAGCGGATGAGCCGAATAGGTATAGCCGTGGAACAGCTCCACCACATGTTCCGGCCCGGTCATGAAGGTGTCGTAGATGCCCTTGCGGGCAATGACGCCGCCCATCGGAGCGGCCGCGTTGGTGACGCCCTTGGCGAAGGTCAGCAGGTCCGGCGTGACGCCGTAGCGCTCGGAGGCGAAGGCATGGCCGAGCCGGCCGAATCCGGTGATGACCTCGTCGAAGATCAGCAGGATGTCGTGCTTGGTGCAGAGTTCGCGCAGGCGCTTCAGGTAGCCCTTGGGCGCCGGCAGCACGCCGGTCGAGCCGGCCATCGGCTCGACGATGACGGCGGCGATGGTCGAAGCATCGTGCAGCGCGACGATCCGCTCCAGTTCGTCGGCGAGATGGGCGCCCCATTCCGGCTCGCCGACCGAGAAGCGCTGCTCCTCGCGATTGTAGGTGTGGGGCAGGTGGTCTGCGCCTGCCAGCAGCGAGCCGAAGAACTTGCGGTTCGGCACGATGCCGCCGACCGTGATGCCGCCGAAGCCGACGCCGTGATAGCCGCGCTCGCGGCCGATCAGCCGGGTCTTCGAGCCCTTGCCTCGGACGTTCCAATAGGCGAGCGCGATCTTCAGCGCGGTGTCGGCGGCTTCCGAGCCGGAATTGCAGAAGAAGACATGGTCGAGATCGCCGGGCGCGAGCGCCGCGATACGACTGGCCAGCTCGAAGGCCTTGGGGTGGCCGTACTGGAACGAGGGCGCATAGTCGAGCTCGGCCGCCTGCTTCTGGATCGCCTGGACGATCGGGTCGCGGCTATGGCCGGCATTGGAGCACCACAGGCCCGCCGTGCCGTCCATCACCGGCCGGCCCTCGGGCGTGTAGTAGTGCACGTCCTTGGCGCGGGCGATCAGGCGCGGGCGGGCCTTGAAGGCGCGGTTCGAGGTGAACGGCATCCAGAAGGCTTCGAGATCGTTCGGCACCGTGGAGGTGCCGACCGGATCGGAATCGACAAGACGCAGCGCGGAGGCTTTGGACATGATGGTCTCCGAAGGCACGGGCGGCCGTAAAAATTCGATAAGGACGATATCAGCGCGGCTGGCGCGCACAACCGGCGCGCCCGCATCCCTCGCATTCGCCCCGAGCCGGCATGGGCCCTGGCGTGCGGCAACCCGCCCGCCGCCAGGCGGCGGCTCACATCACCACCACCCGCGTGCCGACCCTGACGCGCTGATAGAGGTCGACCACGTCCTCGTTGCGCATGCGGAAGCAGCCGGATGAGACATAGGTGCCGATCGTATGCGGCTCGTTGGAGCCGTGGATGCGGTAGAGCGAGGAGCCGAGATAGAGAGCGCGGGCGCCGAGCGGATTGTCGGGCCCGCCGGCCATGAAGCGCGGCAGGTCGGGCCGGCGCCGCAGCATGTCGGCCGGCGGGCGCCAGTCCGGCCATTCCGCCTTGCGGGTGATCACCTTGCTGCCGGTCCAGCCGAAGCCGGGACGGCCGACGCCGACGCCGTAGCGGCGCGCCATGCCGCCGGGCTCGACCAGATAGAGGAAGCGCTCGCGGGTATCGATGACGATCGTGCCGGGACGCTGGCTCGTCTGGTAGCGCACGACCTGTGGCAGGAAGCGCGGATGCATGCCGCGCGGCGCGCCCGGTTCCACCGGCATGTCGTTGAAATCCGGCATGCGGCTCGTCCGCCGCAGCGGCACGACCCGGCTCTCGATATCGGCATAGGGGGACGGCGCCCCGCGCGGCACGATGCGCGTGCCGCGCGGCGGCGGGGGCGGCTCGCCGCCCTCATAGAGATATTCGATGAAGCCGCCGCCGACCGCGCCGCGGCGGCCGGGCAAGGGCCGGCCGTAATAGTCGGTCTCGGGATAGGCCGTGCGCGGATGGCTTTCCGGCGCCGGCCGGACGCGGCCGGCGCGCGCCGGGCCGTCATAGCCATAGCCGTCGGGCTCGTACCAGCCCTGGGCGAAGGCCGGGCCGGCCGCAATGAGGCCGGCGAGGGTTGCTGCAAGCGCGATCCTGGTCATCGGCGAACCCGTATTGGCGGAGCCGGCCGGCGGGCGCGGCCCCTTGGCTTTGGTTACGCCCGAAGTGCTGCGCGAACGGATCGACCGTTGCGCCGCCGCGGCTGCGGGCGCCTGGGGAGAAGACAAGCCTCATCCTGGCTTAACGGGGGATGAAGGGCCGCGGTTGCGGGCGGTGCCCGACGGGCTCGGGGCGGCCGTCGCGGCCTTGCCGCCGACGCCGTTAGCGCGGCGGCAAGGTTAACGTCGTTTTACCCGGCAACAGCATCTTTCTCCGACCGGCCGGAACGCGCTCTTAACCAGGCCACCGTTCAAGATTTCGGCCAAGGACCGGGCAGAAACGCACCGGTCGCCCGACATCCGGATCGTCCATGCGCGCCTCGAAAAAAGCCTTCCGCATCGAATCGTTCTCGCAGCCGGCGGACATTGCCTGGCCGATGGCCGACGGAACGCCCGCCGGCGCCGGCCATCTGGAGATCATGGCGGAACTGAAGTCGCTGCGCGCGCTGATCCAGCCGGCCGAAGAGGTGTCGCGGCAGATGATCGAGGCCTATCGCAGCGAGATGCAGGAGGCGCTGAAGCTCAAGGCCGAGCTCGACAGCATCTATTCGGCGATCAACCAGACCAAGCACGAGATCGCGACGCTGCATGTCTCCGGGTTCCAGGGCAAGCAGATGACCCGCGTGACCCACGAGCTCGACGCCATCGTCTCGGGCACCGAGGAGGCGACGGAGGGCATTCTGAGCGCGGCCGAGACCATCGACCAGATCGCCGGCCAGCTCGCGGCCAAGCTCAAGAGCCAGCAGGACCGCGGCGCCGTCGACGACATCCAGCAGAAGATTATCACCATCTTCGAGCACTGCAATTTCCAGGACCTGACCGGCCAGCGCATCACCAAGGTGGTCAACACGCTGAAATTCATCGAGGAGCGCATCGTCAGGATGATGGACATCTGGGGCGGCATCGATTCGTTCCGCGACGTCTCGGTGGAGGCCATGGCCGAGGCGACCGGCGATGCCGGCCTCGTCAACGGCCCGAAGCTCCAGGGCGAGGCGGGCCATGCCAGCCAGGACGAGATCGACGCGCTGTTCAACTGAGCGGCACGGCGGCAACACTGTGCCGCCAAAGCAACACCCGCTTGCCCTGATTCCGCCCCGGCGGGCATAGAGTGTAAGTCCCTTGTCGTTCGCCCTGCCGATTCGGGCCCTGATGCGTCTCAGTCCCGCCTTTCTCGTTCCCTTCGTCGTCACCGTGCCGGCGACCGCTCAGGCGCCGTCGCCGGCGGAGCGGGCGGAGGCGGAGCGTCGCGAGCGGCAGCGCGAGCTCGATGCGATCAAGAACGATCTTGCGCGCGCCAATGCCGAACGCACGCGGATCGAGACGGAAATCGGCACGATGCGTGCCGACCGCGCCGCGCTGGTGCGGTCCGGCATCGAGGCGGCCGCGCGGGTCCGGGAGCTGGAAGGCAAGGTGATCGAGAGCGAGGCGCGCCTTGCCGGGCTCGATGGCCGCGAGGCGGAGCTGCGTGCCTCACTCGACGAGCGGCGCGACCTGATCGCCCAAGTCCTGGCCTCGCTCCAGCGCATGGGCCGCCGGCCGCCGCCGGCCATGCTGGTGGGCGCCGACGATGTCCTGAAAACGGTCAGGACCGCCATGCTGCTCGGCACGCTGGTGCCGGAAATGCGCGATGCCGTGCGCGTGCTGGCGCGCGATCTCGACGACCTTTCCAATGTGCGCCGGTCGATCGTGGCCGAGCGCGACACGCTGAAGCGCGACATGGTCTCGCTCGACAACGAGCGGATCCGGGTGGAGGCGCTGGCCGAGGCGCGGCAGAAACAGCTGGCGACGAGCGAGCAGACGCTGGATGCCGAGCGTCAGAGGGCCAGCGGATTGTCGCGTCAGGCCGACAATCTCGAACTTTTGATCGGCCGCATGGAGACTGAAATTGCCGCCGCGCGGCGCGCTGCCGAGGCGGCGCGCACCTCGGTGGTGGCGCGCGGCCCGGCCGCGACCGACCGGCGCGCGCAGATGGCCGCCCTGCAGAATGCCGGGCGGATGAACCCGGCAATTCCCTTCGCGCAGACGCGCGGAAGCCTGCCGATGCCGGTTCTGGGCACCCGCCTGCGCGAATTCGGCGCGCAGGACGGCCTTGGCGGAACCGAGCGCGGACAGTCTTTCTCCACCCGCCCGGGCGCTTCCGTCACGGCGCCGGCGGATGGCTGGGTGGTCTATTCCGGCCCGTTCCGGACCTATGGACAACTCTTGATCCTCAATGCCGGGGGCGGGTATCATCTCGTCCTCGCCGGAATGGACAGGATCACGGTCGATCTTGGCCAATTCGTCTTGGCCGGCGAGCCGGTGGGCGTTATGGGGGATGCGCCCCCGCCGGCTGCGGCGGTGACAACGGGCTCCTCCCAGCCCGTCCTCTATGTCGAGTTCCGCAAGGATGGATCGAACATCGATCCGGCGCCTTGGTGGGCCCCGCGGGGCCCGGGCGCGCAGACCAATGAAAGGGTTCGCGGATGATGCGCAAAGCTTCGCTCCTCCTTGCCGGTGCCGCCATGGGTGCGCTCGCGACCGTCGCGCTGTCGCAGCCGCGGGCGATCCTCGGCATGAGCGCCAATGCCGCAGGATCCGACACCTACCGGCAGATCAATCTGTTCGGTGACATTTTCGAGCGGGTCCGTTCCGACTATGTCGAAAAGCCCGACGACGCCAAGCTGATCGAAGCGGCGATCAACGGCATGCTGTCCTCGCTCGACCCGCATTCGAGCTACATGGACGCGCGCAATTTCCGTGACATGCAGGTGCAGACGCGCGGCGAGTTCGGCGGCCTCGGCATCGAGGTCACCCAGGAGGACGGTGCGATCAAGGTGGTCGCGCCGATCGACGACACGCCGGCGTCCAAGGCGGGGATCCTCGCCAACGACATCATCACCCATATCGACAACGAGCCTATCCAGGGCCTCACGCTGCAGCAGGCGGTGGAAAAGATGCGCGGCCCGGTCGGCTCGCAGATCACGATTCGCGTCACCCGGACCGGCGCCGCCGCGCGCGACATTCCGATCACCCGCGACCGGATCGTCATCCGCGCCGTGCGCCACCAGGTGATCGGCGACGATGTCGGCTATATCCGCATCACCCAGTTCAACGAGCAGACCACGGACAGTTTGCGCCGGGCGCTGGAGGACATCCGCAACAAGGTGCCGGCCGACAAGCTGCGCGGCTATGTCGTCGACCTCAGGAACAATCCGGGCGGCCTGCTCGACCAGTCGATCTCGGTCTCCGATGCGTTCCTGGAGCGCGGCGAGATCGTCTCCACCCGCGGCCGCAACGCCGAGGAAACCCAGCGCTGGAACGCCCGCTCGGGCGACCTGACCGGTGGCAAGCCGGTGATCGTGCTGATCAATGGCGGTTCGGCCTCGGCCTCCGAGATCGTCGCCGGCGCGCTGCAGGACCACAAGCGGGCGACCGTGCTCGGCACCCGCTCGTTCGGCAAGGGATCGGTGCAGACCATCATTCCGCTCGGCAGCCAGGGGGCGCTGCGGCTGACCACGGCGCGCTACTACACGCCGTCGGGCCGGTCGATCCAGGCGCGCGGCATCGATCCGGACATTTCGGTCGAGCAGCCGCTGCCGGAGGAACTGCGGGCGCGCATCGCCGAAGCCGCCCAGCAGAATCGGGGCGAAGCCGGACTGCGCGGCCATCTGCGCAATCCGAATCAGGAGAACAACGAGGAACGTTCGGCGTCCTCGGGCTATGTTCCGCGCGAGCAGAAGGACGACATCCAGCTCAACCACGCGCTGGATCTGCTGCGCGGGGTGAGGACCGATCCGAAATTCCCGCCGTCGACCCGCAGCGCCGCGGCTCCGGCCCAGCCGGCCCAGCCTGCTCCGGCCCCGGCGACGCCTGCTCCGGCAAACCCGGCGCCCGCGCCGAGCCCGGCGCCGGCTCCTGCGCAGCCGGCACCTGCGACGCCGCAATAAGGCCATTGCCGGCCCGCTGCGGGCAGGTCATTCTCGGTCACCAGGTCGCGCCTCCGGCTCACACCGGAGGCGTTGCCATTTCCGGTTCCTGGAATGAACGCCATGTCGCTCTGTTCCTCGCAGACGCGCCTGTACGCGGGCGAAGTGCTGGCCGCCTATGACGCCTGCCGGCAGATCAGCCCGCTGACGAGCATCGAGCCGACCTTTTCGACCGAGGACGCCCAGAAGGTCGCCCACGAGGTCACGCGGCTGCGCGTCGCCCGCGGCGAGCGGGTGATTGGGCGCAAGATCGGCTTCACCAACCGGACCATCTGGGACGAATACGGCGTCTATGCCCCGATCTGGGGACCTGTCTACGAGACGACCTACAGGGCCGTGGCCGGCCCGGCCGAGGCGTCGCTCAGCCATCTCGTCGAGCCGCGGATCGAACCGGAAATCGTCTTCGGCTTCAAGGCCGGGGTGACGCCGGACATGGACGAGCGCGCCATTCTGGCGTCGATCGACTGGATCGCGCACGGGTTCGAGATCGTCCAGTCGCTGTTTCCGGGCTGGCAGTTCCAGGGCGCCGACTGCACCGCCGCCTTCGGCCTGCACGGCGCGCTCCATTGCGGACCGGCCGTGCCGGTGACGGGCCCGGCCGAGCCCTGGCTGGAACGGCTGGCGACGGCCACCATCGCCCTGTCGAAGGACGGCGTCGTGGTCGACTGCGGCGTGCTCTCCAACGTGCTCGACGGGCCGCTTTCAGCGGTCAGGCACCTGGCCGGTGTTCTCGCCGCCGACGCGCAAGCCCGGCCGATCGCGGCGGGCGAGATCATCACCACGGGAACGGTGACCCGCGCCTTTCCGGTCGCGCCGGGCGAGACCTGGTCAACGGTGGTCGAGGGCCTTGCGCTCGCCCCGATGTCGCTGCGTTTCGTCTGATGCCGCCTCAGGTCGCGGCGGCCGCCGCCTTTTCGGCGTCGCCGGCCATGAACTGCGCCCTGGCGAGCCCAGCGAAGATGCCGCCCTGGGCGACCAGCGCCTCGAACGATCCGGTCTCGACCACGCGGCCCTGGTCGAACACAAGGATGCGCGTCGCGTGGCGGATGGTGGCGAGCCGGTGCGCGATGACGAAGGTGGTGCGGCCCTTCATCACCTCGACGAGGGCGGCCTGCAGCTTCTGCTCGGTCGCGGCATCGAGGGCCGAGGTCGCCTCGTCCAGGATCAGGACCGGCGGGTCCTTCAGGAGCGCGCGCGCGATCGACAGGCGCTGGCGCTCGCCGCCCGACAGCGACCGGCCGCGCTCGGCGATCTCGGTGTCCAGCCCGTCGGGCTGGCGCTTGAGGAATTCGACCGCCTGGGCGCGCTCGCAGGCCTCCCAGATCTCCGCGTCGCTGGCGTCCGGCCGGCCGACCTGCAGGTTCTCCTTGATGGTGCGGGCGAACAGCATGGGCTCCTGGAACACGACGCCGATATTGCGTCGGAGCGAGCTCAGGGTGACGTCGCGGATGTCCTGGCCGTCGATGGTGATGCGGCCGGATTGCGGATCGAAGACCCGGTGCAGCAGCGACAGCGTGGTGGACTTGCCTGAGCCGGTGGAGCCGACCAGGGCGATGGTGTCGCCGGGCGCCGCCACGAAGGAGAGATCGGCGACCGCCGCGCGCTTGCCGTCATAGGAGAATGACACGTTCTCGAACACGACCGTGCCCGTGACCTTGCCGATATCGACCGCGTTCGGCCGGTCGCGCACCTGGGGCGTCGTATCGATGACATCGAAGAAGTCGCGGATCTTCGGACCTTCCAGGAACACCGCGTTGATGAAGCCGACGAGCGCCTCGAGCTTGGCGATCAGCATGGTCGCAAAGCCCATGAAGGTGACGATCTCGCCGATGCTGGCGAGGCCGTGGATATGCAGCCACGTGCCGGTGAGGAACACCGCCAGCACGGTCAGGGTCGCCGAGGCGCGCGAGGCGACCGCCGCGATCGCCCACCAGGAAAGGACCGGGATCTGGGCGGCGAGCAGGGCGTCGACGGTGGCGCGCATGGCGCGCACCTCCGCGTCGATGCGGGTGAACGACTGGATCACCGGCACGTTGCCGAGCGCGTCGGTCGCCCGTTCGGCGAGCGCGTTGTGGAACTCCTGGACGTGGCCCTGCAGCGTCTCGGTGCGGCGCAGCACATAGCTCGTCAGGAAGAAGAAGAAGAACACCATGACGACCAGCAGGATGCCGAG
Organism: Phreatobacter sp. AB_2022a; assembly: GCF_026847585.1. Lineage (NCBI taxonomy): Bacteria > Pseudomonadati > Pseudomonadota > Alphaproteobacteria > Hyphomicrobiales > Phreatobacteraceae > Phreatobacter > Phreatobacter sp. AB_2022a. The sequence continues at coordinate 15,670 of NZ_JAPSET010000038.1, forward strand.
CCGCCAGTTCACCCAGAGCGAGACCGGCACCAGGATGACGAGGGCGATCATCGAGGCGCAATGCTCGCGCAGGAACGACAGCAGCAGCCAGGCCATGGCGTTGGAGCCTTCCAGCATCTGCTTGAGCAGGCGGCCGGAATGGGTGCCGGAATGGTAGCTGAGCGGCAGGTTCAGCACGTGCTCGAAGAAGTGCTGCATGAAGGCGAGCCGCCGGCGGTGCGACATGCGGTCGGCATGCAGGGCCACCAGGACGCCGGCGACGATGGTGAACAGGCCGAACGACACCCAGGCGCCGACCAGCGGCAGCAGCTCGCTCCAGGTGATGATGCGGTTCTGCGCCTGGGCGCGGGTGAGGGCGTCGATGATGCGGCCGAACAGGATCGGTTCGGCGAACATGATGCAGGCGAGAATGATGTTGCAGGTGAGCAGGATGATGCCGAGCCGACGCTCCGGCCCGAGCTGCATCAGGACCCGCCAGTAGACCTTGAGAAGTGCCATGCGCCGTCCTCGATGGGAATCTCGCCCTCGTGCCTCCGACCGGACATTCGCCTCGTGCCCATGGGGAGCGCGGAGCGAATGTCCGGTTCGAAGGGACACGGGCAACTGTGAAACACGGGGCGCGGCGCACCGCAAGGCGTGACCTTCGGCGCAAGAAGCCATTGCGCCGAAGGCCGGCACGACCGATCCGGCCTCGCCCGGATCAGTTCGGCCGGGCGCGCATGCGGATCATGAAGCTGTCGAACGTATATTCGGCCACCTGGAACCAGAGATATTCCTCGTTGCGGAAGGCGATATAGTGGTCGAGCACCTTCTTGAACCGGGGATTGCCTGCCGCGATTTCGGCGTAATAGGCATTCGCTTCCTTGTAGGCGGCCTCCATCATGTCCTGCGGGAAGGGGCGCAGTTGCGCGCCCTGGGCCACGAGCGAACGGAGCGCCGCGGGGTTCTGGGCGTCATAGCGCGCCTGGATCCAGGTCCCCGCCTCATAGGAGGCCGCCTGAAACGCGGCCTTGTAGTGTTTCGGCAAGCTGTCCCATTTGGCGATGTTGGTCATGGCGGCGAGCTGCGCCCCGCCTTCCCACCAGCCGGGATAATAATAATAGGGCGCGACCTTATAGAGGCCGAGCTTGAGGTCGTCATAGGGGCCGACCCATTCGGCGGCATCGATGGTGCCCTTCTCGAGCGCTGGATAGAGGTCGCCGCCGGCAATCTGCTGCGGCACGACGCCGATGCGCGCGAGAATCGCGCCGGCAAGCCCGGCAATGCGGAATTTCAGGCCCTTGAAATCGGCGAGCGTCCGGATCTCCTTGCGAAACCAGCCACCCATCTGCGTGCCGGTATTGCCGCAGGCGATCGAGACGACGCCATAGTCCTTGTAGAATTCGTTCAGCAGATCGAGGCCGCCGTCGAAGAACCAGGCGTTCTGCTGGCGCGCGTTCATGCCGAAAGGCAGGGTCGAGCCGAAGGTGAAGGTCGGGTCCTTCCCGACATAATAATAGGATGCGGTGTGGCAGCATTCGACCGCACCGCTGGACACCGCATCGAGCGCCTGCAATCCGGGCACGATCTCGCCGGCGGCAAAGGGCTGGATCAGGAAGCGGTTGTCGGTGATCTCGGCGACCCGCTTCACGAAGACTTCGGTCAGGCCATAGAGCGTATCCAGCGATTTCGGAAAGCTGGAGGTCAGGCGCCAGCGGATTTCGGGCATGGACTGCGCGACCGCTGGCGCTGCGACCGCGCCGGCGGCGACCAGCGCACCGGCGCTGCCGACGAAATGGCGACGTTTCATCTTGGATCTTCCCCTTGGCTCGTTTCCGCGGGGACCGATCCCGCCGGCCCGGCGCCGGGCGGCGCCTGCAACGGGTCGGATGAGCCGGTTGATCCAGCCTTCACCCCAGCCGGGCCAGCATGGGATGCGGGGCGGCGGCTTGCAATGCTCGGATTCCTGGCGCCGGCAGCCGGACTGCAACCCGCGCCCGGATCCGGCGCGGCGGGTCGGGATCAGAACGGCGTGCCGGCGCCCGGCGCGGGCAGGGCGAGGTGGCGGGCAAGTGTCGCGGCAATGTCGGCAAAGGTCTCCCGCCGGCCGATCGGGCCGGTCGGCTGGCCCGGCCCGTAGGCGAGAATCGGCACATATTCGCGCGTGTGGTCGGATCCCGCGAAGGTCGGATCGCAGCCGTGGTCGGCGGTGATGACGACGAGATCGCCGGGCCGCAGGCGGGCATCGAGCTCGGGCAGGCGGCGATCGAACTGCCGGAGCGCCTGGCCATAGCCCTTGGGATCGCGGCGATGGCCGTAGAGCGAATCGAAATCGATGAAATTGGCCATCAGCAGGCCGCCCTCCGCGAGGCGGTCGAGGCCTTCGAGCGTGCGGTCGAACAGGGCCATGTTGCCGGCCGCCTTCATGACCGTTCCGGTGCCGACATGGGCGAAGATGTCGCCGATCTTGCCGACGGTCACGACGTCGCGGCCGGCGCGCGTCGCGAGCTCGAGAAGCGTCGGCGCCGGCGGCGGCACCGCATAGTCGCGGCGGTTGGCGGTCCGCTGGAAATCGGCGGCCGAGGAGCCGGCGAAGGGCCGGGCGATGACCCGGCCGATCCGCAGCGCATCGCAAAGCTCGCGCGCCACCTGGCAGACCTGGTAAAGCCGATCGAGGCCGAAAGCCTCCTCGTGGGCGGCGATCTGCAGCACCGAATCGGCCGAGCTGTAGAGGATCGGCCGGCCGGTCCGGACATGCTCCTCGCCGAGCTCGGCGATGATGGCCGTGCCGGAGGCGTGGCAGTCGCCGAGAATGCCGGGCAGGCCGCAGCGGTCGACCAGCGTCGCGACGAGATCGGCGGGGAAGCAGGGTCTCGTATCCGGAAAGTAGCCCCAGTCGGTGGTGACGGGCACGCCGGCGATCTCCCAATGGCCGGAGGGCGTATCCTTGCCGCGCGAGGTCTCGACCCCGTAGCCGTAGCGGCCGGCAATGCGGGCGGTGGCGGCAAGGCCGGGCGGCATCCGGCCGGAGGCGGCCTCGGCGGCCTTGGCAAGGCCCAGCGTCATCAGGTTGGGCAGATGCAGGCCGGGCCCGCGCGCGGCGAACCAGTCGGCGATATGGCCGAGCGTATCGGCGCCGGCATCGCCGTAGTCCGCGGCGTCGGCGGCGGCGCCGATGCCCAGGGAATCGAGGACCAGGATGACGCTGCGCGGCATGGGCTCTCCGTTCAGCTGGAGCGGGCGGCGGGGGCGGCGTCCGCCTGGATGCGGGCCTGGACGAGGGCGCCGATCAGGGCACCGCCATGGTCGACGGTGATCGCCTCGGCCAGCATGGCGGCAGCCGCCGCGAAGCCGGCCTCGTCACGCGAATGCACCATGGCGAGCGGCTGGCCCTTTTCCACCTGCTCGCCCAGCATGACGAGGTCGGTGAGGCCGACCGCATGATCGACCGGGTCGGCGGAGCGGGTGCGGCCGCCGCCGAGCGCGACCACGCTCATGCCGACCTTGCGGGTGTCGATGGCGGTGACCGTGCCGCCGGTCGCGGCGAGGACCGGCCGGACCTCGGGCGCGCGCGGCAGGTGCTTGTCCGGGCTCTCCAGGAGATCGCCGGGCCCGCCGAGCGCCGTCACCATGCGCTCGAACACCTCGGCCGCCCGGCCGTTGCCGAGCACGCGCTCAAGCTTGCCCAGCGCCCGGTCGAGATCGGGGGCGAGCTTGCCGAGCACCAGAAGCTCGGCCGCCAGCGCCATGGTGACGCCGTGCAGGCGCGATTCGCGATGCTGGCCAGTGAGATAGTCGATCGCCCAGCGCACCTCCACCGCATTGCCGGCGGCATTGGCGAGCGGCTGGTCCATCGGGGTGACCAGCGCCACCGTCGGCAGGCCGGCGCCGGCGGCGACGGTTGCGATCGAATCGGCGAGCTCCTTCGATCGCAGAAAGTCCGGCATGAAGGCGCCCGACCCGGTCTTCACGTCCATCACCAGACCGTCGAGGCCGGCGGCGAGCTTCTTCGACAGGATCGACGAGGTCAGCAGCGGGATCGATTCGACCGTCGCGGTCACGTCGCGCACGCCGTAGATCACCTTGTCGGCCGGCGCGAGATTGGCGGTCTGGCCGATGATCGCGCAGCCGACCTGGCGCACGGTGCGGCGCAGCCGGTCCAGCGACGGCGTTGCGTCATAGCCGGGAATCGATTCGAGCTTGTCGAGCGTGCCGCCGGTATGGCCGAGGCCGCGTCCCGATATCATCGGCACGAAGCCGCCAGCCGCCGCCACCATCGGGGCCAGCATGAGCGAGACCGTGTCGCCGACGCCGCCGGTCGAGTGCTTGTCGAGCACCGGGCCGGGCAGGTCGAGGTCCTGCCAGGCGAGCGTCTCGCCCGAACGGGTCATGGCGCGGGTGAGGGCGATGCGCTCGGCCATGGTCATGCCCTGGAAGAAGATGGCCATGGCCAGCGCCGCGACCTGCGCCTCGGTCACCCTGTTGTCGGCGATGCCGGCGACGAAAGCCTCGATCGCCTCGTCGCTCAGGGCGCGGCCGTCACGCTTGTCGCGGATGATCTCTTGCGGAAGGAGCGTCATGCGAAAGGTCCTGTGGGCCGGGATTTCAATAGGCACTGTCCGGCGCGGCGGCGCCGGCGAGCAATGCGTCGAGCAGGCCCGACGCGCCGAACCGGAAGGTGTCCGGCCGCGGCCAGCCCCTGCCCATCACCGCCTCGGCGAGCGCGAGATAGGCGCGGGCATCCTCACGCGTGCGGATGCCGCCCGAGGCCTTGAAGCCGACGGGGCGCGGCGCGGCGCGGATCACCTCCAGCATCACGCGCGCGGCCTCGGGCGTCGCCGAGACGCGGGTCTTGCCGGTCGAGGTCTTGATGAAGTCGGCGCCGGCCCCGATGGCGATCCGGGCCGCGCGGGCAATGCGTTCGGGCGTGCCGAGCGCGCCGGTTTCCAGGATCACCTTGAGCAGGCGCCCGGGTGGAACGCGCGCGCGTACGGCCCCGACCAGCGCCGCTGCCGTGTCATCGTCGCCCGCCATGACCGCCTGGTAGGGCAGGACGAGGTCGATCTCGTCGGCTCCGTCGGCGATGGCCCTCGCGGTTTCCGCCGATGCCGCTGCGACATCCGCGGTCCCGGCCGGAAAGTTGACGACGGTCGCGACCTTGATGAGCGTGCCGGCAAGCCGCTGCCGGGCAGCGGCGACGAAGCGCGGCCAGATGCAGACGGCGGCGACGGGGCCGAGCGGCGTCGAGGCGCGCTCGCAGAGATGTGCGAGTCCCGCTTCGTCGGCGGTCTCGGAAAGATCGGTCAGGTCGAGCAGCGCGATGGCCTCGGCGGCAAATCCTTCGCTCATGCCGCGATCTCCCTGAGGAAGCCGCGGACGACCGCGCCGAGGGCCTGCGCGCAGGCCAAGGCGACCGTCTTGGTTTCGGTATGGGACGGCGCCTCGGCGGCCATGCCGGCACCGAAATTGGTGATCATCGAGAGCGCCGCGACCCGCAGCCCGGCGTGGCGGGCGAGAATCACCTCCGGCACGGTGGACATGCCGACGGCGTCGGCGCCGAGCCGCTGCAGCGCGCGGATCTCCGCCGGGGTTTCGAAGCTCGGTCCGGTGACCCAGGCATAGATGCCGGACCGCAGCGTGACGCCGGCCGCCGCGGCGCCCCGGCCGAGCGCCGCCCTCAGCGCGGGATCATAGGCATCGTTCATCGACACGAAGCGCTCGTCGCCGGTGGCGCCGATCAGCGGGTTCGGGCCGAACAGTCCGATATGGTCCGCTATCGCCATGACCGATCCCGGCGGCATGTCCTCCCTCAGCGAGCCGGCGGCGTTGGTCAGCAGCAGCGCCCGGGCGCCGAGCCCGGCGAGGGCCGCGATGGCCGGCTGCATCACGCGGGCATCGCCCGTTTCGTAGACATGGGCGCGGCCCTGCATCATGGCGACCCGCCGGCCTTCCAGGCGGCCGACCACGAGCCGGCCGGCATGGCCCGATACCCCGGCGCGGGGGAAACCCGGCAGCTCGGCATAGGCGAGGGCGATCGCCTCGTCGACCGCGTCGGCGAGCGGGCCGAGCCCGGTGCCGAGCACGATGGCGCAGTCGATCGGCGCCGGGCCGATCCTGGCGCGAATGAGGTCCGCCGCGCTCATGACAGATTGTCCGGGCCGAACGAATGGGGCAGCAGCTCGCCGAGCGCAAAGCTCCTCCTGACGCCTTCCGGGCCGGCGACGTGGATGAGCATGTCGCTCGCGCCGAATTCGCGCAGGCGCTGGCGGCAGGCGCCGCAGGGCGTGCACAGTTCCGGCCCGTCGCCGATGACCAGCACCTCGACCACCGCCCGGTCGCCCGCCAGCACCATGGCCGAGAGCGCGCCGGCCTCGGCGCAGGCGCCGACCGGATAGGCGGCGTTCTCGACATTGCAGCCGGCATGGACGGCCCCGGACGCCGTGCGCAGGGCAGCGCCGACCTGGAAACGCGAATAGGGGGCATAGGCACGGGCCTGCGCCGCCTTGGCCGCTTCGAACAGGGCTGTCAGTTCGGTTGTCACGACCGATCCTTCACATAGGGGATGCCGGAGGCCCTGGGCGGGACCGCCCGGCCGATGAAGCCGGCCAGCAGCACCAGCGTGAGGATATATGGCAAAGCCTGGATCGCCTGAACAGGAACCTGACCGATGCCGGGCAGGACGGTGCCCTGGATGCGCAGCGCCGTCGCATCCAGGAGGCCGAACAGGAGACAGGTGCCGAGCGCCGCCCAGGGCCGCCATTTGGCGAAGATCAGCGCGGCGAGCGCGATGAACCCCTTGCCCGCAGTCATGTCGTTGACGAAGCCGGCCGACTGGGCGATGGCGAGATAGGCGCCGCCGAGGCCGCAGAGAAGGCCGGCGACCAGGACCGCCTGATAGCGCAGGCGGGCCACCGCAATGCCCGCCGTTTCGACGGCCGCGGGGTTTTCTCCGACGGCCCTCAGCCGCAGCCCCCAGCGCGTGCGGTAGAGCAGGAAGGCGGTGAGCGGCACTGCCAGAACGGCGAGATAGACGAGCACGGAATGGCCGGAAACGACCTCCGCATAGAAGGTGCCGATGACCGGCACCGCGGCCGCCGCCTCGGCGAAGGGCAGGGTGATCTCGCCGAACCGGGCGGCCGCGCCGAGCTGCGGCGTACGGCCGCCCTGTTCGAACCAGGCATTGCCGAGCACGGCGGTGAGCCCGGAGGCGAGCACGTTGAGGGCGACGCCCGAGACGATCTGGTTGCCGCGCTGGCTGATCGCGGCGAAGCCGTGCACCAGGGCAAAGCCGACCGACGCGCCGATCGCCGCGGCGAGGCCGATCCAGGGGTCGGGAATGACGGCGGCGGCGGCCCCGGCGGCGAAGGCGCCGGCCAGCAGCTTGCCTTCGAGGCCGATATCGACCACCCCGGCGCGTTCGGAATAGAGGCCGGCGAGGCAGGCGAAGATCAGCGGCACCGACAGCCGGACGGCGCTGTCGAGCACGGAGAGAACCAGGGTCCAGGTCGCCATGTCGGTCGCTGCCTCGTCAGTCGCTGTCGCGCGCCAGGCGCCGGTAGAGCATGGCCAGCCGGTCGGCGAAGAGATTCTCCAGGGCGCCGGCGAACAGGATGACGAAGCCCTGGATCACGACGATCATCTCGCGCGGGATCCTCGGCTTTTCGAGGGCGAGCTCGGCGCCGCCCTGGGCAAGCACGCCGAACAGCAGGCTGGCGAGCACGACGCCGTAGGGGTGCGCCCGGCCCATCAGGGCTGTGGCGATGCCGACGAAGCCGGCGCCGGCGACGAATTCGTTGATCAGGCGGCCCTGGGTGCCGAGAATCTCGTTGGTCGCCATCAGGCCGGCGAGGCCGCCCGACAGCATGAGCGCGACGAGGGTGATGCGGGCCGGCGCAATGCCGGCATAGACGGCGGCCTCGGGATTGGCGCCGACGGTGCGGATCCGGTAGCCGAGGCGGCTGTGCCAGATCAGCAGCCAGACGGCGACGGCCGCGGCGAGCGCCAGCACGAGCGACAGGTTGAGCGGCGAGCGCGCCGCCGTCCAGCCGAACCAGGCGGCGATGGCGGCGAAGGAGGGCAGGATCGCCGCGTCGCTGAAGCGCGCCGTCTCCAGGGCCATCGAGCCGGGCATGCGCAGCGGGCCGGCGAGCAGATAGACGGTGAGCGTGCCGGCCAGGAGGTTGAACATGATGGTGGTGATGACGATGTGGCTGCCGCGCCGGGCCTGCAGCCAGGCCGGCACGAAGGCCCAGGCGGCGCCGCCGAACGCGGCGCCGAGGATGGCCAGGGGCAGCAGGATCGGGGCCGGCAGGCCGGGCAGGCCGAGCGCCACCAGGGCCGCGCCGAGGCCGCCGACCAGGGCCTGGCCTTCGCCGCCGATGTTGAAATGACCGGCATGGAAGGCGACCGCGACGGCGAGGCCGGTGAAGATGTAGCTCGTCGTGTAGAACAGCGTGTAGCCGATGCCGTAGTCCGAGCCGAGCGCGCCGCCGAGCAGGATGCCGAGCGCCTCGATCGGGCTTTCGCCGATGGTCAGGACGACCAGGCCCGCGGCGAGAAAGGCGGCGGCGACGGTGGCCAGCGGAATGGCGACGGCGGTGAGCCAGAGCGGCAGATGGTGCCTGTTCACGGATCGTCCTCGCCGATGCCGGCCATCATCAGGCCGATCTCGCCCTCATCGGCGGCCGCCGCCCGGCGCTCGCCGATGATCCGGCCGCCGCTCATCACCAGGACGCGGTCGGCAAGGCTCAGGAGCTCGTCGAGCTCGGTCGAAACCACCAGGATGGCCTTGCCCTCGGCGCGCAGGGCGGCGAGCCGGCGATGGATCTGCTCGATGGCGCCGATATCGACGCCACGGGTCGGCTGGCCCACCAGCAGGAGCACCGGCGCGCGTTCGATCTCGCGCGCGAGCACGATCTTCTGCTGGTTGCCGCCGGAGAACAGCGCCGTGGCGAGGCCGGGATCGGCCGGCCGCACGTCGAAGGCGGCCATCTTGGCCGCGCAGTCGGCCACCACGGCCCGGCGATCGAGGAACGGCCCGCGGCCGAAGCCGGGCTCGTCGACATAACCGAGAAGCGCGCTCTCGGCCGCCGCGAAAGCCTTGACGAGGCCGCACCGCAAGCGGTCCTCCGGCACATGGCGCACGCCGCGCGCGCGCAGCCGCTGCGGATCGTCGCGGCCGCCGCAATCGACCGGCCGGCCGGACAGCCTGATGGTCCCGGCGCTCGGCCGGCGCATGCCGGCGAGGATCTCCAGAAGCTCGCTCTGGCCGTTGCCGGCGACCCCGGCAATGCCGACGATCTCGCCGGCCGCAACCGTCAGGTCGATCGCCTCGAGCTGCGCCACCCCGCGTGCATCGGTGAGGGAAAGGCCTTCGACCTCCAGCACCGGGGGCCCGGCCGGCCGCAGGGCGGCGGCCGGCGGAAGGCCGACGCGCCGGCCGACCATCAGCTCGGCGAGCGCGTCGGGCGACGTGTCGGCAGTGCTCACCGTCGCCAGCATCACGCCGCGGCGCATCACCGAGACCGTGTCGGTGACCGCCATGATCTCCTTCAGCTTGTGGGTGACGATGATGACGGTCTTGCCCTCGCCGGCGAGCCGCCGCATCAAGGCGAAGAGGCCGCCGGCTTCCGCCGGCGTCAGCACCGCGGTCGGCTCGTCGAGGATCAGGATGTCGGCGCCGCGCACCAGCGCCTTGAGGATCTCGACGCGCTGCAGCACGCCGACCGGGAGATCGCCGACCCGCGCATCGGGGTCGACCGCGAGGCCATAGTCGCGGGCAAGCTCGGCCAGCCTTGCCCGCATCGCCCGCTCGCCGCGCGCGACCAGCGGGCCGCCCTCGGCGCCCAGCATCAGATTCTCGATGACGGTGAAGCTGTCGATCAGCATGAAATGCTGGTGCACCATGCCGATGCCGGCGGCGATGGCATCGGCCGGCGCGCGGATGTGCACCGGCTTGCCGTCGACGGCGATGCGGCCCGCGTCAGCCTGGTAGAAGCCGTAGAGGATCGACATCAGGGTCGATTTGCCGGCGCCGTTCTCGCCGATCAGGCCGCGCACCGTGCCGCGCGGCACGGCGAAGTCGACGGTCCTGACCGCATGGACCGGACCGAAACGCTTGTCGATGCCGGTCATCGCCACGGCACTGGCGGCGGCCGCCGTCATAGGGCGATGGCCATGCCGTCATAGGCCCGCTCGCAGGCGAGCGCCCCCGCATGGTCGAGCATGGCGCTGCTCATATGGGTGAGGATGATGCGCCGTGCCGTCAGTTCGCGGAGGTGCTGCTCGAGCGTTTCGTAGTCGAGGTGGTTCGGCAGCTTGCGGTCGACCGTGTAGCATTCGATCAGCAGGGCATCGGCGTCGCGGGCGAGCGGCACCAGCGTGTCGGTCCAGGCCGTGTCGCCGGAATAGGCGAAGACCTTGCCGTCGCGGGCGATGCGATAGCCGAGGCACGGGCCGGCGCGATCGTCGTGGACCATGGCGAAGGCTTCGATGTCGGCGCCGGCGACCTCCGCCGGGCCGTCCGGGGCGATCTCGACATAGTCGATCTCGAAGGCGCGCCTGGCGGTCGCCGAGCCCGGAAAGGCGGCTTCCAGCGCGGCATGGGCGCGCTGCGCGACGCCGGGCGGCCCGGCGACGACGAGCGGCGTGCGCCGGCGCGTGACGAACTGGGCATCGAGGACGAAGAACGGCAGGCCGCCGAAATGGTCGCCGTGGAAATGGGTGAACAGGATCGCGGAGATGGCGTTGCGGTCGATGCCGGCGCGGTTCAGCGCGGGCATGGACGTCGCGGCGCAGTCGACGAGCATGGTGGTGCCGTCGCTCGCCGCGAGATGCAGGCACGTGGAGAACCGCCCGCCGGAGCCGAAAGCGTCGCCTGAACCGAGAATGGTGATGTTCATTGGACCGGGCAGCTGTTGGTTGCCATGTAGTCATGGACCTGCAGCCGGCCCATCCTAATCGCCTCGGCGGCGCGGGTCACGGCCGCGCGCATCTCGGGCGTGATCAGCGCGGCATTGTTGGCGTCGTCGGCCCAGTCGACGCCGCCCTCGGCAAGGCCGAGCACCGAAACGCCCGGGCGCCAGGTGCCGGCGCGCGCCGCCATGAAGGCGCCGTAGACGGCGACATCGACCTGCTTGGTCATCGAGGTGAGCACGCGGCCCGGGTGCAGGCCGTTCTGGTTGGAATCGACGCCGATGCCGAGCTTGCCGGCATCGGCCACAGCCTGCAGCACGCCGATGCCGGTGGAGCCGGCGGCGTGGTAGACGACATCGGCCCCTTGGGCGATCTGGCCGCGGGCGAGCTCCGCGCCGCGCACCGGATCGCTGAAGGCCTGGCCGGTCGTGCCGGTCATGTTCTGGATGATGGCGATGCCCGGCCGCGCCGCGCGGGCGCCCTGCACGTAACCGCAGGCGAACTTGCGGATCAGCGGGATGTCCATGCCGCCGACGAAGCCGATCGTGTTGGTTTGCGAGCGGAGCGCGGCGAGGACGCCGACGAGGTAGGAGCCCTCGTGTTCCTTGAACAGCACGCTCTGGACGTTCGGCAGGGCGACCGTGTTGTCGATGATCACGAAGCGCGTGTTGGGAAACTCGGCAGCGACCTTTTCGACCGCCGCGCGGAACGAGAAACCGACGGAGACGATCGGGTTCTGGCCGCGCTGGGCGAAATTGCGCAAGGCCTGTTCGCGCTGGGTGTCGTTACGGATCTCGAAGTCGCGATAGGCGATGCCGGTCTCGCGCTTGAACCGCTCGGCGCCGGCATAGCCCGCCTCGTTGAAGGATTTGTCGAAGCGCCCGCCGAGGTCGTAGACGATGGCCGGCGCGAAGGGCGGGGCCGTCTGCGCCTGGGCGCGCAGCGGCGGGCACGGCGTGGCGAAGGCCAGGACAAGGCCGGCCAGAAGACCAAAAAGGCGGTGCCGGACCGATCGATCACGTGCGGCAGGACGCGTCATGGATATCCCCTCGGTCGGCCGCCGGCATTGGTCCGGCTTCGGCCAGGCGGCGAGTTTTGCACGGCCTGCCGGCCGGTCCAAATCGCGCCGCGAGGCATGCGCGCGGCGCGGGGCCATCAGCGCCCGGTCAAGTCTGGCCGGGGCGGCGACGCGGTGGCACAGTCGGGGCGTCCAAGGCGAAGACATCAGAACATGACAGACACAGAAACGCTCAAGATTGCCGGCCTGACCGCGCCCGGCTCCATCGGCCTCGACGAGAACGGCATCGCGCATATCCGCGCGGAGAACGAACACGACCTGTTCTTCCTGCAGGGGTTCCACGCCGCCCGCGAACGCCTGTTCCAGATCGATCTGTGGCGCAAGCGGGGTCTCGGCCTCCTGGCGGCGGATTTCGGCCCTGGCTATCTCGAGCAGGATCGCGCCGCGCGGCTGTTCCTCTATCGCGGCGACCAGGACGCGGAATTTGCCGCCTACGGCCCGGAGGCCGAGGCGACCTTCACGGCCTTTGCCGAAGGCATCAATGCCTTCGTGGCGATGACCGAGGCCGATCCGAGCCTCCTGCCGTTCGAATTCGGCGTCACCGGCACGCGTCCGGCGCGCTGGGCCCCGGCCGATGTCTCGCGCATCCGCACCCATTCGCTGAGCCGCAACGTGCTGTCCGAGGTGCTGCGCTGCCAGGTGCAGGCCAAGGCCGATCACCGCACCGACCTCCTGCGCCGCTGGCTGGAGCCGGCGGTGACGCCGGTCGTGCCGGAGGGGCTCGACCCGGCGAGCATTCCGATGGCCGTGCTCGACATGGTCAAGCTTGCCGCGGCCAATGCGACCTTTTCGAAGGAGCGGCTCGAAGCCAAGCTCGAGGACGCGCCGAAATGGCGCGGCGTCACCGATCTTCTCGAGGTCGTGCTCGATGCCCAGCATACCGGCTCGAACAACTGGGCCGTACATGGCAGCCGGACCGATACCGGCAAGCCGATCCTGGCGTCGGATCCGCACAGGCTGCACGGCCTGCCCTCGCTGCGCTTCCTCGTCCACCTGACGGCGCCGGGGCTCGACGTGATCGGCGCCGGCGAGCCCTGCATTCCCGGCGTCCATATCGGCCATAACGGCACCATGGCCTGGGCGCTGACCATCTTCTACATCGACCAGGAGGATCTCTACGTCTACGAGACCGACCCGGCCGATCCCGACCGCTATCGCTACAAGGACGGCTGGGAGCGGATGCGGACGGTCGAGGAGACCGTCAAGGTGAAGGGCTGCCCCGACCAGGTGCTGCGCCTGAAGTTCACCCGGCACGGGCCCGTGGTCCACGAGGACAGGGACAAGCGGCGCGCCTATGCGGTGCGCTCGGTCTGGTTCGAGCCGGGCACCGCGCCTTATCTCGGCACCCACCGGCTGATGCGCGCCCGCAATCTCGCCGAATTCCGCGCCGGTACGGAGCGCTGGGGCACGCCTTCGGTCAACTTCGTCTATGCCGACAAGGCCGGTACGGTCGCCTGGATGCCGGCCGGCATCAATCCGACACGGCCGAACTGGGACGGGCTGATGCCGGTGCCGGGCGACGGCCGCTACGAATGGGCCGGCTTCCGCGACAGCACGAAGATGCCGCTCGACGAAAATCCCGCGCGCGGCTTCGTCTTCTCGGCCAACGAGATGAACCTGCCCGCCGACTGGGACCATAAGGCGCATCCGATCGGTTTCGAATGGGTCGAGCGGGCGCGCGCGACCCGGATCGAGGAGGTTCTGGCAGCGGAGACGCCGCACCGCATGGCGACCTCGCGGGCGCTGCAGACCGATGTCGTCTCCGTGCCGGCGCGGCGCCTGACGCGGATCGCGCGGGAGCTGCCGGCCGGTGATGCCGACGTGGCTTTGGCCTTGAGGCTTTTTGCCGGCTGGGATCATGCCCTGACCGCGACCTCCGCGCCGGCGGCGCTGTTCGAGGTCTGGTGGAGCCGTCACCTGAAGCCGGCGCTGTGGAACGCCATCGTGCCGCGCGACCTGCACCGCCTGATGGTGCCGGGAGACGTCGAGGGAACGCTGGCCGCGCTGGAAGCGCCCGACGAACGGTTCGGCTCCGATCCGCGCGGCGGGCGCGACAAGCTGCTCGCCGCCTCGCTCGCCGCCGCGGTGCGCGACGTGAAGGCCATGCTCGGCGAGGATCCGGCGGCCTGGGCCTGGGGCAAGCTGCATCACGCCCAGTTCGACCATCCATTGAGCGCATTGATGACGCCCGAGGAGGCCAAGGCGCGATCGGTCGGACCGATTCCCCATGCGGGATCGAGCGCGACTCCGATGCATACGGGCTACCGGCCGGGCGACTTCCGGACCATGATGGGCTCGTCCTTCCGCATGGTGGTCGATCTCGCCGATCTCGACCGGTCGGTGGCGATCAACACGCCGGGCCAGTCCGGTGACCCGTCCTCGTCCCATTATCGCGACCTGTTCGAGCGCTGGGCGACCGGCGACTATGCCGCGCTGCCCTATAGCCAGGGGGCGGTGGACGCGGCGGTGCGCAAGAGGACACGCTGCGAGCCCGGTTGAGTCCTGGTTCCTGACCTCCGCCCAAGCGCGGCGGCCCGGTGCCGAAGCGCCGCGGCCGCTGCGCCTGACCACGGATCCGCGGCGAGCCGCGGCGGGTCGGGCTGTCTCGTTCCGACGCGCCATATTTCGAGAGATGCAACATTTGTTACGATGGATGGCGCTCCGCTGAAATCTGCATCGCCAACATTGGCGACGGTCGCAGATGTTGGGGAAGTGCCATGACCGATCACGACGCGCTCGACGAACTCAATCAGGCCCTGGTCGCCATCGATGTCATCCTGCGCAACGGCAAGCTCGATGCGGCGCGCGTCTCGGCGCTCGCCCGCGAGGCGCGCCGTTCAGCGGAACGGGTCAACCGGAACGGCCTCGAGCCGATGCAGCCGCCGCCCGGCGCCTGCGGACAGGCCATTCGCCCGGTGGAGATTGCCGGCTTCTGATGCCGGGCCGCGCCGGAGCCGCCGTCTGGGCCGCGCGTCATGCCGCGCGGCCGAACAGGCGTTTCCAGAGCCGGCCGTCGATGGCGGCAAGACCGAGGCCGAT
Source organism: Phreatobacter sp. AB_2022a (assembly GCF_026847585.1). Lineage (NCBI taxonomy): Bacteria > Pseudomonadati > Pseudomonadota > Alphaproteobacteria > Hyphomicrobiales > Phreatobacteraceae > Phreatobacter > Phreatobacter sp. AB_2022a. Next base: position 30,680 of record NZ_JAPSET010000038.1, read on the forward strand.
CAGAGCCATGCCGGCGGCATGGGTCCAGGCTAGGCGCTCGCCGAGGACCAGGCTGCCGAGCAGGATCGCCGAGACCGGGATGAGGAAGGTCACCAGCATCAGGTTGGTGGGGCCTGCGCTCTCCAGGATTCGGAAAAAGATCACATAGGCGAGGGCCGTCGACAGCACGCCGAGGCCGATCAGCGCGAGAAGGGTGGCGGTGCCGGGGCTCGCCAGCGTCCACGGCCGGTCGGCCACCAGCACGACCGGCAGCATCATGGCGGTGGTCAGCGTCACCTGGCCCCAGGCGGTGACGGTCGGGGCGATGCCGAGCGGCCTGATGCGCCGGCCCCAGAGCCCGGAAAAGGCATAGGACAAGGCCGCGGCGAGGCAGGCGAGCAGCGCCCATAGCGGCGTGTCGCGGGCGCCCGCGATGGCCGGTCCGAGCAGCACCACGACACCGGCGAAGCCGAGGACGAGCCCCGCGATTTTCGGCGGCGTCGCCTTTTCGTCGGATGTGAAGAGATGCATGACGACGACGGTGAAGAGCGGCGTCGTGGCGTTGAGAATGGCGGCAAGGCCCGAGGGCAGCGCCTGCTGGCCGGAGAAGATCAGCGAAAAGGGAATGAGATTGTTGAGCAGCGCCATGACCGCAAGCGTCAGCCAGGCCTTCGCGCCGCGCGGCAGCGCCTCGCCCATCGCCTTGATCACGACGGTGAGCGTGGCCGCCGCGATGCCGACGCGGGCGAGCACGATGGTCAGCGGCGGCAGATCGGTGAGCGCCACCTTGACGAAGAAGAACGAGCCGCCCCACAGCACCGAAAGCGTCAGCAGCAGGGCCCAGTCGCGCGCGGACATGATGTCTGCTTCTCCGCCGAATCGTCATTGCCGCCGATCCTAGCGGTCGCGGCGCCCCATTCTCCAGCGCGGCGGTCTGACGGTCGGCTCCGGCCCGGCGAAGTGCCGCAGCGGCGATCATTGACTCGCCTTGGTTGTGTGTCAGGTTTTGCCCGTCGTGGCGATTGTTCGCGCTGATTCGCGGGGATTTCCAGGAAAGATCGTCAAGCCATGTCCGATGTCGTGGAGCGGTTGCACAAGGCGGTGCTGAAGGCGCGGCAGACCGATCCGGGTCAGTCGCGCACGGCCCGGCTGATTCAGGGCGGGCGGTCCAAGATGGCCAAGAAGCTGGTCGAGGAAGCCGCCGAGGTGACCATCGACGCTGTCTGCGGCGACCGCGAGGCGGTGGTGCGCGAGAGTGCCGATCTCCTCTACAACCTGACCGTGCTCTGGGTCGACATGGGCATCGATCCCGGCGATGTCTGGGCCGAGATGACCAGGCGCGAGCAGCTCTACGGCATCGCCGAGAAGCTGCACAAGGGGCCGGCGGCGCTCGTCGACGGCGCGCTCAGGCGCACCGGCAACGAATAGGCCGGCGCCGGCTCAGTCTCTCAGGAACAGCGGCAGGTCCACAGGCGGGTTGCGCACCTCCCGGTTGACCGAGTTCAGCATGCCGACGGCGCGACGGATCAGCCAGCCGTCGCGGTTGGGACAACCTTCTTCGGCCAGGGTCTGAGCTGCGCGCAAGGTCCGGACCAGCCGGCTCTTGTCCGGGCCTGCGAGCCCGGCGCGCTCGACGATGGCCCGCGTGCGCAGGAACTCGTTGTTGCTGGTGCAGATGTCGCCGCGGGCGATGAACTGGGCCGCGGCCGGAGCGGCCGTGCCCGCCAGCAGGGTGCCGGCCAGGACAAACACGGCCGCCGCGCCGGCGAAAAGCTGTCCGGCGCGCGCGGCGAGGCCGGCCGGGTCGCCTTCGACCGCCACCGTCTTCAGGCGGGCCGTCTTGCCCTGCACGACGTTGACCTTGGACCTCGGCACGCCGAATCGGGCGGCGACGAGGTCCTCGAGGGCGGCATTGGCCTTGCCGTCCTCGGGTGCCGCGCGGACGCGCGCCTTCACCACGGTGCGGCCATCGGCGAGCCGGTCGATCGTTTCCAGCGCGTCACGGCCGCCGCGCGGCGTCAGGCGCACATCGATGAGCAGGGCGTGGTCGGCGAGGCGATAGGGGGCGGCCGTCATCATCGGCCTCAGAACACGTAAGGATAGCCGTAGCGGTAGATGATCTGCTGGATCAGGATGATGCCCAGCAGCACGACGATCGGCGACAGGTCGACCGCGCCGGTATTGGGCATGCGCGCGCGGATCGGCCCGAGCACCGGCTCGGTCAGCGCCCGCAGCGTCTGGTCGATCTGGGCAACGATGGCGTTGCGGTAGTTCACGACATTGAAGGCGACGAGCCAGGACAGGACCGCGGAGGCGATGATCACCCACCAGTAGATGTTGAGGGCGATGATGATGACGTCGAAGATCGCTTTCATGGGGCCCCATTGTCGGACAAGCCGCGGGCTGCGCCCCGCGAGGCACGATTTATGAAGCGCCCGGCCTCAAGGGGCAAGCGCCAGCTTGCCACGCCGTGCCGGGATCAGGTGGCGGCGAAGGACGAACGCTGGGCCCAGCCGGTCATCCGGTTCTCCAGCCAGACGGTCGCCATGTACATGGCGACGCCGAGCACCGCGAGGGCGATCAGGGCGGCGAACAGCAGCGGCACGTTGAAATCGGCCGAGGCGCGGGCCATCAGATTGCCGATGCCGAAGCGCGAGGCGTTGTATTCGGCGATCACCGAGCCGACATAGGCGAGGGTGATGGCAACCTTCAGCGAGCCGAAAAAATAGGGCAGCGAGCGCGGGATGCCGACCTTGGTCATGATCTGCATCTTGGAGGCGCCGAGCGCTTTCAGCACATCCTCGACCTCCGGCTCGATGGTGGCAAGGCCGGTTGCGACGTTCACCACGATCGGAAAGAACGAGATCATGAAGGCGGTGAGCACGGCCGGCAGCCAGCCGACGCCGAACCAGATCACCAGGATCGGCACGACCGCGACCTTCGGCACCGAATTGAAGCCGACGAGCAGGGGATAGAAGCCGGCGTAGAAGAACCGGCTCGCGCCGAGCAGCAGGCCGAGCAGGATGCCGAAGGCGACCGCCAGGCCGAAACCGGCCAGCGTCATCCAGGCCGTGTGAAAGGAATGCACGCCGATCTGGCGACGGAACTCCCACAAGGCGAGCACGATATGGCTCGGCGCCGGCAGGATGAAGGTTGAAATGCCGAAAAGCCGGCAGAACAGTTCCCAGACGAGGAAGGTGCCGGCGGTGCAGACGAGCGGCGCGAGCTGCAGCGACAGTTTGGACCTGTCGAGCGCCGGTTCCGTGGCGACGCGCGCGAGCAGCAGCACGACATAGCCGACGGTGGCGGCGACCAGGGCGACCGGCCACCAGGACAAGAGGGCGTCGAACAGTGCCTCCATGGCCGGCCCTCAAGCGGTCGCGCGCGCTTCCGCGATGCGGGCGCGCAGGTCGTGGACGATGTCGGAGAATTCCGGCGTGTAGGTCAGCTCCAGATCGCGCGGGCGCGGGAATTCGACAGCGCGCTCGGCGATGATCCGGCCGGGCCGCGACGACATGCAGAAGATCCGGTCGGCGAGGAAGGCAGCCTCGCGCAGGTCGTGGGTGACCAGGATGACGGTGAAATTCCCGCGCGCATGCAGGTCGCGGATGACGCACCACAATTCCTCGCGGGTGAAGGCGTCGAGCGCGCCGAAAGGCTCGTCCAGCATCAGCAGCTTGGGTTCGTGGATCAGCGCGCGGCAGAGCGAGGCACGCTGCTGCATGCCGCCGGAGAGCTGCCAGGGAAACTTGTCGCCGGCATCCTTCAGCCCGACCGATTCGAGCAGCGCGAGGGCCTTGCCGACATATTCGGCCCGGTGGCGGCGCAGCCGCGAGCGGTGCGGCTCGACGATCTCCAGCGGTAGCATCAGGTTGTCGAGCGTCGTGCGCCAGGGCAGGAGGGTCGGTGCCTGGAACGCCATGCCCGCGATCTTGACCGGTGCGGCGACCCTGCGGCCGTCGACCATGACCGCGCCCTTCTGGGGGAACTGCAGGCCGGTGGCCAGCTTCATCAGGGTCGACTTGCCGCAGCCGGACGGGCCGACCACGGCGGCGAATTCGCCTTCCGCGACCTTCAGGTCGAGACCGTCGACAGCCAGCGTCGCGCCGGTCGCGTAGGTATGGCTGACATCGGTCAGTTCAACGAAAGGGCGCAAGGACGGGCTTCCGGCGGGAGGCGGGACATGAAGGGCGGTTCCACCCGGTCGCAGGCGGTCGATGCGGGCTCAGGCGAGCCGTCGCTCGGTCGGGGCGGGCAGGAGCTCGGCAAGGAACACGTCCTCGACCTTCGGCTTGTTCTTGTAGGTGAAGGTCAGCCCGATCTGGTCGATGGCCTTGGCCATGCGAGCGGGATCGATGCCGCCGACGCCGTTGGCTTTCACCCAGGGCGTGAAGACGTAGTTGTCGACGGTCATCTTGAGGCGCTCGGCCTCGGTCTCCTGGCGCGCGACGTCGTTGCGCGCGAGCACCAGCTTCACCGCGGCCGCCTGGTCGGCGATGCAGTCGCGGATACCCTTGACCACGGCGCGGTTGAAGCCGGCGACCGCCGCGCGATTGGCCTGCAGGAAGCCTGGGCTCGGCATCAGCACGTTGCCGTAAAGCTCGACGCCATAGTCGTACATGTGCAGCACGATGATGTCGCTGTCGGGCACGCCGCGCGACTTCAGGTTGATGTAGGAGGAATGGGCGAAGCCGAAGATGGCGTCGACCTCGCCGGAGGCGAGCATCGGCTCGCGCACGGGAAAGCCGACATTCTCGAAGCGCATGGTCGATTCGTTGAGATTGTTCACCGCGCGGAAGATCGGCCATTGCGCATAGGCGGCGTCCGGCGTCGGCGCGCCGAACTTCTTGCCTTCGAGGCTCTTCACGTCGGTGGTGATGCCGCGCGACCGGCGCCCGACGATCGAGAAGGGCGGGCGGTCGTAGACCATCATCACCGCCTTGAGATCGACGGTCGGGTTCTCGTCGCGGAAGCGGATCATCGAATTGATGTCGCCGAAGCCCATGTCGTAGGTGCCGGACGCCACCCGCGTGACGCCCTCGCGCGAGCCTGATGCGGCGTCGACCGAGACGTTCAGCCCCTCGGCGCGGAAATGGCCCTTTTCCAGCGCCATCAGGAACAGGCCGGCGGGGCCCTCGAACCGCCAGTCCAGCGTGAACCGGACATTGGTGGTCGCCTGCGCATGGACCGCGGGCGCGGCAAGCCCCGTCAGGGCGGCGGCCGCGGCAAGCTTCAGGCTGTCGCGACGGGTCGGACGGTAGCGCGGGAGATCGGTCATGGCGGAGCCCTTCGGCATATTCTTGTGAACGCCGGACCATTGCCGCGGCCCGGACCCGGACTGGGATTTGTCCCGTGGAACGTCAAAGCCAGCAAAGACCATGGAGTGCCGCACGGCAACCCGTTTTTCGTGACAAATTCGGCCTTTGCCCAAATCTCCGGCAGCTCGCCCGCAAGTTCGGCGCGCCTTGCCTCCTTTGCCGGCGCAGGACGCGGCAACACGCCGCAGGGGCGGTCTCCTGGCGTGGCGTTCCGGCCCTGCCTCAGGGCGCGACGGAAGCGGTCGCGGCGGGGCTGCCGAGCTCCAGGCGGGTCGGCTCGATCTGGGCCATGCCGACGGGCGTGCGGATCTTGATGCGCACCGGCACCAGCGTGCGGGTCGCCGCGACCGGTGCGAGCCAGACCTGCATGTCGCGGTTCTGCTCCATGGCCTGGGTCTGCGACGGCCGGTGGCCGGCGATCGGCCGGTAGCGGGCATTGCAGACGACGGCCTGGCCGGAATAGCCGGCGACCTTCAGCTCCTCGGTCCGGGCATAGGAGAAGGACAGGTCGTAGCGCTGCCGGCCGTCGAAGATCGGGAAGGTGCGGTTGCAGGCCTCCGCGCCGACGGCGGGGCCGGCGCTGCCGACGACGAACAGCGCGGCGGCGAGCGGGTCGAGCACGCCCTGGCGATGGCCGGGGGTGACCGGCACCTGGTCGGGCGCCTCGGGGCGGGCCGGCTCGGCGCTGAAGCTGCGGATGGCACCGCCGGCCATGGCCATGCGGACCGCCTCGTTCTGCTGAGTGGTCTGCAGGGTGAGCGCATAGTTCGACGGCACGGCGCGGCCGCCGACGATGCGGCCGGAGGCGGTCGCCGAGCCGCGGCCGGAGGCGATGAGCCGGGATACGCCCGACAGCCGGACCGACACCGAGGTTTCGTAGGCGTCGTTGGAGATGCGCCCTTCGAAGCCGGCGACGCCCACCTGCAGGCCGCCGATCAGGATTTCATAACGTCCGGAGACGGCTTCGGCCGCGCCCGCGGGCGAGACCATCACGGCGAGGGCGGAGATACCCGCCAGGAGGGTCGATCGAGACACGCAACAAACTCCATCACCAGCTGTCGAAAGGGCTTTCGCCGCCTTGGCCGCATGGCCGGCATCAAAGCGCGAAAATGGTTAACACCTTGGAAATGCAGCCGTGTCTTGTATGGGGCACCGGTTGTTGATCGAACCGGCTATGACTGGCGCGGCGATTCGGCGGGCCGTGGGGCCGGCACAGATTGTTTGAGGGCGGACGGGTTGGTCGCAAGAACCCTGGGGTGGATAGCTGAGCGGATCGTTGCCGGTCGGCTCGCGGCGGTCGGCTATTACCGGCGTGCGCGCGGCTGGCCGGTCGGCGCCGGCATGATGCGGATCTGGCGCGGCCGCAGCCAGACGCCGCGGATCCTCCTCGTGCCGCAGGAGCTGCGCACCGCCGACCCGGTGCGGGCCGATGAGATCATCGCCGGCCTGCATGTCTTCGCCGGTCGCACCATCCAGGCCGCCGATCCGTTCGCCGCGACGCCGCCCTCCGAGGACTGGCAGGAGGCGCTCGCCGGCTTCGGCTGGCTGCGCCACCTGCGCGCCGCCGGATCGCCGGAAGCCGCGGCGGCCGCCCGGGGCCTGGTCGAAGCCTGGCTGGCCGCCCAGGGCCGGGAGCACCGCTCGGGCTGGCAACCGCTGGTCACCGCCGAGCGCCTGAGGGCCTGGCTCGCCGCGTCCGGCCTGCTGCTCGCCGGCGCGGACGAGATGTTCTACCGCCGCTTCGCCCGGTCGCTGTGGTGGCAGCTCAGGGTGCTGGACGCGCAATATGCAACGCTCGCGCCGGGCGCCGCCCGGCTGTCCGTCCTGATCGCGCTGGTGACGGCAGGCCTGTGCCTGGAAGGCGAGGACAAGCTGCTGAAATGGGCTTCGCAGCGGCTTGGCGAGGAGCTCGAGCGGCAGATCCTGCCGGATGGCGGCCATGTCAGCCGCGATCCGGGCGTGCTGGTCGGCCTGGTGCTCGATCTCCTGCCCCTGCGCCAGCTGTTTCCGGCGCGCAATGTCACGCCGCCGGCGGCGATCCTGACGGCCGTCGACCGGATGATGCCGATGATCCGGTTCTTCCGGCTCGGGGACGGCACGATCGCCCGGTTCAACGGCATGGGCCCGACGGGCATCGACCTCGTGACGACGGCGCTCGTCTATGACGAAAGCCGCGGCAGCGTGCCGCGCTCGGCGCCGCATAGCGGCTTCGAGCGGCTGGAGGCCGGCGCCAGCGTGCTCATCGCCGATGTCGGCCCGCCGCCGCCGGCCCGCTACAGCGCCGGCGCCCATGCCGGGACGCTGTCGTTCGAACTGTCGACCGGGCGGCAGCTGCTGGTGATGAATTGCGGCATGCCGGCGGTCAACCGGGCGAGCTGGCGGCGCGAGGCGCGCAAGACCGCGGCCCATTCGACCGTCACGGTCGCCGACCGCTCGTCGGCCCGCTTCGTCGACCGGGGCCCGGCCGAGGGCGCGGTGATGTCCGGGCCGGGCCGGGTTGCCGCGGAACGGCACGATCTGACGCTGGCCGCGAGCCATGACGGCTATCGCCAGCGCCTCGGCGTGACCGTGCACCGGGTCCTGAGCCTCTCCGCCGAAGGTGAAAGGCTCGACGGCGAAGACACGCTCGAGGGCGCGGACCAGCCCTATACGCTGCGCTTCCACCTGCATCCGAGCGTCCAGCCGGTGCCGACCGAGCAGGCGCGCTCGGTGCTTCTGCTCCTGCCGACGGGCGAGGCCTGGGTGTTTGCCACCGAGGCCGGCGTCGCGATCGAGGAGAGCATCGCGCTCGCCATGCCCGAAGGGCCGCGGCGCACCGCCCAGCTCGTCATCGAGGGTCGTTCGGGCGAGATGCCGAGCGTGCGCTGGACGCTGCGCAGGCTGGACCGGCCGCAGCCGCCGCTGCCGCGCGATCCGGAGCCGGAGCTGCCGCTCTAAGGCCGAGAGGACGGCACGGCCAGGCCATTTTTCGCGCCGATAAAGGTTCCGATGCCGGGGCTGCCGTGCTAAGGCGCGGCCGAACTCTCCCGGAGACCGCCCCCCGTGTCCGCTTTCCCCGAACGCCCCATCGCCCGTGCTCTCATCTCGGTCTCCGACAAGACCGGCATCGTCGCATTCGCCCGCGACCTCGCCGGACTCGGCGTCGCGCTCGTGTCGACCGGGGGAACCTACAAGACACTGAAGGATGCCGGCCTCGATGTCACCGAGGTGGCCGAGCTGACCGGCTTTCCGGAGATGATGGACGGCCGGGTGAAGACCCTGCATCCGAAGGTGCATGGCGGCCTCCTCGCCATCCGCGGCCATGCCGACCATGAGGCGGCGGCCAAGGCCCATGGCATCCTGCCGATCGATCTCCTGGTGGTGAATCTCTATCCGTTCGAGGCGACCATCGCCCGCGGCGCGAGCTGGGACGATACGATCGAGAACATCGACATCGGCGGCCCGGCCATGATCCGCGCGGCCTCGAAGAACCACGACGCCGTCACCGTGGTGGTCGACGCCGCCGACTACGGACCGGTGGTCGCCGCCATGAGGGCGCATGGCGGAGCGACGACCCGCGACCTGCGGCGCCGTCTGGCGGCCAAGGCCTATGCCCGCACCGCGAGCTATGACGCGGCCATTTCGAACTGGCTGTTCGACGCGCTGGAGGAGACCGCCACGCCCTATCGCGCCTTCGGCGGCGAACTCGCCCAGGCGCTGCGCTACGGCGAGAACCCGCATCAATGGGCGGCCTTCTACAAGACGCCGCAAGGCGCGATCGCCCGGCCGGGCGTTGCCACCGCCCGCCAGCTGCAGGGCAAGGAACTCTCCTACAACAATCTCAACGACACCGACGCCGCCTATGAGCTGGTCGGCGAGTTCGACCCGGCGCGCACCGCCGCGGTGGCGATCATCAAGCACGCCAACCCCTGCGGCGTCGCCGAGGCGTCGACGCTGGTCGAGGCCTATGAGCGGGCGCTCGCCTGCGACCCGGTCTCCGCCTTCGGCGGCATCGTCGCGCTCAACCGCACGCTCGACGCCGAGGCGGCGCGCAAGATCGTCGAGATCTTCACCGAGGTGATCATCGCGCCCGACGCGACGGACGAAGCCAAGGCGATCGTCGCCGCCAAGAAGAACCTGCGTCTGCTGGTCGCCGGCGGCCTGCCCGATCCGCGCGCGGCCGGCCTGATGGTCAAGACGGTGGCCGGTGGGCTCCTCGTGCAGTCGCGCGACAATGCGGTGGTCGACACGATGGACCTGAAGGTGGTGACGAAACGCGCGCCGACCGCGGCCGAGCTGACCGATCTGCGCTTCGCCTTCCGCGTCGCCAAGCACGTCAAGTCGAACACCATCGTCTATGCCCGCGACGGCGCGACGGTGGGGGTCGGCGCCGGCCAGATGAGCCGGGTCGATTCGGCCCGCATCGCGGCGCGCAAGGCCGAGGATGCGGCGCTCGCGGCCGGCGGCGGCGAGCCGCTGACCAAGGGGTCGGTGGTGGCCTCCGACGCCTTCTTCCCCTTCGCCGACGGGCTCCTGGCGGCGGTCGAGGCGGGCGCCACCGCAGTGATCCAGCCCGGTGGCTCGATGCGCGACCAGGAGGTGATCGACGCCGCCGACCAGGCCGGGCTCGCCATGGTGTTCACCGGCATCCGGCATTTCCGGCACTGAGACACGCCGCCGCGCCGTCAGGTTTCTTGCCTTCGCGCGCGGCTTGCTGTCGAAATGACGCGGGCGCGCACCATCGTGCCGCGCGCGGACCGGAGGCTGTTCCATGCTGCTGACGACGACGCCGACCTTCGAAGGTGGCCGCATCATCCGCTACCACGGCGTGGTGACGGGCGAGGCGATCCTCGGCGCCAATCTCTTCCGCGACTTCTTCGCCTCCATCCGCGACATCGTCGGCGGCCGGGCCGGCTCCTACGAGACGGTGCTGCGCGACGGCCGCAACACGGCCTTCGGCGAGATGATGCAGGAGGCCCAGCGGCTTGGCGCCAACGCCATCGTCGGCATCGACATCGACTACGAGACGCCGGGCAAGTCCATGCTGATGGTGAGCGTCAGCGGCACCGCGGTGACGGTCGACATGGCGCTGGGCGGCCCCTCCGTGCCGCCGCAGGGCGGTTATGGCGGCCAGGCACCTTGGGGCAGCCGCGGCGCCTGAGCCCGGCCCGTCTCGACGGCTCCGGATCCTCGTGGTCCCGATCTGCAGCGCAGACCTGTCATCCGGCGGCTTCGCACGACAGGGCGCGCCGGCAATACTCCTCGCCAGGAATGCCAAGGGGAGGAGACCGGCATGCGCCTGCGCATTCTCGTTGCCGTCATGTCGGCGCTGCTCGGCATGGGTAGTCCGGCGGGCGCCGACTACCGGGTCAGAGAGGTCGGCAGTTTCCACATCGGCGGCCGCGACGTCGTGCTGTCGGGCTTGCCGATCCAGGAGCTCAGCTTCACGGCGGGCATGGCGCCGATCAAGGTCGACCCGAACGGCGAGTTCATCGCCGGCCAGATGTATGTCCAGTATGTCAGGCTGGCCGAGCCGCGCCGCCTGCCGATCCTGTTCTGGCATGGCGGCGGCCTCAGCGGCGTCACCTGGGAGACCAAGCCGGACGGCAAGCCCGGCTGGCAGCAGTTCTTTCTGGCGGCGGGCTACGACACCTATGTCTCGGACGCGGTGGAGCGCGGCCGGGCCTCCTGGGCGCGCTACCCCGAGATCTATCCGAGCGCGCCGTTCTTCCGGCCGAAGAAGGAGGCCTGGGAGCTGTTCCGGATCGGCCCCACCTATGAGGTCGGCGGACGGCGCGAGGCCTTTTCCGACACGCAGTTTCCGATCGAGGCCTTCGACCAGTTCGCGCGCCAGCAGGTGCCGCGCTGGGCATCGAACGATGCCGCGACGCAGGCCGCCTATGACGCGCTCATCCAGAAGGTCTGCCCCTGCATCGTCATCGTCCACAGCCAAGGCGGCAATTTCGGTTTTCGCGCGGCGCTGAATGCGCCGGACAAGGTGCGGGCCCTGGTCGCCATCGAGCCTTCGGGGGCACCGGATCCGGCAACCGTCGACCTCGCGCGGATCCGCGGCGTGCCGCATCTCGTCGTGTTCGGCGATCACCTCGAGGATTCGCCGCCCTGGCAGACCTTCGTGCGGGCGCCCCGGCGCTATGCCACGGCGCTCGCCGCAGCCGGCGGCGCAGCGACCTGGCTCGACCTGCCGGCGGAAGGCATCCGCGGCAATTCTCACATGGTCATGATGGACCGCAATTCGGATGCGATCGCCCAGCGCGTGCAGGATTGGCTGATCAGGACCGTGCCGGACTTGCGGTAGGGCGAGGCGCCACGGGCGGGCTCATGCGGCCGCCGGCCGGGTCGAGACCCGGGTCAGGATGGCGGCGCCGACCGCGAACATGATCAGCAGCACGCCGAGGCCGGCGCGCTGGTCGTTGAGCGCCAGCGTCACCATGCTCGACAGGAACGGTCCGACAAAGGCCGTCACCTTGCCGGACAGGGCGAACAGGCCGAAGAACTGGCCGATCTTGTCGCGTGGCGCGAGGCGCACGAGCAGCGACCTGGAGGCCGCCTGCAACGGGCCGGCGGCGGCGCCCATGATGCCGCCGAGGACGAGATAGATCCGCTCCGGGACGGTGGCGAAGAAGCCATCGCCGGGCATCGGCCTGGCCGTCTCGAAAATGAAGAAGACATGGCCGGGGCCGATCAGCAGGATGGCGGCCGTGGCGGTGCACAGGAACAGGATGGAGCCGAGGATCACCGGCTTCGAGCCGATGGCATCGTCGAGCCTGCCGCCGATCAGTGCGCCGAACGTGCCGGTCACGGTCAGCAGCATGCCGAACAGGCCGATCTCGATGGTCGTCCAGCTGAACACGCCCGCCGCATAGATGCCGCCCAGCGCGAAGATGGCGACCAAGCCGTCCATGTAGATCATGTTGGCGATGAGGAAGAGCATGATGTTGCGGTGCTTGCGCACTTCGGCCAGCGTCGCGCCGATGCTCCTCAGCCCCGACCTTGCCGCCGCGGCGAGCCCCATCTTGGCGGGGACATCGGGCGTGAACAGGAACATCGGGATGACGAAGAGAATGAACCAGAATGCGGTCAGCGGTCCGGCCGCTCGATCACCCTCGCGCGCCGCCGCGTCGAGGCCGAACAAGGGGTTGAGGCCGATGATGGTGCGGCCGGTATCGGGGCTCGCCACCAGGAAGCCGAGCATGAAGATCAGCGAGAGCATGCCGCCGACGTAGCCGATGGCCCAGCCGAGGCCGGACAGGCGGCCCATCCGGTCGGGCGGCACCAGGGTCGGCATCATCGAATTGTTGAAGACGGTGGCGAACTCCGCGCCGACCGTGGCGATGACGAAGGCGGCGAGCACGATCGCCGCCGTCTCCGGCATGCCGGGCCGGCCGAGCCAGAGCAGGGCCGAGCCGATGACGAGCAGCAGGCCGAAGGCGGCGATCCAAGGCTTGCGCCGGCCGGAAGCGTCGGCGATGGCGCCGAGGACCGGCGACAGGAAGGCGATGACGAGGCCGGCGGCGCTGCTGGCAAAGCCCCACATGGCCTGGCCTTCGACGGGATTGGCAGCGACCGCGCTGGCGAAGAACGGCGCGTAGACGAAGGTGTTGATCAGCGTGAAGTAGGGCTGGGCCGCCCAGTCGAACAGCACCCAGCCGGCAATGGCGGCGCGGTTCGCTGGGGCCTGGACGGCGGCGGGGGATGCGGTCGGCATGACGGCTGATCGGGCTCAGTTCCTGGGCGGCGGCGATTATCGCGTGCAATCGTTAGCAATTCACGCCGGCACCAGTGATCCGGCCCGGGGGGCGCCATCCCGCGCCGGCTATTCGGGCCAGCGCGCCAGGCCCTCGGCGCCGTCGGCTGGCGTGCGGGCGACATTGAGCACCAGCGCGAGCAGCGCGTAGATGCCGACCAGGGTCGGAATCTCGACCGCGCCGCGTTCGCCGTGGCGCGCGACGACGCGCTCGTAGGTGGTGTCGGACCAGCGCCGCGTCGACAGCAGCTCGGCGACCGCATCGTGGATCAGGGCCTCGTCGGCGCTCATGCCGTCGGGCCTGCGCCCTTCGGCCAGCGCGGCGATCACCGCCCTGGAAACGCCGGCCTTTTCCGCCTCGCGCGCATGCACGGACCATTCGAACTGCTGCGAATAGGCGCGCGCGACCTGGCAGATGGCGAGCTCCTTCAGATCCTCCGAAAGGCAGGAATGGTGGCGCATGCGCACGCCGAGCGCCTCGACGTCCCGCATGACCGCCGGCGAGCGCAGCAGCGGCGCGTAGGGCCCGAACGGCTCGGCACCGCGCCGGGCGCGGAATTCGGCGGCGGCTTCGGCCTGGGCCTGGTCATAGGCGGACGGCGGGATGGGCGGCAGGCGGTCAGGGGCGGCCATGGCTTTCTCACGTGGCGGGCGACGCCGGCATGATCGGCCGGCCGGCAAGCGCGGCCAAGACGTCATCCTGCATGGCCCCGTCCCGGCGAGTGGCGGCGCGCGCCGTTTCGGGCAAGAGTGCCGTCCTCCGCGGAGGCCTCCATGCGTCGGACAGTTCTTGCATTGGCCGCTCTTCTCACGGCAGCGCCGGTATTCGCGCGGGCTCAGCCGCAGCCCGCGCCTGCCGCGGCCGTTCCGGCCTGGCCGATCATTTCCGACGTCGCGCGCATTCACCCGGCGCTCGCCCCCGACGGCATGGTGGCGAGCCAGGAGGCGCGGGCGACCCGGATCGGGGTCGAGGTGCTGTCGCGCGGCGGCAATGCGGTGGACGCGGCGGTGGCGGTCGGCTTCGCGCTCGCCGTGACGCTGCCACGGGCGGGCAATCTCGGCGGCGGCGGCTTCATGCTGGTGCATCTCGCCGCGCGCAACGAGACGGTCGCCATCGACTATCGGGAGACGGCACCGGCCGCCGCCACGCCGACCATGTTCCTTGGCGGCAACGGCGAGCCGGATGCGCGCCTGTCGCGCGACACCGGCCTCGCCGCCGGGGTCCCCGGCACGGTCGCCGGGCTTGCCGAGGCGCATCGCCGCTACGGCTCCGGGCGCTTCAGCCTGGCCGAGCTGATCGCGCCGGCGATCCGCCTGGCCCGCGACGGCATTCCGGTCGACGAGGATCTCGCCGATTCGCTGCCGGCCGCCGCCCGCCGGCTCGGCCGCTTTCCGTCCTCGGCGCGCATCTTCCTGAGGCCGGACGGCTCGGCGCTGCGGCGGGGCGAGACGCTCGTCCAGACGGATCTCGCCCGTTCGCTGGAGGCGATCGCGCAGCGCGGCCCGGCCGGTTTCTACGAAGGCACGATTGCCGAACGCATCGTCGCGGCGCTCGGCGCCCATGGCGGGATCATGACGCCAGGGGATCTCAAGGCCTATCGGCCGGTCATCCGCGAGGTCGTGCGCGGGCGCTATCGCGGCTACGAGATCGCCTCCATGCCGCCGCCGTCCTCGGGTGGGGTGCATCTCATCCAGATTCTCAATCTGCTCGAGCCCTATGACCTTGCCGGCATGGGTCACAACAGCGCGCGGGCGATCCATGTCATGGTCGAGGCCATGAAGCTCGCCTATGCCGACCGCGCGCGCCATCTCGGCGATCCCGACAGCGTCGGCGTGCCGGTGCGCGGGCTCGTCTCCAGGGCCTATGCCGACCGGCTGCGCCCGTTGATCGATCCTGCGCGCGCCCGGCCCGCGGCCGAGATCCGCCCCGGCGATCCGGTCCCGCACGAAGGCGACCAGACCACCCATTTCTCGGTGGTCGACCGTGCCGGCAACGCCGTGGCCAACACCTATACGCTCAATTTCTCGTATGGGCTGGGCCTGGTCGCCGAGGGCACCGGCATCCTGCTGAACAACGAGATGGACGATTTTGCCGCCAAGGCGGGCGCCAGCAACGCCTACGGGCTGGTGCAGGGCGCAGCCAATCTGCCGGCGCCCGGCCGGCGGCCATTGTCCTCGATGGCTCCCACCATCCTGTTCCGCGACGGCAAGGTGGCGATGGTGACCGGTTCGCCGGGCGGCAGCCGGATCATCACCATCACGCTGCAGACCATCCTCAACGTCGTCGATCATCGCATGAACATTGCCGAGGCGGTGGCCGCGCCGCGAGTGCATCACCAGTGGCTGCCCGACGCGATCGACGTCGAGCGGGGCATTTCGGTCGACACGCTCGCCCTGCTCGCAGGGCTCGGCCACCGCATCCAGCCCCGGCCCGCCTTCGGCAACGTCAACGCCATCCTGGCAACGTCCGCAGGCTGGACCGGCGCATCCGACAGCCGCCAGCGCGGCACGCTCGCCGCCGGTCCGTGAAACCAGGGAACTCCCGCTCATGAAGGTCACGCGCATCGTCGCCAATATCGCGGCCGCCGACATTGCCGCCGCGCGGCGCTTCTATGGCGACGTGCTCGGCCTCGACATTCTCATGGATCATGGCTGGATCGCCACCTACGGCGCCCCGGCGCAGATGAGCGTGCAGGTGAGCGTCGCAACCGAAGGCGGTTCCGGCACGCCGGTGCCGGATCTGTCGATCGAGGTCGACGATCTCGACGCGGCGCTCGAGGGAATGCGTGCCGCGGGCTTTGCCGTCGAATACGGTCCGGCCGACGAGCCCTGGGGCGTGCGCCGCTTCTATGTGCGCGATCCGCTTGGCAAGCTCGTCAACATCCTCAGCCATCGCCGAGCCACCGCGCCGCCGTGCCCGACCATTCCGGGGCATTGACGCCGGTTCCGTTTGTTCTCATTATGTTCCGCCGAAGAGAACGGCGAATCATGAGCAGACGGCGAATCATCCACGCATTCGATGCCGGGCCGCCGCAGGCCCTGGCGGCGGTCGGCCTGGCCGGCCGGTTTCATGCCTGGCGCGGCATTTCCGGCCGGCGCTACCTGGCAACCGTCTATCCGGCCGGCGCGCCGCCGGCCTACGAAGGTGCGGTTGTGGTGCTTGCCCGCCGCGAGGCCGACGGCACGCGCGTGGCGGTCTGGGCCGGCCGCGCGCCGGGGTCGGAGCGGGCGCTCGCCCGGCTCGCTCAAATGAAGCGCGCGAGCGAGGTGCATATTCATCTGATCGCCGAGAACGACGACGAGCGGGCGCGGGTCGAAGCGGATCTCGCTTCGACCGTCCGCGATCTGGCCGCGGCCTCCGCGTGGCCACGACACAGGCCGGGCGCGCAAATGCTGGAGGCGGGGAACCACTAGCCGCAGCGGGGGTCGGAGCCCGGCCGGCAGGCTTGCTCAGGGCTTCAGGATGACCTTGCCCTTGGCCTTGCGGCTCGCGATCTCGTTCAGCGCATCGGCGACCTGCTCCAGCGGATAGGTCGCGTGCACGTGCAGCGACAGCTTCTTCTCCGCGGTCCAGCGGGCCACCTGCGCGAGATTGGCGCTGTTGGTCTTCGGATCGCGCTGGGCGAAGGCGCCCCAGAACACGCCCCGGATGTCGCAGCTCTTCAGCAGCGTCAGGTTCAGCGGAATCTTCGGGATCTCGCCGCCGGCGAAACCGATGACCAGAAAACGCCCCTGCCAGGCAATGGCGCGCAGGGCTGGCTCGGCATATTTGTCGCCGACGGGATCGTAGATGACGTCGGGGCCCTTGCCGTCGGTCAGCGCCCGCAAGCGCTCCTTCAGGTCCTCGGTCGAATAGTTGATCACCTCGTCGGCGCCGTGCGCCTTGCAGAAGGCGAGCTTGTCGTCGGTCGAGGCGCAGGCGATCACGCGGGCGCCCATGGCCTTGCCGAGCTCGATGGCGGCAAGGCCGACGCCGCCTGCCGCGCCGAGCACCGCCAGCGTCTCGCCGGGCTTCAGCTCGGCCCGGTCCTTCAGGGCGTGGATGGTGGTGCCGTAAGTGATGACGAGGCCGGCGGCCTGCTCATCGGTCAAGGCGTCGGGAATCGGGGCGAGCGCGCTCGCCTTGACGACGATCTGGCCGCGCGCGGCGCCATAGGGCACGTTGCCGGCGACGCGATCGCCGACCTTGAAGCCGGTCGCGCCCGCGCCAAGGCTCAGCACCCGTCCGGCGAATTCGGAACCGGGCGAAAAGGGCATGGGCGGCTTCACCTGATACATGTTCTTGATGATCAGGTTGTCGAAGAAATTGAGGCCGACGGCGGTGACCGCGACCACCACCTCGCCCGGGCCGGCGCTCGGATCCGGCAGATCCTCGATCACCAGGCTTTCGGGCGGCCCGAAGGTCTTGCACATCACCGCTTTCATGGATCTCGTCTCCCTTGCATGCGGGCAACACCACCAGCCGCTGCCGCTAACGTCAACCTCGGCCGAACGGGCGGGGCATGCCGGGAACCGCCGCCGATGCGGTTAACGGATCGTTGATGACCGTGGCGCTACGCCTTACCTGGGCCGTCAGGTCGCCGCAATCTCTGGTATAGTGCAGGCAATGTCGCGAAGCCGTACATGGGCAGCGCTCACGAGCGCGCCGGATGTGCCCCCCGCCGCGGTAAGACGGGAACGGGGGTGGCTATTGCTTCGCCCGGCGCCGGCCATCCTGGCCCTTTGCCTTGCCGCCGCCATCGGCCTTGCCGGCGGTTTCGTCGCCTTCGTTTTCCAGGCAACGCAGGTTGCGGACAGGGATGGGCCTCGCGCCGAGGCCATCGTCGCCATGACCGGCGGCTCGTCGCGCCTGTCCGACGCGGTCTCCCTGCTCGGCACCGGCCAGGGCCGGCGTCTGCTCATCAGTGGCGTCAACCCGATGGTGGGCGAGCGCGAGCTCGCCCGGCTGATCCCGGGCTCGGCCGCGCTCATGCAATGCTGCATCGATCTCGACCACCGCGCCCTCAACACCCTCGGCAATGCCATGGAAACCGGCAAATGGGTGCGCTCGAACGGCTTCCGTTCGGTGCTGGTGGTGACATCCAGCTACCATATGCCGCGCACCATGCTGGAGCTGCAGCGCGTCCTGCCCGACGTGACGCTGATCGCCCATCCCGTCTCGACCGAGGCGATGAAGCGCAATGTCTGGTGGAAAGATCCGCCCAGCCTGAAGATTCTGGGCTTCGAGTATGCAAAATATCTGATGGCTGCCGTGCGGCTCAGGCTGGATATTCCGACAGCGGAACCGCGTACGGTGCGCGCCGCGACCTACTGAGCACCGCCTCGGGCGGGGGACCCGCCTGATGCTGTTGCTGCGTTCGGTCATCTTCAACCTGTTCTTCTATCTCTGGACCTTCGTCCTTTTGATCGTGCTGATCCCGGCCATGATCTGGCCGTTCGGCAACCCCGTCCTGTTCATCGGCCGCGTCTGGTGCCATGGCAATCTCTGGGCGCTCCGCACCATCTGCAACCTGACCGTCGACTACCGGGGACTGGAAAAGGTGCCGTTGGGCGCCGTGCTGGTCGCGGCCAAGCATCAGTCGGCCTGGGAAACCTTCGCCTTCTTCGTGCCGTTCCCGCGGCCGGCCTATATCTACAAGCGCGAGCTCAGCTACATCCCGCTGTTCGGCTGGGCGATCTGGCGGGCGCATCAGATCCCGGTCGATCGCGGCAAGAAGGGCGAGGCGCTGGCCTCGATCACCGCGGGCGCGCGCGCCGCGCTCGGCCGCGACCAGCAGGTCATGATCTTTCCCGAAGGCACGCGCCGGGCGGTCGATGCACCGCCGGACTACAAATACGGCGTGACCCACCTCTATTCGGCGCTGGGCGCCACCTGCCAGCCGGTCGCGCACAATGCCGGCCTGTTCTGGCCGCGCCGGTCGTTCCTCCGCCGGCCGGGCACGGTGATCGTCGAATGCCTCGACCCGATCCCGCCGGGCCTGCCGCCCGAGATCTTCGCCGAACGCCTGAAGACGACGATCGAGACCGCCACCAACCGGCTGGTCGCCGAGGCGCGAGCGCAAGCGCGCGAATAGTGGACGGCGAATGGCGAGTGGCGGGTAGTGGAGTGCACCCCTTGAGTGAGTCGCGGTAATCGAGTGACAGGGGCCTGCGAGGGCGCGCACCAGCAGGGAGCGCGTCGAGGGCCTTGCTACCCCATGATAGTCTGCGCGCCCTGGCCGCATCACTCCCTGTTCGCCATTCGCTACGCGCCATCCACTCACCCCGCGGGGTGGAAATAGTCGTAGACCGCCTTGGCGGTGCCGGCATTGATGCCCGGGGCCCGCTGCAGGTCTTCGAGCCTTGCCCGCTCGATCGCCTTCAGCGTGCCGAAATGGTTGAGCAGGGCGCGCTTGCGCGAGGGACCGACGCCGGCGATTTCCGCAAGCCCGGCTTCCTTGATGTCCTTCTTGCGCCGGCCGCGATGGGTGCCGATGGCGAAGCGGTGCGCCTCGTCGCGCAGCCGCTGGACGAAATAGAGCACGGGATCGCGCGGTTCGAGCCGGAACGGCTCGCGGCCGGCCATGTGGAAGGTCTCGCGGCCGGCCTCGCGGTCGCGGCCCTTGGCGATGCCGACCAGCGGCACCGTGTCGATGCCGAGCTCGGTCAGGATCTTCTGGGCTGCCGCGAGCTGGCCCGGACCGCCGTCGATGACGACCAGATCCGGCCAGGCCGAGCCGTCCTCGTCGGGCTCCGGCCTGGGCGTCGCCGCGGGCTCGGCCGCGTCCTTCAGGAGCCGCTTGAACCGGCGCTCCAGCACCTCGCGCATCATGCCGAAATCATCGCCCGGGGCGATGTCGGACTTGATGTTGAAGGTGCGATAGTCCTTGCGGCGGAATCCCTCGGGGCCGGCGACGATCATGGCGCCGACCGCATTGGTGCCCATGATGTGCGAATTGTCGTAGACCTCGATGCGGCGGGGCACCTTGGCGAGCCCGAAGGCCGCGGCGAGACCTTCCAGCAGCTTCATCTGCGAGGCGCTCTCGGCAAGCTTGCGGCCGAGCGCCTCGCGGGCATTCTGCAGCGCGTGGTCGACGAGATCCTTCTTCTCGCCGCGCTTCGGCACGGCCACCTCGACGCGGCGGCCGGCCCGCGTCGACAGCGCCTCGGCGAGCAGCTCGCGGTCCTCGACGTCGTGCGAGGTGAGCACCAGGGAGGGCGGTGGCTTGTCGTCATAGAACTGGGCGACGAACGAGCCGAGCACCTCGGCCAGCTCGATCGAGCGGTCGGCGCGCGGATAATAGGCGCGGTTGCCCCAGTTCTGGCCGGTGCGGAAGAAGAACACCTGGATGCAGGTCTGGCCGCCCTGCTGGGTGACGGCGAAGACGTCGGCCTCCTCGACGCCGCGCGGATTGATGCCCTGGGTCGCCTGGACCGCCGACAGCGCGGCGAGGCGGTCGCGATAGACGGCCGCACGCTCGAATTCGAGGTCGATGGAGGCCTGCTCCATCTGGCGCGCCAGCACCTCCCTGACCGCCTGGCTGCGGCCGGAGAGGAACAGCTTGGCCTCGCCGACGAGAGCATCGTAGTCCGCCTGGGCGATCTCGCCGGTGCAGGGACCGGCGCAGCGCTTGATCTGGAACAGGAGGCAGGGCCGGGTGCGGCTTTCGAACACCGGATCGGCGCAGGAGCGGATGAGGAAGGCGCGCTCGAGCGCATTGATGGTGCGGCCGACCGCCTGGGCCGAGGCGAAGGGGCCGAAATAGTCGCCCTTGATCGAGCGGGCGCCGCGATGCTTGGCGATGCGCGGCGCGGCGTGATCGGCGGTAATGAGGATATAGGGGAAGGACTTGTCGTCCCTGAGCAGCACGTTGAAGCGGGGGCGCAGCTGCTTGATCAGGTTGGCTTCGAGCAGCAGCGCCTCGGTCTCGGTCTTGGTCGAGACGAATTCCATGGCGGCGGTCGCCGCCACCATGCGGGCGATGCGGGTGACGAGGCCGACGGGGCGCGTATAGGACACGATGCGCTTGGCGATCGACTTCGCCTTGCCGACATAAAGCACCTCGCCGCCCGCATCGATCATGCGATAGACGCCGGGCCCCTTCGGCGCGTGGCGCACGGCGGCCTTGATCACGTCGATGCCGGCTGCGAGCGGCCCGGCGGCCGGCGCCGCATCCTCTTCCGTCGCGAGATCCAGAACGACGTCCTCCGCCTCGTCCGCTTCGGGCAGATCGAGGTCGGTCAGATCGGGTTCGAGATTGGCGGGGCCGGGACGGGCGGTCATGGCGGATGTCTGTTCGGTTCGGTCCTGTCGGCCGGCGGAGCGACCGTTGGCGCCGGCGCGGGAATCAGGCGCGTCGGCAAGTCTATTCTCTATTCCTTGATGCCCCAGACATCAGCCGTCTTCCAGGCCAGATGCTGGCCGCTGTCGACCGCCATGGTGATCCCGGTCGTGGCGCGGGCACGGGCGAGGTGGACGACCGCCTCGGCGATCGCCTCCGGGGCGACGGGCGCGCCGAGCAGCGTCGCCTCGGCCTGACGGCCGAAATCGGCGGGATCCTGCCGGACATTGGCTGCGGTCGGCCCCGGCGCCACCGCATTGACGCGGATCCTCGGCGCCAGCGCCTGCGCCATGGTGCGGGTCGCCGCCTCCAGCGCGATCTTGGTCAGCGTATAGGAGTAGAATTGCGGCGTCGGTTTGAAGACGCGCTGGTCGACGATGTTGACGATCGCCGCGCCGTCCGGCGCCTGGTCGGCAAAATCCTGGGCGAGGAAGGACGGGGTCTGCAGGTTGACGCGGAACTGCCGGTTCCAGCGCTCGCGTGTCAGGTTGCCGAGATGGTCCTCCTCGAATTCGCTGGCATTGTTGACGAGCAGGCTCAGGCGGCCGAAGGGCCGAGCGGCCGCCGCGATGAGGCCGTCGACATCGCCGGGCTCGGCGAGATCGGCCGATACCACGGCGGCCCGGCCGCCGGCATCGGCGATGCGCGCGGCCAGCGCCTGAGCCGCCTCGGCCGAGCGATGGGCGTGAATGACCACGGCGAAGCCGGCGCGCGCCAGCGCCTCGGTGATCGCCGCGCCGATCCGGCGCGCGCCGCCGGTGACCAATGCAGTTTCGACTTCGGCCATGACGTCCCGGCACATTGCGTGAAGATCAGTCTGTCGACATAGGCGCCGGCGTGCATTTCCGCCACCGGTTCCAGTCGTTTCGCGGACCGTCACGCGCAGCCGCGCGGCATATCGCCGGCGCTGCCGGCACGGAAGGGCGCATGGATCCGCGCTCGTCTTGCTTGAACATCCGGCAGCGCTTGCTTCGTCACCATTCTGACACGATCATTGTCGTTTTTGCTGTCGCTTTACTGAATTTTTTGCGTATTTTCACAGGAAATATCAGAATAGTAATTTCATATTTCCGATTATTGCATGAACATTGCGTGTTCCGCTGCGGGCATATCCTCGCATCGCAGGCCGCGATTTGCTGAGATGCGCTATCATAGACAGGAACGGTAATAATCTATTCACGATGATACTACTGAGAACGAGAAAATTTGAGCGAATGCGGTTATGGCTTGTTCATCGCATTCGCATCCGGGCGCGACCCGCGACGGAGCTTGTTCCGCGGGACCGTCGGAGAGGAGTTGGGACATGAAGAAGATCATCTGGGCTGCGGCGGCCTCGGCGCTTTTCGCCGGTCCCGCGCTGGCCGCGGACTTTTCGGGCCGCGGGCCCTATGCCGAGCCGGGCTTCATGCCGGCTGTGCCGGCCGGCGTCTGGTCCGGCTTCTATCTCGGCGGCAATATCGGCCTGAACTTCGCGTCGCGTTTCAGCAATACCGCCAAGTATGAGCTCGGCGGGGCGTCCGGCTTCACCGGCGGCCTGCAGGGCGGCTACGATTTCCAGATGGACCGGTTCGTGCTGGGCGTGGCCGGCGACATCAACTACAGCAGCCTGAAGCGCACCTACAACGATACGCTGCCGACCGACATTCGCGCCAGCATGAACTGGAACGGATCGCTGCGCGCGCGCTTCGGCTACGTCGTGCAGAGCAATTTCATGGTCTACGCCACGGGCGGCTACGCCTTCGGCAATGTCCGCATGACCGATGCGAGCCTGCGCCCGATGACGCAGACGCGCATGCTGTCGGGCTGGACTGCGGGCGTCGGCGGCGAATATGCCTTCAGCCGCAACTGGACCGCCATGCTGGAATACCGCTACATCAGCCTCGGCCACGGCAATTACGGCGACCTGCTGGAGCAGCCACGCGTCGGCTTCACCGGCCACCAGATCCGCACCGGCGTGAATTTCCGCTTCTGACGCGCCTTCCAGGCCGGCATTGGCGACCCGGGCCCTGCCCGGGCCGTTGGTTTTGCGCCGATCCGCCGCGGACAACCGCAGGCCCCGGTTGATCCGTCGCATTGCGCCCGGACGCGGGCGCGATTAAACCAGCCCCATCATGGCGCTCCTCGATCTCGCCAATCCGACCCGCTTTCTCGTGCTCGTGGCGCGGGCACTGCCGTGGCTTGGCGCCGCGACGGTGCTGCTGTTCGCCGTGGCTGCCTACCTCGTCCTGTTCGTCGCGCCCGACGACTACCAGCAGGGCGGCACGGTGAAGATCATGTTCCTTCACGTGCCGGCGGCCTGGCTGTCGATGGCCTGCTATTCGATGATGGCGGTCTCCGCGCTCGGCACGCTGGTCTGGCGCCATCCGCTGGCCGACGTCGCGGCCAAGGCGGCCGCGCCGATCGGCGCCGCCTTCACCTTTCTGTGCCTCGTCACCGGCTCGCTCTGGGGCAAGCCGATGTGGGGCACCTGGTGGATCTGGGATGCCCGGCTCACCTCCGAGCTCGTGCTCCTGCTCATGTATCTCGGCCTGATCGCGCTATGGCGGACGGTCGACGATCCCGGCCGGGCCGGCCGGGCGGTGGCGGTCCTGACCCTGGTCGGCACGGTCAACATCCCGATCATCAAGTTTTCGGTCGACTGGTGGAACACGCTGCACCAGCCGGCCTCGGTGTTCCGGACCGGCGGACCGACCATCCACAGCTCCATCCTGGTGCCGCTCATGGTCTCGGCGCTCGCCTTCACCGTCCTGTTCGTGACGCTGCATCTCGCCGCCATGCGCAACGAGGTGCTGCGCCGGCGCGTCAGGGCCATGCGGCTGATCGAAGCGCAGCGCGACGGCCTGCCGGCCGGCGCCGGGCTGGCGACGGGGGGCTGAGAGCATGGCCGCGTTCAGCGCGCTCGGACCGCACGCCGCCTTCATCCTCGCCGCCTATGGCCTCGGTTTCCTGACGGTCGGCGGGCTCATCGCCTGGATCGTCGTCGATCACCGGCGTCAGACGGCGCTGCTCGCCGACCTTGCGGCGCGCGGCGTGTCCCGCCGGTCGGCATCCGGCCCGCGCGAGCCGGCGCGGAAGGAGGGGGCACCATGAGCAACCTGGCGGTTCCGGCCGCGCCCCGGCGGCGCTGGCTCGCCTTCGTGCCGCTCGCCGTGTTCATCGCTCTGGCCGCGCTGTTCCTCATCGGCCTGCAGGGCGATCCGCAGAAGCTGCCCTCGGCGCTGATCGGCAAGCCCGTGCCGGACTTTTCGCTCAGCGCCCTCGAGGGCATCGACCGGCCCGGCCTCGCCACGGCGGACCTTTCCGGCGCGGTCACCGTGGTCAACGTCTTCGCCTCCTGGTGCATTCCCTGCCACGAGGAGCATCCCCAGCTGGTCGAGCTCGCCCGGGACAGCCGGATCCGCATGGCCGGCATCAATCAGAAGGATCAGCCGGAGAATGCCCGGCGGTTCCTGGAGCGCAACGGCAATCCCTATCAGCGGATCGGTGTCGATCCGAACGGCCGGGCGGCGATCGAGTGGGGCGTCTACGGCGTGCCGGAGACCTTCATCGTCGGCCGCGACGGGCGCATCCTTTACAAGCATGTCGGCCCGATCACGCCGCAGATCCTGACCGCCCGCATCAAGCCGCAGATCGAAGCGGCGCTCGCCGCGCGCTGAGGCGCGGCGGCACGAGTCACTGCTGGGGCTGGAACGGATTGCGCCAGCCGCCGCCCTGCGCCGGCGCCCGCGGCGGGAAGGCGCGCGCCAGATAGTTCACGATCATCGCGCGGTCGGCGGGTTCGGGCGCGGCCATGCCGTGCTTGGCGACCATGAGATCGACGACCCCGTTCCACTGCTCGCGGGTCTGGCCGATCCGGGTGATCAGCCCGGTCGCGTGGCAGGCGGTGCAGGTGTAGAAGGTCTCCTCGCGACCCTCGCCGGCGGGCCAGGCCTCCGGCGTCTCCGCCTGCGGCTGGAAGGCGGGCGGCTGCTGGCCGAGGGCCGGCATGGCCGCCGCGCCGGCGCCGAGCGCCAGCGCGAGGGTCAGGACTGTCGTCAGGCGCATCCCGTCACCCGATCAGCATGGCGATGCGGTGGAAGGAATTGGCGCCATAGCCTTGCGGGTTCCAGTTGCCGGCCGTGTGCGGCTGATATTTGCCGGTCGAATCCTGGCCGCGCACCCAGACCTCGTAATAGCCGTCGGTGGGGAACTGGATCGAGCCGGACCAGCGCCGCCAGTCGTAGCGGTTCTTGGGCGCCGCCAGCCGCATGGCCTTCCAGGTCTGGCCGAAATTGGTCGAGACGTGAACCCGCTGGACGTCGAGATCGCCGGCCCAGGCGGCGCCGCGGATGTCGAGCGAGCGCGTGCCCTTGGCGAGCCGCGTGCCATTGGCATGGCTCGTCAGGATCGAACGCAGCGGCATGGAGGTCATGTCGGTGAAGTTTTCGCGGCCGTCGACATTGGAGCCCGGCACGATCGGCACGATGGGCACACGATAGCTGGTGCCGCCCATGCCGGCACCGTCATGCGGCTTGTCGCGGATCCAGATGCGCGTCAGCCATTTGTGCGACAGCGAGCCCGGCCAGCCCGGCGTGATCAGCCGCACCGGGCCGCCGTGGATATGCGGGATCGGCTGGCCGTTCATGGCGAAGGCGACGAGCGTGTGACGCTCCAGCGCCTTGGCGATCGGCATGCCGCGCGAGATCGACTGCCTGCCGGTATCGCCGGACAGGTGCGGATCGGCGCCGTAATTGCCGGTGAAGCGCGCGCTGTCCTTCAGGCCGGCGGCGCGCAGGATGTCGCGCAGCGGCACGCCGGTCCATTCGGCGCAGCCGATGGCGCCGTTGCCCCACTGGTTGCCGCGCGCCTGCGGCGAGAAGAACGAGCGGCCGTTGCCCCCGCATTCCATCTGCAGCCGGTAGGTGACCGCGCGGAAGCGCGACTTGAGCTCGCCGAGGGTGAGGCGCAGCGGCGCATTGACCTCGCCGTCGATGACGAAGGCATGGGCGTCCGGATTGGTGATCTCGGGCGCGATCTGGCCGTTGTTGCGCACGAAGAAGCGGTCGACCGGCGTCGTCGCGTCGTCGAGCATATGTTCGGGCGTCTCGGCCACCAGCGGCCGGTCCTGCAGCAGCATCAGGCCGCGGGCCTTGCCGGGATAGTCGAAAGGCTGCGGGCCCGCGGCGGTCGCCGGCGCCGCGGCGGAGGGGCCGGTGCCCGACCCCTGGGCCGGCGCGGCCGGAGCTCCCTGCGCCAGCGCCGCCGGTACGAGCCCGCCGGGCATGGCCGCGGAATAGACGATCGGGCCGCCGACCGCCGCCGACATGGCCGCGAGTCCGGCGCCGCCGAGGAAGCCGCGACGCGAGGCGACCTCGCCCGCGGCGCGACCTTTCGCCGCCTTGCGGCCGAAGACCTCGGCATCGGCCCGTTCCGGGTCGTCGCGATAGAGCTCCTCGACCGAGCGTTCTTTTTTCGTCGCCATAAATTCTCTCCCACACCCCTTCCGCCGAGCATTTCCTTATCGTTGGCGCCCGTCAGGAGGGAATATATTACCTGAGTCACGCCGTCCGACCAGAGGGACCAGAGGTCGCGGCGCAGCATCTTCGTGTCCCCGCGAAGCGCTGCCGGGCGCCTTGGCGGACGGCGCCGGCGGCGGTCAAATTCACGTCCGGCCGGGCCCCGTCATGACCGCGTCACGTGAATAGGCGTTGACGGGGGGGCTTTCGCATGGCCAATGCACGCCTGCTCGTTGTGCAGGGTCCCGTCCGCAAGGCCGGGGCCTTTCATTCGTTGTAAGACCTGCCTCTTCAGGAGACCCCTTATGAGCCAGTGGCCCGTCTATCACGATATCACCGGCCCGATCGTCATGATCGGTTTCGGTTCCATCGGCCGCGGCACCCTGCCGCTGATCGAACGTCACTTCCGCTTCGACCGGAGCCGGATGGTGGTGATCGACCCGGTGGACACCAACCGGCACCTCGTAGACGAGCGCGACATCAAGTTCATACAGGAGGCGGTCACGCCGGAGAACTACGTGACCCTGCTGGAGCCGCTGCTTACCCAGGGCGGCGGCCAGGGCTTCTGCGTCAATCTGTCGGTCGACACCTCGTCGGTCGCGATCATGGAGCTGTGCCGGAAGGTGGGCGCACTCTATATCGACACCGTGGCGGAGCCGTGGCCGGGTTTCTATTACGACGCCAAGATGGATACCGCCGACCGCACCAATTATGCGCTGCGCGAGCGGGTCCTCGATGCCCGCAGGCGCTCGCCGGGCGGCACCACGGCGGTGTCCTGCTGCGGCGCCAATCCCGGCATGGTCTCCTGGTTCGTCAAGCAGGCCCTGCTCAATGTCGCCACCGACAGCGGTCTCGCCTTCTCGACGCCGACCTCGAAGGCCGAATGGGCCGATCTCGCCGCCAAGGTCGGGGTCAAGGGCATCCACATCGCCGAGCGCGATACCCAGCGCGCGCGCCAGCCGAAGCCGCCCAGGGTGTTCGTCAACACCTGGTCGGTCGAGGGGTTCATTTCCGAAGGCCTGCAGCCGGCCGAGCTCGGCTGGGGTACCCACGAGAAATGGCTGCCGGCAACCGCCCGCCAGTATCGCGACAAAGATGCGCCGGCAATCTATCTGCTGCAGCCGGGCGCCAATACCCGCGTCCGATCCTGGTGCCCGACGATGGGCGCCCAGCATGCCTTCCTGGTCACCCACAACGAGGCGATCTCGATCGCGGACTATTTCACCGCGCGGGATGCCGGCGGCAAGGTGACCTACCGGCCGACCTGCCACTATGCCTACCATCCCTGCAACGATGCGGTGCTGTCGCTGCACGAGATGTTCGGCGCGGCCGGCCAGCGCCAGCCGGAATGGCAGATCCTCGGCGAGGACGAGATCGTCGACGGCATCGACGAACTCGGCGTGCTGCTCTACGGCCAGGCCGGCGGGGCCTACTGGTACGGCTCGCAGCTCTCCATCGAGGAGACGCGCCGGCTCGCGCCCTACCAGAACGCCACCGGCCTGCAGGTGACCTCGGCCGTGCTCGCCGGCATGGTCTGGGCGCTCGACAATCCGAATGCCGGCATCGTCGAGGCCGACGACGTCGACTTCAAGCGGTGCCTGGAAGTCCAGCTGCCCTATCTCGGGCCGGTGGTCGGCACCTATACGGACTGGACGCCGCTCAGCGGCCGTCCCGGCCTGTTCCCAGAGGATATCGACACCTCCGATCCCTGGCAGTTCCGCAACATCCTCGTGCGCGACTGACGACAGGGCTCCGGCCCGCGCTCCGCCGCGGCGGGGCGTCCTTCGATCCTTCAGGCCGGCGGGCACGCCCCGCCGGCCTTGTCTTTTTGACGCGCGGCCGCTGCCGTTTCGGGCATAGCCGCCGGCGCAATTCCCCGCTAAGTTGCGGCCGTCGGCGACGCCCGCGGGGCCCGGCATCCCCCTCCATTCCCTGGTCAAGGACGGCATCATGAAGACTTGCACCCTGCTCAGAGGCCTTGCCGTCGCGCTCGCGGCGGTCGGTTTTGCGGCGAGCGCCGCGGCGCAGGGCACGCGGGAACTGCGCATCTTCAACTGGTCGAACTATATCGACGAGCAGGTGCTCCGGGATTTCGAGCGCGAGTTCAACGCCAAGGTCGTCTACGACACCTATGATTCCAACGAGGTGCTGGAGACGCGCCTGCTCGCCGGCCGCACCGGCTACGACATCGTGGTGCCGTCGGGACCGTTCCTGTCGCGGCAGATCGCGGCCAATGTCCACCGCCGGCTCGACCCCTCGAAGATCCCGAACCTGGCCAATCTGTGGCCCGACGTGCAGCGCCGCGTCGCCGTGTTCGATCCCGGCAACGCCTATTCGGTGAACTATCTCTGGGGCACGACCGGCATCGGCTACAACGTCGCCAAGATCCGCGAGCGGATGGCCGATGCGCCGCTCGATTCCTGGCGCCTCGCCTTCGATCCGGAGGTGCTGAAGCGCTTCAAGGATTGCGGCATCCACTTCCTCGACACGGCCGAGGACCTGCTGCCTTCGGTGCTGCGCTATCTCGGCCGCGATCCGAATTCCAAGAAGCCGGAGGACTGGGAGGCCGCGGCCGCCCATATCCAGCAGCTCAGGACGCTGGTCACCAAGTTCCATTCCTCGGAATATATTTCGGCCCTCGCCAATGGCGATATCTGCCTGGTGGTCGGCTATTCCGGCGACATCTTCCAGGCCCAGAGGCGGGCCCGCGAAGCCGGCAACGGCATCGACATCCAATATGTCATCCCGCGCGAGGGCGCGCAGATGTGGTTCGACCAGATGGCGATCCCGGCCGATGCGCCCAATCCGGACCTCGCCGAGGCCTTCATCAACTATCTGCTGCGGCCGGAGGTCGGCGCGCGGGTGGCAAGCTTCGTCTCCTATGCGAGCGGCAACCTCGCGGCGCGGCCGCTGGTGGCCCCTGCGGTGCGCGACAATCCCGCGATCTATCCGCCCGATGCGGTGATGGAGCGGCTGTTCACCGTCACGAGCCCCGATGCGCGCCTGCAGCGCGTCATCACCCGCGCCTGGACGCGGGCCAAGACCGGGCGCTGACGGCCAACCGGCGCTGAGCGCCGGCCGACCAACACGGCCGGTCGCCAGCGCTTTCGCCGGGACGGGTCGGCGCCGGTGCCGGCCTTTCCCCCGAAACCGTTTTTGCTCTATGCGAATGGTGTGAACGAGATCGGGCGGGCTCATCAATTGACGACATCGCTTGGAGCGGTGCGCTCCACCTTCGCGCCGTGGGACGATCCGGCGCTCGCACCCCTGGTGGTCTATGACGGCGTGACCAAACGCTATGGCGCGGAGACCGCGGTCGCGGATCTCAGCCTTGCCATCTACGAGCGCGAGTTCTTTGCCCTGCTCGGGCCTTCGGGCTGCGGCAAGAGCACGCTGATGCGGCTGCTGGCCGGCTTCGAGACGCCGAGCGCGGGCCGCGTCCTGCTCGCCGGCGAGGATCTTGCCGGCGTGCCGCCGCACCGGCGCCCGGTCAACATGATGTTCCAGTCCTATGCGCTGTTCCCGCATATGACCGTGGAGCGCAACATCGCCTTCGGCCTGACCATGGAAGGCCTGCCGCGCGAGGAGATCCGCGAGCGGGTCGCGGCGATGCTGAAGCTGGTCAAGCTCGAGGCCTATGCGAACCGCAGGCCGCACCAGCTCTCCGGCGGCCAGCGCCAGCGGGTGGCGCTCGCCCGGGCGCTGGCGAAGCGGCCGAAAGTGCTGCTGCTCGACGAACCGCTCGGCGCGCTCGACCGGAAGCTGCGCGAGGAGACCCAGTTCGAGCTGATCGCGCTGCAGGAGCGGCTCGGCGTCACCTTCGTCATTGTCACCCACGACCAGGACGAGGCCATGACCATGGCGACCCGCATTGCGGTCATGGACAAGGGCCGGGTGGTGCAGGTGGCGCCGCCGCCGGTCATCTACGAGGCGCCGGCCACCCGTTATGTCGCCAGCTTCATCGGCGACATCAATCTGATCGAAGCCAAGGTCGCCGCCGCGGCCGGCCCGGGCGCCGTTGCGGTCGAGACCGAGATTGCCGGCCGGCTGTCGGTGGAGACGGACGAGGCGCTTGCTGCCGGCCAGCAGGTCGCGGTCGCCTGGCGGCCGGAAAAGACGCGCATCCTGCGGGCCGGCGAGGAGGCGCCCGCCGGCTGGGCGACGATTGCCGGAACGGTGCACGATATCGGCTATCTCGGCGACTGGACGACCTATGTGGTCGTCGCCGGCGGCCTCAGGCTCAGGGCCGCGGTCGCCAATGCGGCGCGCCTCGTCGAACGGCCGGTCACCTGGGACGAGCCGGTGCGCCTTGCGGTCGCGCCGTCCTCCTTCGTGCTGCTCGCGCGGTAGCCGGCCATGACCGATCGCGCCACCCGCCGCGTCACCATCCTGGTGCCCTATCTCTGGCTCGTCCTGTTCTTCCTTGTCCCCTTCGCGATCGTCGCCAAGATGTCGCTGTCGCAGGTGGCGACCGCCGTGCCGCCCTACGAGCCGGTCTTCGGGCTCGGCGACGGCCTGGCGAGCTGGCGTGACAAGCTTGGCCAGCTCTCGCTCGGCAATTACGGCGTCGTCACCGGCGACGCGCTCTATGTCGACGCCTTCGTCTCCTCGCTCAGGATCGCCGCGATCGGCACGGCGATCCTGCTCGTCCTCGGCTATCCCATGGCCCATGCCATGGCGCGGGCGCCGGAGCGGCTGCGCCCGCTCCTGGTGATGGCGGTGATCCTGCCGTTCTGGACGAGCTTCCTGATCCGCGTCTATGCCTGGATCGGCATCCTGAAGCCCGAAGGCCTGCTCAACGAAGCGCTGCTCGGGCTCGGCCTCATCGGCACGCGCCTGCAGATCGCCAATACCGAGGCGGCGGTGCTGATCGGCGTCGTCTATTCCTACCTGCCGTTCATGGTGCTGCCGCTCTATGCCGCGCTGGAGCGGCTCGACCGGACCCTGCTCGAGGCGGCGGCCGATCTCGGCTGCTCGCCCGTCGGCGCGTTCTGGCGCATCACGGTGCCGCTGACCTTGCCGGGCATCGTCGCCGGCTGCTTCCTCTGCTTCATTCCGATCACCGGCGAGGTGGTGATCCCCGACCTGCTCGGCGGCTCGGAGACGCTGATGATCGGCAAGACCTTGTGGACCGAGTTCTTCGCCAACCGCGACTGGCCGGTCGCCTCCGCCGTCGCGGTGCTGCTGCTCGTCGTGCTGGTCGGCCCGATCATGGTCTACCAGCACCTGCAGGCGCGCCAGCTGGAGGCCGCCAGATGAACCGATCCGCGCGCTTCCTCGATGCCACCGCGCTGACCCTCGGCTTCGGCTTCCTCTACCTGCCGATCGTCATCCTGATCGTCTTCTCGTTCAATGCCAGCCAGCTCGTCACCGTCTGGGGCGGCTTCTCGACCCGCTGGTACGGCGAGATCCTGCAGAACCGTCAGCTTCTCGATTCCGCCTGGATGACCGCCCAGGTCGCCTTCGTCTCGGCGACGCTCGCCACCGTCGTCGGCACGCTGGCGGCCCTTGCCCTGACGCGCTACCTCCGGTTCCGCGGCCGCGTCCTGTTCACCGGCATGGTCTATGCGCCCCTCGTCATGCCCGAGGTGATCACCGGCCTGTCGCTGCTGCTGCTGTTCGTCTCGCTCGGCATCGACCGCGGCTTCTGGACGGTGACGGTGGCGCATGCGACCTTCACGCTCGGCTTCGTCGCCGTCGTCGTGCAGTCGCGGCTCGTCGCTTTCGACGCTTCGCTCGAGGAAGCCGCCGCCGATCTCGGCGCCTCGCCGGCCCAGGTGTTCTTCCGCATCACGCTGCCGATCATCGCGCCGGCGGTGATCGCCGGCTTCCTGCTCGCCTTCACGCTGTCGCTCGACGACCTCGTCATCGCGAGCTTCACGACCGGGCCGGGGGCCACGACCCTGCCCATGCGCATCTACAGCCAGGTGCGGCTCGGCGTGACGCCCGAGATCAACGCGATCTGCACCCTGATGATCGCCGCCGTGACGGTCGCCGTGATCGCCGCCTCGCTCGCCACCAAGCGCCAG
The DNA here is from genome assembly GCF_026847585.1 of Phreatobacter sp. AB_2022a. NCBI lineage: Bacteria > Pseudomonadati > Pseudomonadota > Alphaproteobacteria > Hyphomicrobiales > Phreatobacteraceae > Phreatobacter > Phreatobacter sp. AB_2022a. The sequence goes on from NZ_JAPSET010000038.1 coordinate 63,566, forward strand.
GCGCTCGGCAAGCCGGGCTGAGGACCGGTTCCGCCGTTTCGCCGGACAGCGCCACGGCCCGGCGCGGGGGTTGACCGCCGCCGGGGCAAATGGTCTCTGCCTGATGTCCCAGCCGACCGGAGCTCCCGCCGTCATGTCCGCGGCCGTCGAACGCCTTCTGAAGATCCTCGATCTCGAGCGGCTCGAGGTGAACCTGTTCCGCGGCGAAAGTCCGAAGGACGGCTGGCAGCGCGTGTTCGGCGGACAGGTGATCGGCCAGGCGCTGGTTGCCGCCTGCCGCACGGTCGAGGGCCGCGCCCCGCATTCGCTGCACGGCTATTTCGTGCTGCCCGGCGACCCCAAGGCGCCGATCATCTACGAGGTCGAGCGGATCCGCGACGGCAGGAGCTTTTCCACCCGTCGGGTCAAGGCGATCCAGCATGGTGCGGCGATCTTTTCGCTGTCGGCCTCGTTCCAGGTGGAGGAGGAAGGCTTCGAGCACCAGTTCGCCATGCCCGACGTGCCGGCTCCCGAAAGCCTGCCGGCCGAGGCGGAGATCGGCCGCAACCTGCATCCCTCGACGCCGGCGGCGGTGAAGGCCTATTTCGCCCGCGAACGGCCGATCGCCATGCGCCCGGTCGAGATCGAGCGTTACGAGGGCGTACGCCAGCCCGAGGGCCGGTTCCATGTCTGGATCCGTGCCACCGGCACGCTGCCCGACGATCCGGTGGTGCACCGCTGCGTGCTCGCCTATGCCTCCGACATGACGCTGCTCGACGCTTCCCTGATCCCGCAGGGGCGCACGCTGTTCGACGCGACGATCCAGGGCGCCAGCCTCGACCATGCGATGTGGTTCCACCGGCCGTTCCGGGCCGACGAATGGCTGCTCTATGCCCAGGATTCGCCGTCCTCCCAGGGCGCGCGCGGCTTCTCGCGCGGCTCGATCTACACGCGCGACGGCGTGCTGGTCGCTTCGGTCGCCCAGGAAGGGCTGATCCGCCCGCGGCGCGAAAGCTGACCTCCGCGCATCTGCCTCAATATTGGGCATGTCAGGCGAAGCCAATTGCGGCGGCTTTGCAGCAGTCCTTTCTTGCCTAAATTTTAGGCGAAAGCTGACGACGGCTTCCACCCGGAATGCGGACCTCTCAATCAACCGATTGATATTATTCGATTTTATCCAGCGTGCGGCGACTGGCACGCGACTTGATTCCCGATAGCTCGGTTCGGCGCATGCCCCCTCGGGTCGCGTCGGAAGCGACCAGCAACCCTTCACCCGGTGCTTCCGGGGGAAGCCAGTTCGGGGATGCCGACATGAAAATCGTGATGGCTATCATCAAGCCATTCAAGCTCGAAGAGGTCCGCGATGCCCTGACCGGCATCGGCGTGCACGGCCTGACCGTCACGGAAGTGAAGGGTTACGGCCGGCAGAAGGGCCATACCGAAATCTATCGCGGCGCCGAATACGCCGTGAGCTTCCTGCCCAAGCTGAAGATCGAGGTCGCGGTGCCCGCGAGCGAGGCCGACAAGGTGGTCGCCGCCATAGCCGGTGCCGCCAAGACCGGCCAGATCGGCGACGGCAAGATCTTCGTCACCTCCATCGAGCACGCCGTGCGGATCCGCACCGGTGAGACCGATATCGACGCGCTCTGAGCGGCGCGCAGCTCAAGAAACATCCTCCCGGAGTTCTCGCACATGATCCGTTCCCTCTTGTCCCGGTGGGGCGTCGCGGCGCTTGCGCTCGCCTGCGCCGTGGCGATCCAGGCCGATCCGGCGCTCGCCCAGGCCGCCACGCCGCCGAAGCCGAATGCCGGCGACACCGCCTGGATGCTGACCTCGGCGCTTCTGGTGCTCCTGATGACCGTGCCGGGCCTCGCGCTCTTCTATGGCGGCCTGGTGCGCTCGAAGAACATGCTGTCGGTGCTGACCCAGGTCTTCGTCATCGTCGCGCTCGTCGCCATCATCTGGGTCGTCTACGGCTACTCGCTGACCTTCACTGGCGGCGGCGGGCTCAACGCCTATATCGGCGGCTTCTCCAAGGCCTTCCTCATCGGGGTCGACGCCAATTCGACCGCCGCAACCTTCTCCAACGGCGTGGTCATTCCCGAACTCGTCTACATCGCCTTCCAGATGACCTTCGCCTGCATCACGCCGGCGCTGATCGTCGGCGCCATCGCCGAGCGGACCAAGTTCTCGGCGGTCGTCCTGTTCACCGTGCTCTGGGTCACCTTCGTCTATTTCCCGATCGCGCACATGGTCTGGTACTGGGCCGGCCCCGACGCCATCGCGGACGCGGCCAAGGCGGTCGCGGCCGCCGGTTCCGACGCCGCCGCCAAGGCGGCCGCGGAAGCCAAGCTCGCTGCGGTCAAGGCCGATGCGGGCCTCATCTACCAGTGGGGCGCGCTCGATTTCGCCGGCGGCACGGTGGTCCATATCAATGCCGGCATCGCCGGTCTTGTCGGCTGCCTCGTGGTGGGCAAGCGCATCGGCTACGGCAAGGAGCTGATGCCGCCGCACTCGCTGGTCATGACGCTGATCGGCGCCGCGCTCCTGTGGGTCGGCTGGTTCGGCTTCAATGCCGGGTCCAACCTCGAGGCCAACGGCACGGCGGCGCTCGCCATGATCAACACCTTCGTCGCGACCGCCGCGGCGGCGCTGTCCTGGCTGTTCGTCGAATGGGCAGCCAAGGGCAAGCCCTCGCTGCTCGGCGCGGTGTCGGGCGCGGTCGCCGGCCTCGTCGCGGTGACGCCGGCGTCCGGTTTCGCCGGGCCGATGGGCTCGATCGTGCTCGGTCTCGTCGCCGGCGGCGTCTGCTTCGTGTTCTGCTCCACGGTCAAGAATGCCTTCGGCTACGACGACTCGCTCGACGTGTTCGGCATCCACTGCGTCGGCGGCATTCTCGGCGCCATCGCCACCGGCATCCTGGTCAACACCGCACTCGGCGGCGTCGGCATTCCCGACTACGAGGCCAAGCCGGGCGAGCTCTCGGTCGCGGCCTATGAATTCGCGCCCGCGGTCATCGCCCAGATCAAGGCGGTGCTCCTGACGCTCGTCTGGTCCGGGGTCGGCTCCTTCGTCCTCTACAAGATCGTCGACGTCGTCGTCGGCCTCCGGGTCTCGCCGGACCGCGAGCGCGAGGGGCTCGACCTCGCCGACCATGGCGAGCGCGCCTACAATCTCTGACGGCCGCAAGGCCCGAAATTCCCTGTTTTCAGGCCCCGGCGCCCTTGGCGCCGGGGTTTTTCATGGCGACTTGTCCACGGCGATATTCCCCAGGCCGGCGATGGTTAATCACCCGTCAACCCTTGCCTCGGTAAGGTCGCGATCACGAACCGGATGGCCCTCCGGGGCGTCCGCCGTCGCGCGGATTTCCCGCTCGGTCTCCCTTCACAGGATGCGACCGACATGGCTGTGGCGCGGCGGCATACCGGCCTCTCTCTCTTTCCCGAAGCGATGAAAGGCGCCATGCGTCGCAAGATCCGGCAATTGGGCGGGCTTGCCATCCTCGGCGCCGTGGGCCTTGCCGCGCTGGCGCTCCTGACCTGGACGGCCGGCGATCCCTCGCTGAGCCATGCCACCAATGCGCCGGTGAAGAACTGGGTCGGCCGTCCCGGCGCGATCCTTGCCGATCTCCTCATGCAGCTGTTCGGGCTCGGCGCCATCGGGCTGCTGCTGATCGCCGCCATCTGGGGCTGGCGCTTCGTCACCTGCAGGCCTTTCGACCGCGAGGGCCTGCGCATTCCGCTCGGCATCGCCGCCGGCATGATCCTGGCGGTGGCCGCCTCGCTGGTGCCGGCGCCGCGCGGCTGGCCCTTGCCGACGGGCATCGGCGGCGTCATCGGCGACGGTGGCCTCGCCGTGATCAGCGCCGTGCTCGGCAATCTCTCGGGCGCGACGCGCAGCGCCGCCGCCCTCGTCGTGCTCGCCGTCGGCCTCGCCGTCGCAGCGGTCGCGACCGGCCTC
>NZ_JAPSET010000039.1:0-66692 GCF_026847585.1 Phreatobacter sp. AB_2022a
CTGCCGGTGCCGATGACCATCGTGCTGCTGGGCATGGCGCTGCTTGCGACCTTCTTCCTCGGCCGCGAGCAGGTCGTGCGCACGGTGCCCGAGAGCGCGACGGTCTATGATGCGGTGGGCCTGTCGGTGAACCTGCGCGGCGTCGATTTTCGCGACGTGAAGGGCGCCAACGAGATCGTCGACGGCGTGGTCGTCCTGGTGGTCGAGGGCCAGCTCGTCAATATTTCCGGCCGGCCGATCGACCTGCCGCGGCTGCGCCTGGCCGTGCGCGACGCGACGGGCAAGGAAATCTATACCTGGACCGCCACCGCCCCGAAGCCGCAGCTCGCGCCCGGCGAGGCCGTGCCGTTCCGCTCGCGGCTCGCGTCGCCGCCGCCGGACGGGGCTACCGTCGAGGTGCGCTTCTTCACCCGGCAGGACGCCGGCGGCAGATGACGCGGCCGTTCGGCCGCGCTAAGCCATGACCATGACCCGATTTGCTCTCAGGATCCCCGGAGGCCCGTGATGGACCGTTCCAAGATTCGCGTGCTGTATTCGGCCGAGGCCATCGCGCAGCGCGAGACCGAGATGGTGCGCGAGATCGCCGACACCAATCCGCATCGTCTGCTCGTCATCGCCGTGCTGAAGGGCAGCTTCGTGTTCGCGGCCGACCTGATCCGCGCCATGGATGCCGCCGGCATGGCGCCGGAGGTCGAGTTCATGTCGCTGTCGAGCTATCTGGAGGGCACCGTGTCGAGCGGCACGGTGCGCGTCGTGCACGACATCGAAAGCCCGGTCGCCGATCGCGACGTGCTGCTGGTCGACGACATCCTGGAAAGCGGCCGCACGCTGACCTATGCCAAGGACCTCCTGAGCGCGCGCGGCGCGCGCAGCGTGCGCACCTGCGTGCTCCTGGAAAAGCCGGGCAAGCGGGCCGTCAACCTGAATGCCGACTATGTCGGCTTCGTCTGCCCCGACGTGTTCGTCGTGGGCTATGGCATGGACGTCGCCCATGCCTGGCGCCAGCTGCCCTTCGTCGGCGTGATCGAGGACTGAACGAATGGTGCGTTTCGCGGACAGGATCGAGGGCTGACGGCAATGGCACGTGTGCTGGTCGCCGAGGACGACGAACCCGTCCGGGTCTTCGTCCGGCGGGCCCTCGAGATCGATGGTCACACCGTGGTGGAGGCGATGGACGGCGCCGAGGCGCTCGACGTGCTCGAGCGCGGCAAGGGCGCCTTCGACCTGCTGCTGACCGACATCCGCATGCCGCTGATGGACGGCATCGCGCTGGCGCTCGCCGCGGCGCCGCAGTTTCCGCAGCTGATCATTCTGCTGATGACCGGCTATGCCGACCAGCGCGAGCGTGCCCACGGGCTCGACGCCCTGGTTCACGACGTGATGACCAAGCCCTTCTCGCTCGCCGACATCAGGGCGAAGGTGGCCGAAGCGCTGGCGGCCGGCCCGAAGCGGCCGGCCTGACCGGCGAACCGGGCGGCCCGGACCGGCCGGGGATCCCGGATCCGCGCGCGCTCAGGCCTTGGCGGCCTTGGCGCGCTCGATCGCCTCGGTGATCAGCCGGCGGGCCTCGGCGGCGTCGCCCCAGCCTTCGACCTTCACCCACTTGCCCTTCTCGAGATCCTTGTAGTGCTCGAAGAAGTGCTCGATCTGCTGGCGGGTGATTTCCGGCAGGTCGGATGCTTCGTGCACGTTCTCGTAGCGGCGGGTGAGTTTTGGCACGGGAACCGCGACGATCTTTTCGTCGCCACCCGCCTCGTCGACCATTTTCAGCACGCCGACCGGGCGCACCGCGACAATGGCGCCGGGCACGATGCCGCGCTGGTTGGCGATCAGCACGTCGCAGGGGTCGCCGTCCTCGGAGAGCGTGTGCGGGATGAAGCCGTAATTGCCGGGATAGCGCATCGAGGTATAGAGGAACCGGTCGACCACGAGCGTGCCGGCCTCCTTGTCCATTTCGTATTTGATCGGCTCGCCGCCCACGGGGACCTCCACGATCACATTGACCTCGTGGGGCGGGTTCTTGCCAATCGAAACGGCGTCGATACGCATCAGGACTGTCTCCGGAAGAAGGTGGCCGCCTCGATAGCGGCAGAGGCCCCTGTGCGGCAAGTGCGCCCAAAGACTAAATATCTGCCCTGCAATGGCATGCTTTGATGGAACCCGCGCCGCAGCGGGTGGTTGAAGCCGGTCAGGCCGACCAGCCGAAGGCGGTCTTGTCGAGCGAACGGTGGCCGAAGGTTTCGGACGAACGGGCGACCGGCTTGCCGCCGAGCCCGCGATAGAAGCTCACCGCCGTCTCGTTGTCGCTCAGCGCCCAGACGACGATGCTGTCCAGGCCGTGGCCGCCGAGATCCTTGCGGGCCGCCTGGAACAGCTTGCGGCCGAGGCCGAGGCCGATGAATTTGGGCCTGAGGTAGAGTTCGTAGATTTCGCCGTCGTAAGGCAGCGCCCGGGCGCGGTTGCGGCCGTAATTGGCGTAGCCCGCCACTTCGTCGCCGAAGCCGAGAAGGGCGATGCGATTGCCCTTGCGGATCGCCGATTCCCACCAGCCGGGACCGCGCCGCGAGATCAGCTTCTCGAGCTCCGCTCCGGGGATGAGCCCACGATAGGCCGCCCGCCAGGCCTCGTCGTGCACCTCGGCCACGATCGAAGCATCAACGATGCGCGCAAGACGGATTTCGGTCGTGACGGTCTTCATGGTGTTCGAATGGAACCACGAAGGCTCCTGGCTCGCAACGGTTTCGTTAAGCGTTCGTCAACAGGTATGATCAAAGGGTTAATATTCACGGCCGAAGGGTGGCCGCCGGACGCGAAGGACCGGGCGACGAAAAAGCCCCGGCTCATCGCCGGGGCTCGCTTCTGTTTGAACGCTGGGCTTCGGGCCGTCAAGCGGTCTGCTGGATCGCCGAAAGCTGCCAGGCGCCGCCATGCGGCCTGCGGAAGGTCCAGACCTCCGTGACCTCCTCGCCGCGCGGCTCGCCGCCGATGATTCGGCCCGAGCTGCGCTCGAGCGTCACGTCGGTCAGCCCGTAGCGCATCGCTACCGTGGCATAGTCGCCGTCCTGCTCGCGCCAGGCCTCGGCAAGGTCGCCCTGCAGCAGCTTGACGTTGGAGATGCGGTTGACCGCGCCGCGCTGGGCGTTGGCCTTCAGGTCGTCAGCGAAATAGGACACCATTTCCGGCGTCGCGATCGCCCTGAGGGCGTTCAGGTCTTCGCGCGAATAGGCGTCCTGCACCTCCTGCAGCCGGCGCTCGAACATGTCGAAGTCGGCACCGGTGATGCCGATCTTGTCGACCGGGCCGGTCTGGGCGGCGACCGAGCCGCCGGCCATGCCGGGGATCGGGCCGCCGGCGAGCGGCTGCGGCGGCATGCGGTCGCCGCCGCCCATCGGTCCGGAGCCCATGCCGCCCATGCGGGCATTGGCGGGCATCGGACCCTGCGCGCCTTCGCGGCGCGCCCGCAGGAAGCGCATGACCAGGAACACCAGGCCGGCGATCAGCGCGATCTGGAACAGGAAGCCGATCATGCCCATGAGCGAGCCGAGGCCGCTCAGGAAGCCGGCGCCGCTCAGCAGGCCGAACAGGCCCGCGCCGAGGAAGCCGGCGGCGAGGCCCATGCCGAGACCGCCCCAGCGCGAGCCCTGGGCCGGCGGGGTCGCCTGCGGCCGCTGGGCCATGCCGGGCTGCTGCATGCCGGGGGCGGGCGTCGTCGTCGAGCGCTGCATCGGCTGCGCGGCGGACGGGGCTGTGTTGGTGCTCGGCGGTGCCGAATAGGTATGGCTGCCGCGGCTGCCGGACGAGCGTCCGCCGCCCGGCCGAGCCTCGGCCGAAAGCGCGCCCAGCATGAGAGCCACGGAAGCCACGGCGGTCATGCGAAAGAGGCTCTTGGTCTTCATCTGTCTCCCCAATGCGCGAAACGCGGGTGCGTCCACGCTTGACACTCAACTTAGCGTGATATGGGAGCCAGGTCGCTGCGGGACAATGCCGCATCGCCAACAACGAAAACCGGCGCCGGTTTCCCGGCGCCGGTTGGCTGGAATGTCGCGAGCGACGCAGCCGTCAGGCGGCGGCGGCTTCGGCGCGCTTCTTGGCGATGTTGGCCTTGAGCTGACGGGCCTTCGGCGACAGGTTCTCTGCGCGGGCCTTGATCAGGAAGGCATCGAGGCCGCCATTGTGGTCGACCGAGCGCAGCGCATGGGTCGAAACCCGCAGCGACACGGTCTGGCCGAGGGCCTCGGACGTGAAGGAGATGTTCTGCAGGTTCGGCAGAAAGCGATGCTTGGTCTTGATGTTCGAATGGCTGACCCGGTGGCCAACCAGAACACCCTTACCGGTGAGTTCACAACGACGCGACATCGGTCGGATCCTAAAGACGTGGCGACGGCAGGCGCCGGACGCGGGACAAGTTCAAGTCCTTTTCGGAGACGCGACCCGATAGTGATGCCGGCCGGTCCTGTCAAGCAAAACCGGCACGGCGCCTGCCGAAATCTGCCCTGGCGCCGCCTGCCGGCCGATTGACGGCGACGGCGTTCGGGTGAACTCTCGGCCAGCGAGCCACCAGCCGGGGCGATGGCGATGACCGAACAGTCGACGGGAGCCTGTCTCATTGTCGGCGCCGGAGAGGGCGTCGGGGCGGCGGTCGCCCGGGCCTTCGCACGGGAGGGGCTCAGCGTCTGCCTCACCCGCCGGCCGCGCCACCTCGACGCGCTGGAACAGCTCGCGGCGTCGATCCGCGCCGAGGGCGGCAAGGCGCATGCCTTCGGCGTCGATGCGCGCGAGGAATCCGAGATGGTCGAGCTGGTCGACCGCATCGAGGCGGAGATCGGGCCGCTCGAAGTGGTGGTCTTCAATGTCGGCGCCAATGTCTGGTTCCCGATCGTCGAGACCACGACGCGCGTCTATACCAAGGTCTGGGAAATGGCGGCGCTCGCCGGCTTCCTGACCGGCCGCGAGGCGGCGCGCGTCATGACGCCGCGCGGGCGCGGCACGGTCATCTTCACCGGCGCGACCGCCAGCCTGCGCGGCCGGGCCGAATTCTCCGCCTTCGCCGGCGCCAAGCACGGCCTGCGCGCGCTCGCCCAGAGCATGGCGCGCGAGCTCGGGCCGAAGGGCATCCACGTCGCTCATGTGGTGATCGACGGCACGATCGACGGCGCCTTCGCCCGCGGCCGGATCGCCGATCTCGACGCCCGGCTCGCCCGCGACGAAGTCCTCCGGCCCGACGAGATCGCCCGCAACTATGTCTGGCTGCACCGGCAGGGCCGATCGGCCTGGACCCATGAAATGGACCTGAGGCCCTGGACGGAGACCTTCTGACGCCATGAGCGCCGCGCCGCGAACGGTCGAGTTCATCTTCGATTTCGGCAGCCCCAACGCCTATCTGGCGGCGCAGGTCCTGCCGGCCATCGCCGCCCGCCATGGCGCGGCCGTCAGGCTGACGCCCTGCCTGCTCGGCGGCATCTTCAAGGCGACCGGCAATCAGTCGCCGGCCCAGGCCTTCGCCCCCATCAAGGGCAAGCTCGCTTACGAAATGCTGGAGCTGCGGCGCTTCGTCGCCCGCCACGGCCTGGCCCGCTTTCGCATGAACCCGCATTTCCCGGTCAACACGCTCATGATCATGCGCGGCCTGATCGCCGCGGAGATGGCGGGGGTGGCCGAGCCCTACTGCCGCGCGGTGCTGGCCGCGATGTGGGAGGACGGCGAGAAGATGGACGATCCGGCGGTGGTGCACCGGGTGCTGGACGCGGCCGGGCTCGACGGCGCGGCGATCATCGCCCGCACCCAGGACGGCGCGGTCAAGGAACGGCTCGTCGCCAATACCGAGAATGCGGTGGCGCGGGGCGTCTTCGGCATTCCGACCTTTTTTGTCGGCACCGAAATGTTTTTCGGCAAGGACCGGCTCGGGCAGGTCGAGGAGGAGCTGGCAAGACCGGCGACCTGAAGGCTGACGTGCCGCGTCCGCGGGCATTGGCCGCCTGCGGCGGTCCGGCCGGACAGGAACAGGCGAATCAGGACAAGCCCGTATCTCTCCTGATTGCCGCAACGGCAGGAGAATGATCCACTCCCGCCGCGCGGCCGTCGGGGCGTCGGACCACGCAGAGGACATCATGATGCGCATCCGAGGTCTGTTGGCGGCCGCGGGGCCGCTCGTTTTTGCTGCGGCTTTTGCTTTTTCTTTCCCCGATTTCAGCTTCGCCCAGATATCCAGAGCGCCCGACATGGAGCTGGCCCAGGGGCCGGCGCAGCCCGTGCCGCGGCCGCAGCCGGCGAGACCCGCTCCCGAAGCGCAGCGCAGCCAGGCGCAGCCGACGCCCGCGCCGCCGCCTCTGCGGATCTTCCAGCGCGATGATCTCAACGAACTCGGGCGCAAGTTCGCCGCCTGGGTCGCGACGCGCAGCGCCGGCGACACCCGCCCGATCCCGGATATCCGCCGCGATGCCGACGCTGCGACCCAGCGCGGCGATTTCCGCGCCGCGGCACGCGCCTGGGAGGTGATCGCGCTGCGCTCGGCGCCCGATACCGCGGCCTGGGTGCGCTATTCGCAGGCGCTCGGCGGCATCCGTTCCGACAATTGGCGCGAGCGGCAGCAGAACAGCGAGGACATGGTGGGCGCCGCCTACTATGCCTATCAGCGCTCGCAGAACCGCAACGAGGAGGCCTTCGCACTCGGCCAGCTGCGCCAGATCATGGTGGCGCGCCAGCAGTGGCGGCCGGCCATCGACCTTGCCCGGGCGGTCGTCGAAACGCGCGACACGCCGGAGGCGCGGGAAGCCTATGACCGGCTGCGCGAGCAGCACGGCTTCCGTTTCCGTGAGACCAAGATCGATTCGGACGGCATGCGTCCACGTGCCTGTTTCCAGTTCTCCGAGAACCTGCAGAAGGGCCGGACCGATTTCGCTCCCTTCATCCGCCAGGCCGGTGTGACCAATCCGCCGATCACGGTCGAGGACCGGCAGATCTGCGTCGATGGCCTGCGCCACGGCGAGCGCTATCAGTTCCAGCTCCTGCAGGGTCTGCCGTCGGAGATCGCCGGCGAGACCCTGATGCGCAACGTCGACGTCTCGATCTATGTCCGCGACCGCACGCCGTCGGTGCGCTTCACCGGTCGGGCCTATGTGCTGCCGCGCAACGGCCAGCGCGGCGTGCCTGTGGTCAGCGTCAATGTCGATTCCGTCGATGTCGAGATCATGCGGCTGGGCGACCGCTCCATCGCCCAGACGGTGGCGCAGGACTTCCCCAAGCCGCTCGATTCCTACGAGCTGCGCCAGCTCATCTCCGACCGCGGCATGTCCGCCTGGAAGGGCAAGCTCAGCGTCGAGAACCAGCTCAACGCCGACGTGACCACCGCCTTTCCGGTGGACGAGGCCGTCAGATCGCTCGAGCCCGGCGTCTATCTGATCACCGCCCGGCCGAGCAACGGCCGTCCCGCGACGCCGGACGACGATGATTCGAGCAGCGGCCTGGTCGCGCAGTGGTTCATCGTCTCCGATCTCGGCCTCACCGGCCTGTCCGGGGTCGACGGCGTGCATGGCTTCGTCCATTCGCTGAACTCGGCAAAGCCGCTGGCCGATACCGAGGTCCGGCTCATTGCCCGCAACAACGAGGTGCTGGGCGTCAAGCGCACCGATGCGAGCGGCCATGTCCGCTTCGAACCCGGCCTGACGCGCGGCGAGGGCGCGCTGCAGCCGGCGCTGCTGGTCGCCTCCACGGCCCAGGGCGACTACGCCTTCCTGAACCTGCGCCAGCCGGCCTTCGACCTCTCGGACCGGGGCGTCGCCGGCCGCGAGGTGAGTGGCCCGCTCGATGCCTTCCTGGTGCCGGAGCGCGGCATCTATCGGCCAGGCGAGACCGTCTACCTCACCACGCTTCTGCGGGACGGCAAGGGCGATGCGGTGCCGAACGTGCCGCTGACGCTGGTTGTCACGCGGCCCGACGGCGTCGAATACCGGCGCATCGTCACCCAGGACCAGGGCGCCGGCGCGCGCGCCGTGCCGATCCCGATCGTCTCCTCGGCGCCGACCGGCACCTGGCGTGTCCAGGCGATCACCGACCCGCGCAGCCCGGTGGCCGGCACGGTCTCGTTCCTGGTCGAGGACTTCGTGCCCGATCGCATCGCCTTCGACCTGACCCCGACGGCCGACCGGCTGACGCGGGGCGGCAGCTTCGGCGCCAGCGTCGACGCGCGCTATCTGTTCGGCATGCCCGGCGCCGATCTCGGCGTCGAGGGCGAGGTGGTGATGGAAACCACCACCAGCCTTCCCGACTTTCCCGGCTACGAGTTCGGCCTCGGCGACGAGGACACCAAGCGCGACCGCCAGCCGCTGCCCGACGGCATCACCACCGACGGCCAGGGCAAGGTGACGCTGGCCGCGCCACTGCCGCGGATGGAGGACACGACCCGGCCGCTGACCGCCCGCCTGCAGGTGCGGGTCGCCGAACCCGGCGGGCGCGCGGTCGAGCGCAGCACCGCCCTGCCGGTCCTGCCCGGCACGCCGATGATCGGCATCAAGCCGCTGTTCGACGGCCACCGGGCCGGCGAGAACGAGACCGCGGCCTTCGAGGTGATCAGCGTCGCCGGCGACGGCCGGACCCGCACCAGCGGCACGCTGACCTGGCAGGTCCTGAAGCTGGAGACGCGCTGGGCCTGGACGCGGGGCGTCACCGGCTGGGCCAGCCAGGCAATCGTCACGACCCGCCGGGTCGACGGCGGCCAGATCCAGACGGCGCCCGGGCAGGCGGCGCGCATCCAGGTGCCGGTCCAGTGGGGCCGCTACCGGGTCGAGGTCTCGGGCGGCGACGTCGCCGGGCCGATCTCGACCGTGGTCTTCTCCGCCGGCTATGGCGGGGAGGGGACGGCCGACACGCCCGACGTGCTCGACATGAGCCTCGACAAGCCGGCCTATCGCACCGGCGACACCATGACCATTTCGATCAATGCCCGCTTTGCCGGCACCGCGACGGTCGCCGTGCTGGGCGACCGGCTGCTCGCCGAACGGACGATCGAGGTGCCGCAGGGCCAGAGCAAAGTGACCGTTCCGATCGGCGAGAACTGGGGAGCCGGCGCCTATGCGACGGTGTTCCTGCGCCGGCCGCTCGATGCCGCCGCCTCGCGCATGCCGGGCCGCGCCATCGGCCTTGCCTGGTTCGGCGTCGACACGGCCGAGCGGCGGCTCAGGGTCAGCCTCGATGCGCCCGAGAAGATCGCGCCGCGCGCGGCGCTGAGGGTGCCGGTCAAGGTCGAAGGCCTCGCCCCGGGCGAGGAGGCGCGGGTGACGGTCGCGGCCGTCGATGTCGGCATTCTCACGCTGACCAATTACCAGCCGCCAAAACCCGACGACTACTATCTCGGCCAGCGGCGGCTCTCGGCCGAGGTCCGCGACCTCTACGGCCTGCTGATCGACGGCATGTCGGCGGCGCGCGGCTCGATCCGCTCCGGCGGCGACGGCCCGGCCAGCCGCTTCAACGGGGCGCCGCCCGCGCAGGAGCCGCTGTCGCTGTTCTCGGGCATCCTGACCGTCGGTCCCGACGGCCGTGCCGAGGCGGTGTTCGACATTCCCGACTTCAACGGCACGGTCCGCCTGATGGCCATGGCCTGGACCACTACCAAGCACGGCTCGGCCTCGCGCGACGTCGTTGCCCGCGATCCGGTCGTGGTTTCGGCGACGCTGCCGCGCGTGCTCGGCCACGCCGACAGGGCGACGGCGCGGTTCGACCTCGTCAATGCCGAGGCACCGGCGGGCGAATACCGGCTCACCGTCACTCCGGAGGGACCGCTGCAGATCGGCCGGGCCGAGTCGACCGTCCGCCTCGGCGCCAATGGCGGCCGCGGCGCCGTGTCGGTGCCGCTGAGCGCGAGCGGGCTCGGCGTCGGGCGCCTCGGCGTCCGGCTGACCGGCCCGAACGGGCTCGACGTCACCTCGCGCTATGCGCTCGGCGTCAGGCCGGCGCTGCCCGACGTGTCGGCGCGGACGATCCTGACCATGAACCCGGGCGAATCGGTCACCGTCTCGCGCGACCTCGTGCGCGACTTCGTGCCCGGTTCCGGCCAGGTCGCGGTATCGGTGGGGCCGTCGACGGCGATCGACATTCCCGGCCTCCTGCTGGCGCTCGATCGCTACCCCTATGGCTGCACCGAGCAGACCACCAGCCGCGCGCTGCCGCTGCTCTATCTCGGCGTGCTGTCGGCCGCCGAGGGCGGGCTCGGCATGGAGACGCCGGTCGCCGAGCGGATCCGCGATTCGATCGACCGGATCCTGTCGCGCCAGTCGGGCTCCGGCAGCTTCGGGCTGTGGTCGGCGGGCAGCGGTGAGGATTCCTGGCTCGACGCCTATGTCACCGACTTCCTGCTGCGCGCCCGCGAGCAGGGCTACAGCGTGCCGGCGACGGCCTTCCAGCTCGCCGTCGACCGGCTGCGGACGATCGTCGCCTCGACCAACGGGGTCGGCAGCAACAAGGGCATGGATCTCGCCTATGCCCATTACGTGCTCGCCCGCTCCGGCCGCGGCGCGCTGTCGGAACTGCGCTGGCTCGCCGATACCCAGGTCGGCCAGATCGGCACACCGATGGCGCGGGCGCAGCTCGGCACGGCGCTGGCGCTGATGGGCGACACGGCCCGGGCCGAACGGGTCTTCACCTCGGCGGTCGCCTTGCTCGGCGATGCCAGGCAGGTCGATCTCGGCCGCTATGACTACGGTTCGCGCCTGCGCGACGCGGCGGCGATCATGGCGCTCGGCGCGGAGGCCCGGCTCGACCGGCGGGTCACGGCCCGCGCCCAGCAGATCGTCGAGGATCTGCGCAGCCGGACGCGCTACCTGTCGACGCAGGAGCAGGTCTGGCTGGTGCTGGCTGCCCAGGCGCTGATCGAGGACGCCAAGCGCATCTCGCTCGACGTCGGCGGCGCCCAGCACCAGGGCGCGCTTGCCCGCACCCTGCGCTCGGCCGAGGTCAATGACGGCCTTGCCCTGCGCAATACCGGCCCGGACCCGATTCGCGCCGTGGTGACCGCCACCGGCACGCCGACGGCTCCCGAGCCGGCGGCGGCGAACGGCTTCACCCTGCAGCGACGCTACATGACGCTGGACGGCCGGCCGGCCGACATAACGCGGGTCGCCCAGGGCACGCGGCTCGTCGTGGTGCTCGCCGTCACCGAGGCCGCGCCCCAGCTCGGCCAGGTCATGCTGGTGGACAGGCTGCCGGCAGGCTTCGAGATCGACAATCCGAGCCTCGTCGCCAGCGCCGACACCTCGGCCCTGCGCTGGCTGCCGCGCGAGCCGGTCCAGCCGGCCTACCAGGCGTTCCGCGACGACCGCTTCATGGCCTCCTATGCCCGCTCGCCGGGCGCCCGCAGCGCCTGGCAGGCGGCCTACATGATCCGGGCGGTGACGCCCGGCCAGTATGTGGTGCCGCCGGCGACGGTCGAGGACATGTACCGGCCCGAGCGCAGCGCGCGCACGGCGGCCGGACAGTCCGAAGTGACGGCGGGCGGGCGGCCGTGACACGCCGCCGCCTCATCGGCCTCGCGGCCGGCGGGCTCGTGCTCGCCGGCCTTGCCGGCGGCTATGGCTTCTGGCGTCTCGGCGAGGGGCCCGACGGCGGCGCCACGGCCTTTTCGCGCGAGGTCGTCGACCGGCAGGACCGGCTGCTCCGGCCGTTCCAGACCGATGACGACATGTGGCGTTTCCCGGGAGCGGTCGGCGCCGTCGATCCGCTGTTCCTGCGCATGCTCAAGGCCTATGAGGACCGGCGGTTTTCGTCGCATCCGGGCGTCGATCCCCTGGCGCTCGGCCGTGCCGCCGGCCAGTGGCTGGCCAATGGGCGCATCGTCTCCGGCGGTTCGACGCTGGCGATGCAGGTCGCGCGGCTGATCGACAAGCGCGAGGACGGCCGCTCGCTGTTCGTCAAGCTGCGCGAGATGGCGCGCGCGGTCAGGCTCAGGCAGACGCTGGGCGAGGAGCGCATTCTCGATCTCTATCTGTCGCTCGCCCCCTATGGCGGCAATGTCGAAGGCATCCGGGCCGCTTCGCTCGCCTATTTCGGCAAGGAGCCGCGCCGCCTGTCGCCGGGCGAGGCGGCGCTGCTGGTCGCCCTGCCGCAGGCGCCGGAAACGCGCCGGCCGGACCGGTTCCCGGAGCGGGCCCGGCGGGCGCGCGACCGCGTTCTCGATCGGATGCTGCTCGCCGGCGTGCTCAAGCCGGAGCAGGTCGCGGCCGGCAAGGCGGAGCACGTGCCGACGGCGCGGCGCGCCATGCCGGCCTTCGCCTGGCATGCGAGTGCCGAGGCGGTTGCCGCCGAACCTGGCCGCCGGGTGCATCGGCTGACCCTCGACCGCGGCCATCAGGAGGCGCTGGAGGCGCTGGTGCGCGAGCGGGCGCGTGCCGCCGGCGCCAAGATCTCGGCCGGGCTCGTCGCCATCGATCACCGCAGCGGCGAAGTGATCGCCAGGATCGGCGCCGCCGATCCGCTCGATACCGAGCGCCAGGGCGCCGTCGACATGACCCGTGCGATCCGGTCGCCCGGCTCGGCCCTGAAGCCCTTCATCTACGCGCTCGCCTACGAGGCCGGGCTCGCCCATCCGGAAACGCTGATCGAGGATCGGCCGCAGCGCTTCGGCAGCTATGCGCCGGTCAATTTCGATCGCGGCTACCAGGGCACGGTCTCGACCCGCAACGCGCTGCAGATGTCGCTCAACGTGCCGGCCGTGGCGCTGCTCGAGGCCGTCGGGCCGCAGCGCTTCATGTCGCGCCTGGAGCAGGCCGGCGTCCGGCCGGCGCTGCCGCGCGGCGAGGTGCCCGGCCTTGCCATCGGTCTCGGCGGTGTCGGCCTGCGTCTCGTCGACCTCGCCGCGCTCTATGCCGGGCTTGCCCGCCTCGGCGACATGCCGGCGCTGATCGAACGGCGTGACCTGCCGGCCCCGCCGGCGCCGCGGCCGCTGGCCGAGGAGGCAGCCGCCTGGGCGGTCGGCGACATCCTGACCGATGCGCCGGCCCCGGAATCGGCCCTGACCGGGCGCTATGCCTACAAGACCGGCACGTCCTATGGTTTCCGCGACGCCTGGGCGATCGGCTTCGACGGCCAGCGCACCATCGCGGTCTGGGTCGGCCGGCCTGACGGATCCTCGATCCCCGGCCTGACCGGACGCACCGCCGCGGCGCCCATCCTGTTCGACGCCTTCGCCCGGCTCGGCCCCTATGCGCCCTTGCCCGGCCGGCCCGCTCATCTGCAGGCCCTGACCAACAGCCAGCTGCCGCCGCCGCTGCGCCGGTTCGGCGCGGCGCGCGAGGAGGCCGGCGATACCCGCGAGCTGAAGATCGCCTTCCCGCCCGACGGCGTGCGCATCGATCTCGGCGCCGCGGCCGGCCCGATGGAGCAATTGCCGGTGCGCACCGTCGGCGGGCGGCCGCCCTTCACCGTGCTCGTCGACGGCCGGCCGGTGGCGCGTTTCGGGGCCCAGCGGCAGGCCAATGTCGCGCCCGACGGGCCGGGCTTCACCACCCTGTCGGTGATCGATGCGGAGGGTCGCAGTGCCAGCGTGACGGTGCGGGTGGAGTGAGGGGGCGTGATCATATCGACACCCACCATCGCGGGCAGCGGCGCGATCTCGGCCGTGTTCGCGGGTCCGGCCGGAACCATGCTGGCGGTCGCCAGCAGCTTTCCACTGCTGACCAATCCGCCGGGGCGGGCGGCCTATGCGGGCCAACACCTGCGCTATCGGCTCGCGCTGCACCGGCCCGGCGAGGCAGCGCCCTTCGCGGTCTTCGACCGCCTGCGGCTGCCGATCAACGATGTCGGCTTCCATACCTCCGATCCGGTCGTCGCCATCGCCGCCGGCAGCTATGACGGCGGTTATGTCTTCGAAGGCGATCTCTGGTTCTGGGACTGGCGCTCGGACCGCGCCTGGCAGCCCGCCAAGGCCGTGCCGGAGGTGGAACGCTGCCGGTTCAGCGCGGATGGTCGGCAGCTCGACATCCTGGTCAGGCCATGGGACGAGGGCTGGGCCGAGGCCGAGGAGGATCCCTTCGACCGGTCCTATCCCGCCCGCGTGCCTTACGCTCCGGCTGCTTCGGCAGAGCCGGTCGCGGTCGTCATCGATGCCGCGGCCGCGATTGCGCGCGACGCCCTGCCCGTCGCGGCCGACGGGATGCGCGACGCGGCGGCTGTCGAACGCAGCCTGAAGGATTGGCTCGCCGTCGGCACACTCGACCGGCGCGGCGCGATCTGGGATCTCGCCTTCCTCGATGCACAGCGGGTCGCAGCGGTGCATGACGGCTGCCTCATGGAGGTGCATGACCTCGCCGCGGGCACGGTGAAGAGCTTCCGGCGGGACGGGCGTCACGGCGCCGCCATCCTGCGGACCGTGCCGCCTCTCGTCGTCGCCCGTAGCGGTTCCGGCCGCGGAGGCGAGGGCGTCGATCTCTTGCGGTTCACCGGAGAGCGGCTCGTCGACGTCGCGCATTTCGAGGGCCACTACGTTTTCAGCGCCGCGTCGGACGGAGCGCTCGTCGGGCGGCTGGACCGGCACCGTGCCGGCAAGGCTTCGGCCGATGTGATCATGACGTCGGCGACCGCCGCGCCGCGGCCGGTCGATCTCGGCCACTACGACTGTTTCAACCATTTCCTCGGCATCGACGGTGCGCCGTCGCTTTTCGTCATCCAGGGAGCTCCGCCGGACCAGCACCAGCACAAGCGGCTTTGCCGCGTCCGGGCCGACGGGACGGTCGAGCCGCTCTGGCCGCTGCTGGCCGACGACGGCAGTCCCGCGAGCCATGCGATGGAATGCCTCGGCTGTCACGTCGAGGACGAGCTCGGGCCGGCCGTGGTTCTCGCCGGCCGGCACTATGATCCCGATCCGCGGCGCGGCGAGCGAGGCTTCCTGTTCCGCCGCCCCATCGGTCCCCCAGACGCCGGACGCGCGGGCTCACCCGGCCGGCTGCGCCGCGCGGCGGTCCCGGCCGACACCTGGCGCCATGCCACCGCGGCGGCGGCGAGCGCCATGGTGTTCATGCCCGCCGCGGGGCTCGTCGCCGTTGCCTTTCTGGACGGTGGGCTGAGCCTCTTCGATGCCGCCGACGGCACGGCGGCCGTCGCCGGCCGGGTGACCATCGGCGGGTTTCCGACCGTGATCTATGCGATGGACGCCCGCGACGAGACGCTCGCCATCGGCACGTTCGACGGGCGGATCGCGGTCGTCACCGTGGCGGCGCTGAAGGCCCGTGCCGGCGCGGAGCGCATCGAACTCGGGCAGGACAGGATCTAGGCGGCGGCCGGCGCTCCGGTTGCGGCCGGAAGGCCGGCGACCCAGGCCCGCACCATCACCGTCAGGCCCCGGGCGATGACCGCGTCGGGCGTCGAGCCGAGCTTTTCCTCGAGCCCGATGGAAACGATGCCGTGGACTGCCGAGAACAGCGTGCGGGCGAGCGATTGCCGGGCGTTGGCGTCGAGATGCGGCACGAGTGTTTCCAGCGGCTCCTCGATATGGCGGAACAGTCGGCCGATCAGCGCCAGGTACCAGTCGGGCGGCATGATCCCCTCGGGCAGCTGGTGAGCGAAGACGGCGCGCCAGTGCCGGCTGTCGCCGCGGGTGAACCGGTGATAGCCGAGCGCCAGCTGCAGCATGGCTGCCTCGGGATCGTGCACGGGCAGATCGGCTCCGAGCGCGGCGTCGAGGCGCTTCAGCGTGCGCGCATTGACCTCGAAGATCAGGGCGTCGAGATCGGGAAAGACATTGTAGATCGCGCCCAGCGCGCAGCCGACGGCCTCCGCGAGCGCCCGCGCCTTGAGGCCGGTGAGGCCGTCGCGCCCGATCGCCTCGTCGGCGGCGTCGATCAGCGCATCGCGCAGGCGCGCCCGTCTTTCGGTGCTGTTCATCCGATCTCGTCCCCCGCCCTCGAAAAATTATGAACGATGTTCAAAATCCCCTTGAACGCCGTTCACGGTGCTGCTATGGATTGTCCATGAACGCTGTTCATAGCGACGGAGCGCCCAATGTTCAAGACCGTCATCTCCCTGTTCCGCGGCCGCTATTCGCCCGGCCTCCTGTCGGCCCTGCGCGTCGCCGGCTTCATCGATGAGGATCGGCGCGAGGCCGCGCTGTCGCTCGATCTGGCCGAACGCGCACTCGGCGCAGCCGTCAGTGCGAATGCGAAGGAACTGCGCCGCGTCGCATCGCTCGACCGGCGCATCGCGCAGCTCGAGCAGCGCGCCAGCCAGGAGCTCGGCGAGGGACGGATCCCCGCCGCCGCCGAGACGGCCGGCCGCATCGCGAGCCTCGAGCGGCTGCGGATCACGGCTTGTGAAACGCAGAAGGGACTTGCCTCGGAGGTGCGCCGGCTGAAGCGGGACGTTGCCGCTGCGCGCGACCGCCTCGCCGACTGGGAGCGCGACCAGCGCATCGCCCATCTCGTCGCGGTCGCCGAGCGGCTGCGTGAACGCCCCGCCGGCCGGGCGCGCAACGAGCAACTCGCCGAGACCGAGGCGACGCTCGCCCGGCTCAGGGCGAACCAGGCCAGGAGCGAGGCCGCCGCCAGCGCGCGTGAGGCGCTCAACAATGCCGCGGTCTCGATGGACATTGCCGGCGTGCTGGCCGCAGCCGGCTTCGGCGCCCGGCCGCAGCCGACGGCGGAGGAGGTGCTGCTGCGCCTGCGCACCCGGGCGGCGGCCCTGCGCCTGGTCGGCTGAGCGCCGAGCGCGGCGCGCCACATGCGGCCGCCATGGTTGACGCGGGTGCCGATCCGGCGACATCATCGCCGCCGCGGCGAGCCCCCGCGGCACAGCGCGGGGGCCTCGGGATGTTTCGGCCTCAGCCTCGGAGTGCGCGATGGCGCGGCACGATCCTCACAACCGCACTGTCTACTGGAACGACCGGCACATACCGGGCCTCAGCCTGATGTGCGCCGATTTCACCACCCACTCCTATCCGCCGCATGTGCACGAGGCTTTCGTCGTCGCGGTGACCGAAGATGGCGGGGCCGAGGTCAAGAGCCGGGGCCAGGTCGGCCAGGCGCACGCGGCATGCCTTTTCGCCTTCAATCCGGCCGAGCCGCATTCCGGCTGGATGGGGGCGAGCCCGCGCTGGCGCTACCGCGGCTTCTACCTGCCGCAGCGCGCCATCCATGCGCTTGCCGCCGGGCTCGGCATCGAGCGCATTCCCTATTTCACGCGCAACGATTTCACCGATCCCGACCTGATCGCGGCTTTCCTGTCGCTGCACCGCCGGCTGCAAGCCGATGATGATCCGCTCGCAGGGCGCGAGGCGCTGTTGTCGGCTTTCGGCATGCTGTTCGACCGCCACGGCAGTGGCGGCGAGCGAGCCGAGGCGGCGCCCGCCGACCGCGTGCTGTTCGAGCGGATCAGGAAGGAGATGGCGGAGCGGGTGGCCGAGCCGTTGACGCTCGACCAGCTTGGCCTGCGTTTCGGCCTCACCGAATTCCAACTGATCGGCCTGTTCAACCGCGTCGCCGGCATCACCCCCCATGCCTATCTGACCCAGCTCAGGCTGAACGCCGCCTGCCGGATGCTGAAGCGGCAGAAGGCGATCGCCGACGTCGCGCTCGCCTCCGGTTTCTACGACCAGAGCGCCCTGACCAGACATTTCAAGCGCTGCTACGGCATTACGCCCCTGCAGTTCGCCAAGGCCGCCGCCTGACGCGGGCGTCCGGCGCAATTCTCGCCAATACCGGCGGCGCGGCGTCGGGCAAGCTGCCGGGCTCTTCGATCAGGAGCTGCAGTCTTCATGCAACGGCCATTCTACCATGACCATCCCGACGATCTCGCCGTGACGACCGAAGTCGTCGCGGCACGGCCAGGGCGCGTGGCGCTCGCCCGCTCGCCGTTCTTCCAGGGCGGCGGCGGCCAGCTCGCCGATCGCGGCCTGATCCGCTGGAGCGGCGGCGAAGCCGCCATTGCCGGTTTCGAGACGGCCGAGGGCCAGGCCTGGGCCCTGCTCGCGGAGCCGGTCGAGCCCGCCGGCACGGTGGAAGCGGTGGTCGATCCGGCCTTCCGGCAGATGATGCGCGAGCTGCACACCGATACCCACCTCCTCAACGCCTATGTCTTCCAGCTCTTCGATGGCGCCCTGGTGACCGGCGTGCAGATGAACGAGGACGGCACGGCGCGCATGGATTTCGATCTGCCGGATGCCGACAGCGAGCGGCTGCGCCGTCTGGACGAGCCGATCAATGCCGCGATCCGTCAGGACCTGGCGGTGACCGACAGCTATGTGCCGCTGGCGGCAGCCCAGGCCGAGCATGGGCTCATCCGCACCCGCTCGGCCGCGCCGCCGCCGACCGCCGACGGGCTGATCCGGATCGTCGAGATCGCCGGCCTCGACCGTCAGGCCTGCGGTGGCACCCACCTCGCCTCGACCGGCGCGTCGCGTCCGGTCAAGGTCCTGAAGATCGACAACAAGGGCCGGCACAACCGGCGGATCAAGATCGGTCTTGTCGGCCTGGCGCCGGGAACCTGAGCGGCGGGCCATCCGGCTGCGGCCTCACATGCGGGGCGGCATCGATATCGGGCGACAGGCAAGACCACGCCCGGCGCCGCGGCAGGGGACGCAAGGGGCGACAGGAGGACAGGATGGCACGCGGCTACTGGGTGGCGCATGTCGATATCAACGACCACGAGACCTATCGCAAATATGTCGAGGGCAACGGACCGGCCTTCGCCAAGTTCGGCGGCCGCTTCCTGGTGCGCGCCGGCCGCTACGAGGTGGTGGAGGGCACCACGCGCGAACGCAATGTGGTGGTCGAGTTCCCGTCCTACGAGGCGGCGCGCGCGTGCTGGCATTCGCCCGAATACCAGGCCGTTCTCAAATACCGGACGGCCGCCTCGATCGCCGATCTCGTGATCTTCGAAGGCTATGACGGCGAGCAGCCGGCCTGACCGGCGGTTGCGCCCGCCGGCGGAGCCGCGCTCAGGCACCGAGGTCCGCCTCGGTCACGACGACCGCGTGATGCGAGCAGGTCGCGTCGAACCGCGACAGCAGTTCGCGGGCGCGCGGCGCGACATTGGCGCGCTCATAGTCCTCGCCGGCGAAGGCCTTGACCGCCTCGAGCGACACGAAGCGGGTGACGGTGGTGAACTCGATCTCGCCATCCGCGCGGTCGCGACGCAGCACGCTGACGCCGGCGAAGCCGGGCAGGCGCGCCGCGGCCGGCAGGAAGCTCTGCCGCAGGAAGGCCTGATAGGCGTCCGCCGCGGCGGTGGAGGCGGCATAGCCGCGCCAGATCCGTGCGATCATCCCGGGTCTCCCGTGTCGGAGCGCCATTAGGCCATGCGGCCAGGCCCGGCGTATTGGCCGAAACTGCGGGCCGCGGGCGCGCCGGGGCTCAGAGGCGGCGGCCGAGGCGCTTTTCGACCTCGCGTCTTTCCCAGTCGCCGTTCAGGAAGGGAATCTTGTCGAACGCCTTCAGGCCGTGCATGGCGAGACCGAGGCCCCAGCCGAGCGCGACCCAGCCGACCCAGAGATAGCGCGGCGAAGTCCAGAGATTGACGATCGTCAGGACCGCGAGGATCAACGCATATTGGGCGAGATGCAGGTAGAAGGCCTTGATCTTCCTGACGCGCAGGAGGACGAGGGCCTCGTCCTCGCCGACGGTCGGTTCGGGAACGGGCAGGGTCGGGCTGGTCGGCATGGCGGGCATTTCGGGGCTCCTCAAGGTGTTGAAATCCACCTCGAAAACCGCCGCCAGGCTCTTCAGCGTCTCCGTGCTGGCCGGCTGGCCGCGCTCGATCCGCTGAATCGTGCGCACGCTGAGGCCGCTGAGCGCGGCGAGTTGCTCCTGGGACCAGCCGCGCTGGATCCTGAGCTTCTGGACGAGAATGGTGGGGTCTTCGATCATGGCCCGCCGATCACATGCCGAAAGGGCCAGCGGGCGCCACGTCACGACCCCGCCAGCGTCCCGACATTTACCCGACAGTCGGCCTGCCGTCTGCCTCCGGCGACGGCGCTCGGCGCGCCGGCCCTGTTGTCCAAGGCCGGGGCCGGCCGGCTTCGGCGTAGCGTCCGCGGCCGGACCCGCTGCCTCAGGAGGCCCGGGCCGGCCTGTCCCGCAGCAGCAGCCAGATCACGGCGCCGGCGGCCAGCAGGCCGGCCAGCACGATCAGGCCGGCGGAATAGTCGCCGGTCGCCGATTTCAGATAGCCGACCATGTAGGGGCCGGCGAAGCCGCCGATATTGCCGAGCGAATTGATCAGGGCGATGCCGGCGGCGGCGGCCGTGCCGACCAGGAAGGCCATGGGGCGCGCCCAGAAGGCGGCGAGCGAGGCATAGAGCCCGGCCCCGGCGACGGTCAGGAAGACCAGCGCCAGCTGCGGCTGGGCCATGGTCATGCCGGCCAGCCACAAGCCGGCGGCGGCGATCAGCATGGGCAGCGCGAAATGCCAGCGCCGCTCGCCGGTCGCGTCCGAATGCTTGCCGTTCGCCACCATCGCGATGAGGCCGGCAATATAGGGCAAGGCGCCGACAAAGCCGGTCTGCAGTGTCGTGAACTTCAGCTGGGCAAGGATCTGCGGCAGGAACAGGGTCAGTCCATAGGAGCCGCAGGCATAGCAGAAATAGGCGATGACGAAGCCCCAGACGGTCGGGCTGCGCAGGGCATAGCCAAAGTCGTGCCGCCCTTCGCTGGATGCGGCGCGCACCTCGCGCTCGAGCGTGTCGGTCAGCCAGGCCTTCTCGGCGGGGCTCAGCCAGGCGACGTCGCGCGGACGGTCCGGCAGGCAGGCGAGGACGATGAAGCCGAGCAGGATGGCGGGCGCTCCCTCGACGAGGAACATCAACTGCCAGCCCGAGAGATTCATGATGGTCTTGTCGAAGCTGACGAGCCAGGCGGACAGCGGCGCGCTGACGATGACCGCGATCGGAATGCAGGTCAGGAACAGTGCATTGGCCTTGCCGCGATGCGCGTCGGGATACCAGTAGGTCAGGTAGAGATAGACGCCGGGAAACAGGCCGGCCTCGGCCACCCCGAGCAGGAAGCGCAGCGTGTAGAACGACCAGATGCCGCCGACGAAGGCCATGCCCATGGTGACCAGGCCCCAGGTGATGGCGATGCGGGCGAGCCAGCGGCGCGCGCCGACCTTCTGCATCACGAGATTGCTGGGAATTTCGAACAGGCAGTAGCCAACGAACAGAATTCCCGCCCCCAGGGCGAAAGTCGTGACGGTGAGTCCGAGCTCGCTGTTCATCTGCAGCGCGGCGTAGCTGATGTTGACGCGGTCGATGAACGACACGACCGCCAGGATGAACGGAATGAAGATGATCCGGCGGTCGAGTTTGCGGATCGTCGATTGTTCGAGCTCTGAGGCCGATGGCTGCATGTTTCCCCCCGGGGATCGCGCGGCCGGCCGGCAGGGGGCGGCCCGCGTCTGTTGCTGGTTCGTGGCGGTGAGGCGGCGTCCGGCCGCTACAGCGACTTCACGGTGAAGCGCGGCGCCGCGACGGCGGTCATCGTGTTGCGCAGCGGCCGGCCGAAGGCGGGCACGTCGATCTCGAAGCGATCGCCGTCCTGCGCGGTGACGCCATGGGCGCAGCTGAGCAGTGCGGCACCCATGAAATAGGCGTGCAGGTCGCCCGGGCGGCGGAACGTGTCGTACCGGAAATGGTAATGTTCGAGATTGCGGATCGAGTGCGACATGTTGCGCTCGCCGCTGAGGAACTCGCCTTCCCAGAGCGTCGCGTCGCCGCGCCGGATGCGCACCACGCCTTCGACATGGTCGGGCAGCGGGCCGACCAGCAGCTCCGGGCCGATCGAACATTGCCGCAGCTTGGAGTGGGCCGTGTAGAGATAGTTCAGCGCTTCGGTCACCTGGTCGGAGAACTCGTTGCCCATGGCAAAACCCAGGCGCCAGGGCGTGCCGTCGGGGCCGATGAGATAGAGCCCGACGATTTCCGCCTCTTCGCCGCCGGCGAGCGCATAGGCCGGCAGTTCGAGCGGCGCTTCCGGCGCCACGATGCAGGTGCCGACACCCTTGAAGAACCACTCGGGCTGGACGCCGACCTCGCCTTCGGCGGGCTTGCCGCCGTCGATGCCCATGCGGAAGATCTTCATGGAATCGGAGAGCTCGGCGTCCTCGCCATGCTCGAGAGCATGCATCTTGTCGCGGGCATCGGCGCTGCCGAGATGGGTGAGCCCGGTGCCGGTGACCAGGAAGCGCGCCGGCTCGGGATGATCGAGCGGCGGCAGGATGCGGCCCGAGGCGAGGATGTCGTCATAGTCGACCGGCGCCCCGCGCGTCAGCGTCGCGCAGAAGGCCGCGAGCGTTTGGCCGCTGGCGATCGCCGCCGTCGCGAGATCGTAGGTGGTGCCGTAGCCGGCAAGCGGCGTGACGGTCCGGCCGTCGTCTCCGACGATGGCGACGCGGCGGGTCTGGTCGGTTTCGCGGTATTGAACGAGATGCATGGACTGTCCTGTCGTCCGGAACGGACGGTTGAAGGGGGCAGGGGATGGCAGGGGCGGGCGGATCGGGATCAGCCGGGATAGCCGCCGTGCCACCAGTGCTCGAACGGGTTGGAATGGAGGATCCGGTCGATCGTCGTGGCGGCGACACGCGGCAGGCGCGTACCCTCGACCTGGTCGTTGATGCCGCGCAGGCCGGCGATCGATTCCTCGACCGTGCTCCAGGGGAAATCGGTTCCCCAGAAGATCTTGTCGCGCTCGGTGATCAAGTATTCCTGGGCGCAGACCAGGATATTGTAGAACTGCCACGGCCGGTAATACAGCGCCGACACTTCGCAATAGACGTTCGGCTGCTTGCGCGCGACGATGATGCACTCCTCGTACCAGGGGTGGCCCATATGGGCCATGACCATCTTGAGGTCGGGATAGCGCGTGGCGATGGTGTCGACATCGAGCGGACGGCCGTACTGCACCGGTGCATTGGCGCCGAAGGTCGTGCCCATATGCATGGTCAGCGGCAGATTGTGCTTCTGCAGATAGTCGTAGACCGGCACCATGCGCGGATCGAGCAGCGAGACGCCGTTGTAGATCGGACCGAACTTCACGCCCTTCAGCTTCAGGTCCTCGATCGCGTGGACGAGCAGGTCCATATAGTCCGGCCGGCGCGGGTCGACCGCGGCAAAGCCGACGAACTTGTCCGGATACCGGGCGACGGCCCGCGCGGTGACCTCGTCATCGCCGTCGACGCCGATCGAATCACCGTAGCGCAACGAAAAGATGATCGCCTTGTCGACACCGGCCATGGCGCTGTGGACCGTGTCGGGATCGGCCGCCAGTCCCATCGCGCCCGGGCGCGAGGACGGCGTGAGGCTGTGGAACAGCGGCCGCGTCTGCGCCGCGTCGAACACGTTCACATGGCAGTCGACGATCACAGCGTCCTCCTGTCGCGGGCGGCGTCGCGCGCGGTGCCGATCATGGGTCTTGAGCATTTAACGTTACATGTGATCAATCGGCTGCTTCAAGCGCTCGAGGCATGTTCGATTTGCATGGCAATCCCTGCGAGATTGCAGCTTATCAAGCGTGGCGCTGCGGCGTGGGCCTTGCCTCTCCGCCATGTATCGTTAAATTATTTCAACGCACGCGCCTGCAGAGCGCTGCCTGCGGCACGGCTGGCGCGGGAGCGCCCGATCCGGCATGGAGAGATGCGACGTGCGCGGCGGCGCTGGCCTCCGGGGGCGTGGACCGGCGGCGTGCCGAAGATCGGGAGAACGCAGTGGCCATGACGGGCGAGCGGATCGACTTGGCGGCGGGGCGGTCATGACGCCGGCGGATCGGGATCCCCGGCGCCGGCGCGTCACCGTCAAGGACGTCGCGGCCGCCGCCAATGTCTCGCCCATGACGGTGTCGAACGTCATCAACGGCCGGCACCAGTTCGTCAGCGAGGCGACACGCAAGCTCGTCGAGAAGGAGATCGCGCGGCTCAACTATCGCGTCCAGGAGAGCGCGCGGGGCTTGCGCACCGCGTACCGGCGCTCGGTCGGCATCGCCATCGTCGACGAGACCCGCAGCTTCCTCTCCGACCACTTCAATGCGCAGGTGGTGGCGGGCCTGAGCAATGTGCTCAGCCGCAACAATCATACCCTCATGGTGCAGGGCATACCGCCGCGCCAGTTCAGCAAGTCGATGGTGGTGCAGAACTTCGCCGTCGACGGTTTCTGCGTGATCATGTCCGGCCCGCCGGCCCGGCGGCGCGAGATCGTCGAAACCCTGATCAAGCTCGACCAGCCGGTGGTGCTGATCCAGGAGACCGGCGCGCCCGAGGCGCCGGACATCTGCGTGGTGCGCCAGGACGATGACGGCGGCGCGCGGGTTCTCGCCGATCATTTCGCCGCCCGCCGGCCTCCGCGCTACCTGGTGATCAGGCCGGAAACCGAATGGGCGGCGATCGAGGCGCGGGTCTCCGCCTTCTGCCAGGCGACGGCACGGCTCGCGCCCGAGGCGACGGTCGACACAATCCGCACGGCGACGGAAGATTTCGACAGCGTCCAGGCGAGCGTTGCCGCCTATCTCGACCGCCAGCCCCTGCCGGCGGCGATTTTCGGCGCCAACGACCGCCTGGCGATCGGCGCCATGTTGTTGCTTCAGGCGCGGGGCGTCGCCGTTCCCGATCAGGTCCGCATTGCCGGGTTCAACGGTTTCGAGTCCCGGCGCTATGCGCGGCCGCTGATCACGACCGTGATGTCGCCCGCCTATGCGCTGGGCGAGCGCGCCGGACAGGCCCTGCTCGACAGGTTCGCCGAGCATCAGTTCCGTGAGCGGGACATCGTGCTGCCGGTCCATCTCGATTTCGGCGAGACGACCTGATCGCGAGGCGGGGCGCTGCGCCGGAACCCGGCCAGGCCGGCCGCCGTCAGTAGACGACCACCGAGCGGATCGATTTGCCCTCGTGCATCAGGTCGAAGGCGGTGTTGATCTCGTCGAGCGGCATGGTGTGGGTGATCAGGCTGTCGATATCGATCTTGCCCTCCATGTACCAGTCGACGATTTTCGGCACGTCGGTGCGGCCGCGCGCGCCGCCGAAGGCCGAGCCCTTCCAGACCCGCCCGGTGACGAGCTGGAAGGGCCGGGTGGAAATCTCCGTGCCTGACGGGGCGACGCCGATGATGATGCTCTCGCCCCAGCCGCGATGGCAGCATTCCAGCGCCTGGCGCATGGTATGGACATTGCCGATACATTCGAACGAGAAGTCGGCGCCGCCCTTGGTCAGGTCGACGATCGCCTCGACCACCTTGTCGCGGCCGACCTCGTCGGGATTGACGAAATGGGTCATGCCGAACTTTTCGGCGATGGCGCGCTTGCTCGGGTTGAGATCGACGCCGATGATCCGGTCGGCCCCGACCATGCGCGCCGCCTGGATCACGTTGAGGCCGATGCCGCCGAGCCCGAACACCACGACATTGGCGCCTGGCCAGACCTTGGCCGTGTAGATCACCGCGCCGATGCCGGTGGTGACGCCGCAGCCGATATAGCAGATCTTGTCGAAGGGGGCGTCCTCGCGCACCTTGGCGAGCGCGATCTCCGGCAGCACGGTGAAATTGGCGAAAGTCGAGCAACCCATATAGTGGAACACCTCGCCGCCGTCGCAGGTGAAGCGGGTGGTCTCGTCCGGCATCAGGCCGCGGCCCTGGGTGGCGCGGATCGCGGTGCACAGGTTCGAGCGCTGCGACAGGCAGGTTTTGCACTGCCGGCATTCCGGCGTGTAGAGCGGAATGACGTGGTCTCCGGGCTTCAGCGTGGTGACGCCGGCGCCCACCTCGCGCACGATGCCCGCCCCTTCGTGGCCGAGAATGGCCGGGAAGCGGCCTTCCGAATCGAGGCCCGACAGCGTGTAGGCGTCGGTATGGCAGACGCCGGTCGCCATCACCTCGACCAGCACCTCGCCGGGTTTCGGCCCGGCAATCTCGATCGTCTCGACGGACAGGGGCTTGCCGGCTTCCCAGGCGACGGCGGCGCGGGTCTTCATCGTTTCGATCCTCTTCGAACGGATGGCGGATAGAGTCGGGCGGACGATAGGACGTCCGACGCCTCCAGCCTAGCCTTGGCCGCCGCATGCCACCCGGCCGGGGATCCGGAGAATCAGCCCGGCGGCAGATACTGGTAGAGCCAGGTCTCCGAGGCGACCTGGTCGCCGACCTTCAGATAGCAGCGCATTTCGACCGGCTCGGTGTCCCGCACCTGCAGGTCGAACTGGACGCGCCAATGGCCGGGCACGTCGTTCGGCACGGCCTCGATGTGCCGGTAGGAGCCGAAGCTGCCGCGCGAGGCCCAGAGCACGGGTTCAGGCAGGGCGCCGCGCGGCAGGTTGACCAGCGGGCCGCCCTTGAACTCGATGAGGAACTTCTGCACGCCGATCGGGCGCGGCTGGCCGGGCTGGCCGCCGCGGCCGAGGCGCGTGGCCATCACGCGGGCGAGCGGGGTCGGCGTCGGTTCGTCGGCCAGCCAGGACAGCCGGTAGCGGTAGTCGCGCGAGGCGCCGGCTTCGGCAGCCTCTTCGGGCACCCACATGGCGACGATATTGTCGTGGATCTCGTCGTCTGTCGGCATTTCCACGATCTGCACGGCGCCGCGGCCCCAATCGCCCAGCGGCTCGACCCAGGCCGACGGCCGCTTTTCGTATTTGACGCCGTCGAGATAGTGCAGGAACTCGCGGTCGCGCTGCAGCAGGCCGAAGCCGCGCGGCGCGCGGTCGACGAAGCTCGACGTCATGATCCGCGGCGGATTGTTGAGTGGTCGCCAGATCCGTTCCCCGGTGCCGGTCCAGATCGCCAGGCCGTCGCTGTCATGCACCTCCGGCCGCCAGTCGATGCCGCGCGAGGTGGTCGTCTCCGAATACCAGTACATGGAGGTGAGCGGCGCAACCCCGAGATGGCCGACCCGGGCGCGGAAGTTCAGCGACGCGTCGATATCCATGATGACCCCGCTGGTCCGCCGGCACAGGAACCGGTAGGCCCCCGAGAGCGAAGGGCTGTCGAGCAGGGCATACAGGGTGACCGGGTCGCCCTCGTTGGCCGCGGCCTCGATCCAGAAGGCGACGAAGTCGGGGAATTCCTCGGGTCCCGGGCCCTGGCCCGGGGCGAGCGCGATGCCGCGGGCGGAGAGGCCGACCTGGCCGAGCTCGCCGACGGCGCGGAAATAGGAGGCGCCGAGCCAGGTCGCCCAGGGCTCCTCCGCCTTCCAGTCGCGCGAGCGGGCTTCCTGCAGCCAGAGGCCGGCGAAGGCCGACGGCTCCGGCGCGAGCCGGGCGGCGGGATGCTCCGGTCCGATGGTGAAATAGTTCGGGTCGTAGAGCACTTCGCGGGCCTGGCCGTTGGCGAGCGAATACATGCGCACGGTCTTCGGGAAATAGCGGCCGACATGCTGGAAGGTGACCGGATAGGCGCCGGGCCCGGTGCCGAACAGCGCGACGTCCTTGTTGAAGCGCAGCTTGCCGTGATTGTCGTAGTCGATCTGCGCGACGATCTCCTGGTTCGGCCGGGGCGGGGCGACATAGGGCTTTGCCGCGCGCTCGCGCGCCATGGCCTTCAGGGCGTCGTAGCTGAACGGCCGCGCCGGGCCGAATTTCAGCTCGGTGGCGGCCGCGCGCGCCTCGGCGGCGAGAACCGGCGCCATGCCGGCCGCGGCTGCAAGGCTCAGGAGGTTGCGTCGGGACAGCGTCTGGACCATCTGATCACCCATCAACATGCACGATCCCGGCGCGCGGCATCGAGGGACTAGGCACTAACCCGGATTTGTCGCGCGGGCTATGGCCGGGGCGCTGTGATGACACGGGTTTTCCGGCGAATATGCGGCGGGGCATGGGGCTCTTTGGCGTGGCCGCGGCATTCGTGCGATTTCGCGCCTGCCGGCGGGCCTTATCGCCGCTTTGAGTCCTTGCCGCGTCATTCGCATTGACTTTTTACCGCGCCTGATGTTTGAGACGTGCCTTACGGCGCTTCCGCCGAGGACCCCTTATCGCCAATGGCTTTCGCTGCAACGACGAAACGCACGAAAACCACGCCGGCCGCCAAAAGCGGCACGGCAGGCTGACGCTTAGTCCTCGCTTCCGGGTGCTCCCCCGACGGGGGAGATGGGCGTAACGGAACCCCGAGGCAAAACTGGGTTCCGGTCCTGGGGGAGAGTTCAAACTCAAGGGCTTAAATCATGGGTTACAAGGTCGCCGTCGTCGGTGCCACGGGCAATGTGGGCCGCGAAATGCTCGCCATCCTCGAGGAGCGCGGTTTCCCGGTCTCCGAGGTCGTGCCGCTCGCCTCGCGCCGCTCGGTCGGCCAGGAAGTGTCCTTCGGCGACAAGACGCTGAAGGTCAGGGCGCTGGAGAACTACGACTTCTCCGACACGGATATCTGCCTGATGTCGGCCGGCGGCTCGGTGTCGAAGGAATGGTCGCCCAAGATCGGCGCGCAGGGCTGCGTCGTCATCGATAATTCCTCGGCGTTCCGCTACGATTCCGACGTGCCGCTGGTCGTTCCGGAAGTGAATGCCGATGCCGTCGCCGGCTTCACCAAGCGCAACATCATCGCCAATCCGAACTGCTCGACCGCCCAGCTCGTGGTGGCGCTGAAGCCGCTCCACGACCGCTTCGGCATCAAGCGCGTGGTCGTCTCGACGTATCAGTCGGTGTCGGGCGCCGGCAAGGAAGGCATGGACGAGCTCGATCGTCAGACCAAGGGGCTCTACTCCCTGAAGGAGCCCGAGGTTCAGAAGTTCTCGAAGCGCATCGCCTTCAACGTGATCCCGCATATCGACGTCTTCATGGAGGACGGGTTCACCAAGGAAGAGTGGAAGATGACGGTCGAGACCAAGAAGATCCTCGACCCCAAGATCAAGCTGACCGCGACCTGCGTGCGCGTGCCGGTCTTCATCGGCCATTCGGAAGCCGTCAACATCGAATGCGAGCAGCCGGTGACGGCCGACGAAGCGCGCGAGATCCTGCGCGCGGCTCCGGGCATCCTCGTCGACGACAAGCGCGAGGCCGGCGGCTACACGACCCCGATCGAGGCGGCCGGCGAGGACGCGACCTATATTTCGCGCATCCGCGAGGACGCGACCGTCGAGAACGGCCTCGCCTTCTGGTGCGTCTCGGACAATCTGCGCAAGGGCGCGGCGCTGAACGCGGTGCAGATCGCCGAGGTGCTGGCCAACCGCAAGCTGATCCAGCCGAAGGCCAGGGCCGCGGCCTGAGCCCCGGGCTCGCTCCCGGACATAACCGAACGGCGGGCCGTGGGCCCGCCGTTTTGGGTCTCGTTCGCGCTGATCGGCTCCGCACGGACGTGCGCCGTGCACGGAGGTCCTCCTGGCGAGCGGGACTTGCAGCGACAAGCTGCTCCCCCTCCCGCCGAAACGCACGTTCTGCGCGGCCTCCTGGAATGACGATAGCCGCGGGCAAGGCGCCGCGACGAGCCGCTCAGGCGACGTTCTCGCAACTGAACACTTTGCCCGGCCGGTCGAGCGCAGGCGAGAACAGGCCGGTTGCCTCGTCCAGCACGCTGAGCACGCCGGTGGCGACGCCGAAGAAGGCGCCGTGCAGCTTCAGCTTGCCGCGTTCCTCCAGGATCCGGACGCAGGGGAAGGTGCGCAGGTTCTTCAGGGAGGTCGCGACCGAGGCGTGTTCGAGCTTCCTCAGATAATCGTCCATGGAGAGGCTGCCGCGCGGGCCGGCCTCGGTGATGGCCGGAGCGATCATGCCCATCCACTTGCCGATGAAATCACCCGGCGACAGCGGCTCGGCATCTTCGGCGACGGCGGCGCGGATGCCGCCGCAGCGGCCGTGGCCGAGGACGACGATGTCGGTGACGCGCAGCGCCATCACCGCGAATTCGAGCGCGGCCGAGGTGCCGTGATAGTTCTCGTCGGGCGCGTAGGGCGGCACCAGATTGGCGACGTTGCGGACCACGAAGAGTTCGCCCGGGCCGACGTCGAAGATGACCTCGGGCGAGACGCGGCTGTCGCAACAGCCGATCACCATGGTCTGCGGATGCTGGCCTTCCTTGGCGAGCTTCTCGTACCTTTCGGACTCGCGCGGGAAACGGCCGTCCAGGAAGGCGGCGTAGCCCTCGATCAGGCGGGTCGGTAGCATGGCGGCACCTCGCAACTGCGAAACGCCTCGTTCAACGCCTTTTTGGGGCGCGAGGTCAATCCGCCGTTTGGCAATGTCCTACCGACAGTCCCGGCTCACAGCCAGCCGGGCAGGCGGTCGAGCGCGATGATCTCCTCGACCGAGACGCGCGGCCTGATGACGGCCCAGTCGGCGCCGGCGACCAGCACTTCGGGCGACAGGGCGCGGGTATTGTAGGTGCCGGACTGCACGGCGCCGTAGGCGCCGGCCGACATCACCGCCAGGAGATCGCCCGGCTTCACCGCGGTCAGCTTGCGGTCGAGCGCCAGGAAGTCGCCGCTCTCGCAGACCGGACCGACCACGTCGACCTTGGCGCGCGGCGCGCCGGCGGCGGCCTCCCGCACCGGCTTGATCTCGTGATAGGCATCATACAGCGTCGGCCGGATCAGGTCGTTCATCGCCGCGTCCACCACGACGAAGGTGCGGTTCTCGCCCTGCTTCACATAGATGACGCGGGTGACCAGCACGCCGGCATTGCCGACGATCATCCGGCCCGGCTCGAAGATCACCTTGGCGCCGAGGCCCGCCGTGTGGCGCTTGACCACCTCGGCATAGCGGGCCGGGTCGGGCGGCGGCTCGTTGTCGTCCTTGTAGGGGATGCCGAGGCCGCCGCCGACGTCGACATGGTCGATGCGATGCCCGTCGGCGCGCAGCTGGCCGACGAAATCGGTGAGCAGGGCGAAGGCATCGTCGAAGGGCGCGAGCTCGGTGATCTGCGAGCCGATATGCATGTCGATGCCGGCAATGTGAATGCCGGGCAGCCTGGCGGTGCGGGCATAGACCTCGCGCGCGGTCGAGATCGGAATGCCGAACTTGTTGTCGCTCTTGCCCGTCGAGATCTTGGCGTGGGTGCGGGCATCGACGTCGGGATTGACGCGGAACGAGATATGGGCGGTCGCGCCGAGCGCGGTCGCCACCTCCGAGAGCTGCAGCACTTCCGGCTCGCTCTCGACATTGATGCAGAAGACGTTGGCCTCGAGCGCCGCCCGGTGCTCCTCGCGCGTCTTGCCGACCCCCGAGAACATGATGCGCTCGCCCGGCACGCCGGCCGCCAGGGCGCGCTTCAGCTCGCCACCCGAGACCACGTCCATGCCGGCGCCGAGGCGGGCCAGGGTCTTGATCACCGCCTGGTTGGAATTGGCCTTCATCGCATAGCAGACGAGCGTGTCGAGCCCGGCAAAGGCCTCGGAGAACACCCGGTAGTGCCGCTCCAGCGTCGCGGTCGCATAGCAATAGAACGGCGTGCCCACCTCGCCGGCGATCCGGTCGAGCGCGACATCCTCGGCGTGCATGACGCCGGCCCGGTAGGCGAAGTGGTGCATGGCTTACAAGAGCGGGTCGAGAACGAACTGGCCCGAGGGCAGTATCGGCCGCTGGCCGATCGGGCGATAGGGGTCATAGTCGCGGCGGGGGGCGCCCGCAGGCGCAGCGCCGCCCGGCTGGCGTGCAGCCGGATTGGCGGGATCGATCGAGGCGTCGGCGCGCGGCGGCAGATTCGGCGGCGTCGGCCCGCCGATCGTCGACGGCGTCGGCCCCGGCAGTTCGAGATTGCCGCGGCGGCCGCAGGCGCCGAGCGCCAGCGCGCCCGAAACGGCAAGGACGAGAGCGGTTCGGCGGGACGGGAAAGCGGTCAATGCAGGGCCTCTTGGGGACGAAGCGGGCGGCACCATAACGGAACATTCCCTGCACTGCGAGAGGGGCCGTGGCAAGCACCCGGCGGTCAGTCCGGCCGCCGGATCAGCCGCGCGGCGAAAAAGCCATCGAGCCCGGCGCGCGCCGGCTCGGCATGGCTCCAGGCCGAGGGCAGGGTGCGCAGGAAGCCGTCGGGGGTGACGAAGGGGGCAAGGCCGGCGAACTCGTCGGGCCGGATCGGATCGACCGCCATCCGGGCGTCGCGGCCGAGGAGGCCGGCAATCTGCCGTTCGCCTTCCTCCGGTTCCAGCGAGCAGGTGCAATAGACCGCCCTGCCGCCCGGCACGAGCAGGTCGCCGAGCCGGTCGAGCAGCCTCGCCTGCATGCGGGCGAGGCCTTCGACATCGGCCGTCGACTTGAGGTGCATGACGTCCGGATGGCCGCGCACCGTGCCGGTGGCGCTGCAGGGGGCATCGAGCAGCACCGCGTCGAACGTACCGGCGAGGGTCAAGGCATCGGTCGCCTCGACGGCCACCGCAAGGCCGAGCCGGTCCATATTGGCCGCGAGCCGCTCGAGCCGCCGCGCCGAGCGGTCGACCGCGGTGACCGCGGCTCCGGCCGCCGCGAGCTGCGCGGTCTTGCCGCCGGGGGCGGCGCAGAGGTCGGCGACGCGGCGGCCGGCAACGTCGCCGAGCAGACGGGCCGGCAGCGCGGCGGCGGCATCCTGGACCCACCATGCGCCCTCGCTGAAACCATCGAGGGCCGTCACCTGGCCGGCATCGACGAGGCGTACGGAGCCGGTCGGCGTCGTCGTGCCGCCGAGCCGGCGGGCCCAGCCCTCGGCATCCGCCTTGACGGTCAGGTCGAGGGGTGGCTCGACCGCCTGGATGGCCGCGATCGCACGCGTCTCGGCCTCGCCATAGGCGGCGATCCAGCGCTGGCGCAGCCAGGCGGGCAGGTCATCGAGCGGGTCGATCTGGCCGAGGATCAGCGTCCGGTCGCGGGCAAGGCCGCGCAGCACGGCATTGGTCAGGCCGGCAAAGCCGCGGGCCTTGCGGTCGGCTTCGACGAGGCGCACGGCGATGTCGACGGCGGCATAGTCCGCAAGATCAAGGAACAGCACCTGGCACGCGCCGGTGCGCAGCACGGTCCGCAGCCGCGGCAGGCCGTCCGGCAGACCCTTGGCGAGCCGGCTGTCGAGCAGCCGGTCGATCGTGCCGAGCCGGCGCAGCGTGGTCGCGGCGATCTTGCGCACCAGGGCGCGGTCGGCGGCATCGAGCTCGGTCGGCTCGTCCAGCACCTCGTCGAGCGGCCGACGCCGCAGCAGCACGGCCTCGACCAGTTCGCAGGCGCGCCGGCGCGCGGCAAGGCCCGGCACGGGCGCCTGCTTCGGGCTTGGCCGGCGGCCTGCCGGTCGGAAGGTGCGTTTGGTCATCGCGGCGGTTTAGGCGGCGGCTCGGAGCGCCGCAAGGGGCCGCGCCGGACGGCAGCGTCCGGCGGCCTCGCCTCGCCACAAAACCAGGACAAACCCGTAGGTTGTGCTCAGGCAAATTTAACCATGCTTTTACGGGAAATATCTAAATCCAAAGCCATGCCGATCCCCGGCAATCAACAGGATGTTTTCCCAGAATGAGAATCCCAGTCAAAGCGGTGTTGATCGCCACCCTTCTCCTGTTGATCGGCGTATCGGGGATCCAAGGCTGGTCGGCGACCTCGCGGCTCGCCGCGGTCAATGACGACGTCAAGGAAATGGCGACCAACTGGCTGCCGAGCGTGCGCACCCTCGGCGTGATCAAATATCTGTTCGCTCGCACCCGCGTCGCCGAACTGCGGCTCGCCGGCGCCGGCGCCGGCGGCCAGACCGCCGAGCTCGAGAAGTTCCGCGAGCAGGTGGCAAGCGAGATCGCGACGGCCTTCACCCGCTACGAAGCCATGCTGGCCAATGCCGAGGAGCGGGCGCTCTATGAGCGGATCAAGGCTAGCTGGGCGCAATACAAGGCCAATTCCGACCGGATCGTCTCGGCGGCGCGGGCCGGCCGCGAGGAAGAGGCGGCGGGCCTCGTCGCCGGCGCGGTCAAGCTGTTCGACGAACTGATCGCGGCAACCGACAGGTCGCTCGAATTCAATGCCAAGGGCAGCGAGGCGCAATACGCCCAGAGCATCGCGACCTATGACAGCGCGCATTTTCAGACCCTGCTTCTCGGCGGCATCGGCCTCCTGCTCGGGCTCGGCGCGGCGGCCTTCGTCATTCTCGGCGTGACCAATCCGCTCGGCCGCCTGACCGGCGCGATGCAGGCGGTTGCCGGCGGCCGGCTCGACACCACCATTCCCAATGCCAAGACGCAGAACGAGATCGGCGACATGGCGCGCGCCCTTGTGGTGTTCCGCGACGGCCTCGCCGAGACCGAGCGGCTGCGCGAGGAACAGGCCGAGGCGGAAAAGCGCGCCGCCGTGCGCCTGGTGAGCGAGCGCAACGCCATCGCCGACGCCTTCCAGGCCAAGCTCGGCGCGCTTGCGGAGAGCTTCTCGCAGTCGTCGGGCGAGCTCGAGGATTCGGCCCGCAATCTCGCGGCGACCGCCGAGGAGACCTCGCGCCAGGCGACCGCCGTTTCCGGCGCGGCCGAGCGCGCCTCGCTCAACGTCCAGACCGTGGCGGTGTCGACCGAGGAAATGGCGGCGTCCGTCCAGGAGATCGCGGCGAAGGTCAACCAGTCCGCCGATATCGCCAATACGGCGGCTGACGAGGCCGCGCGGACCGAGAACGACATCCGCGCCCTGTCAGAGGCGGCCGAGAAGATCGGCCAGGTGATCGAGCTGATCAACACGATCGCCGGCCAGACGAACCTGCTCGCGCTGAACGCGACGATCGAGGCCGCGCGCGCCGGCGAAGCCGGCAAGGGCTTCGCGGTGGTGGCGAGCGAGGTCAAGCAGCTCGCCGCGCAGACCGGCCGGGCGACCAACGAGATCAGCGCCAAGATCACCGAGATCCAGCAGGCGACGCAGCGCACCGTCGGCTCGATCGAGCGGATCGTCGGTACGATCGCCTCGATCCGGTCGATCTCGACCAGCGTTGCCGGTTCGGTCGAGGAACAGGGCGCGGCAACCCAGGAGATCGCCTCCAACACCCAGCGCGCCGCGCAGGGCACGGAAGCGGTGACCGGCAACATCAACGGCGTCGGCCGGGCCGCCGAAATGACCGGCGCGGCCTCGACCCAGTTGATGAGCCTGTCGTCCAACCTCACCGAGAAGGCGGCGGAGCTGAAGGCCGAGGTGGCCGAATTCGTCCAGAACCTCCGGGCGGCCTGAAGGCGGCCGGCGGTCCGTCGGAAAAGCCGCGGCCGGGATCCCTGCAGGATCCCGGCCGCTTCGCTTTCGAGAGGGCTTGCCGCCTCAGCCCCAGGGGCCGGCGCGCCGGCCGCCGCCCCAGGGCATTCGCTGCGGCGGTGCGCTCTGCATCTGGCCCCAGGCGGCGGCGAGCTGCTGCAGCGCGGCGATACGGTTGCCGGTGTCCGGATGGGTCGAGAACAGGTTGTCCATCCGCTGGCCGCTGAGCGGGTTGATGATGAACATGTGCGCGGTCTGCGGATTGCGCTCGGCGGTGACGTTGACCTCCTCGTGAGCGCCGGCGATCCGGGCGAGCGCCGAGGCGAGGGCCATCGGGTTGCCGGAGATTTCCGCGCCCAGCCGGTCCGCCTCATATTCGCGCGAGCGCGAAATGGCCATCTGCACGATCGAGGCGGCGAGCGGCGCAAGGATCATCATGGCGATCGAGCCGATCAGGCCGACTGGATGGCGGTTGTCGTTCGACGAGCCGGCGAAGGCGGCGAAATTGGCCAGCATCGAGACCGCGCCGGCAAGGGTTGCGGTCACCGTCATGGTCAGCGTGTCGCGGTTCTTGATATGGGCGAGCTCGTGCGCGACGACGCCGGCGACTTCCTCGCGCGTCAGCCGGTTGAGCAGGCCGGTATTGACCGCGACGGCGGCGTTTTCCGGGTTGCGGCCGGTGGCGAAGGCGTTCGGCTGGTCTTCGTGGATGAGGTAGACGCGCGGCATCGGCAGGCCGGCGCGCTCGGCCAGGCCCTGGACCATGGCATAGAGCTCAGGCGCCGAGTTCTGGTCGACCTCCTGCGCGCCATACATGCTGAGCACGGCGCGGTCGGAGCCCCAATAGCTCCAGAAGTTCATGGCGGCCGCGACGACGAGTGCGATGACCATGCCGGTGCTGCCGCCGATCAGGAAGCCGAGGCCCATGAACAGGGCGGTCATGGCGGCCAGAAGCATGGCGGTCTTGGCGTAGTTCATCAAAATTCCCCGTGGGTTGCGACGGACCATAGATCGTGCGGGACAGGGGAAACGGCAAGACTGCCATGCCCGCGGGCACGGGTTCGCTTGCATACGAACGTTCTGATCTGGTAATCCGCCAGGGTCGCCTGTCGCGACACGCCGGAGCCTGTCCATGACCTATGTGGTCACCGAGAATTGCATCAAGTGCAAATACATGGACTGCGTGGAAGTCTGTCCCGTCGACTGCTTCTACGAAGGCGAAAATTTTCTCGTGATCCATCCGGACGAGTGCATCGACTGCGGCGTCTGCGAGCCGGAATGCCCGGCCGAGGCGATCAAGCCGGATACCGAAGCCGGCCTCGAAAAATGGCTCGGCATCAATGCCGATTTCGCGGCCAAGTGGCCGAACATCACGCAGAAGCGCGAGTCGCCTGCGGATGCCAAGGATTGGGACGGAAAACCCGGCAAGGAAGCGCTGTTGTCGCCCGAACCGGGACAGGGCGACTGACCCATTCGCGCCGCCGTCGCGGTGGACGAATCAACGGTCATGTTACCGGCCCTGCCAGGGGGCCGGCGCTTAAGCCTTTGATTTCGGCGAAAATTGTGATATTGTCCTGACACAGTCGATCAAAACAACGGTCAAGCCCGTGCGCTCGCTTTTTGCGAGGCGCCTTTTTTCGGAAAACTCCGAGGAAACGACGCGATGAAACCCATTTCCCGGGTTTTCACCGTGCCGTGGGACTTATTTTTGTCGTCGACTAAGGTCAAGAGCCGGGGCGGATCCTCCTGGGGATTGCGCAGGGCTTTTGGCGCGAACCACCACCGGCCCGTCGGGCCGTGTGGACCGGCTGCCGGCGGTGGTCCGCCGTCGGTCCGGCGTCACCAGCGGCCCCACGTGGCCGGCGAGGAGTAAGGCGCAGAATGACCACAAAGAAGAACGCGCAGACCCGTCAGGGCTTCAAGACGAATGAGTATATCGTCTATCCGTCCCACGGGGTCGGGCAGATCGTGTCCATCGAGGAACAGGATATTGCCGGCTTCAAGCTCGAGCTGTTCGTCATCACCTTCGAGAAGGACAAGATGACGTTGCGTGTCCCGACCGCCAAGATCGCGCAGGTCGGCATGCGCAAGCTCGCCGACGCCGACGTGATGGCCAAGGCGCTCGATGTGCTCAAGGGTCGGGCCCGGATCAAGCGCACCATGTGGTCCCGCCGCGCTCAGGAATACGAAGCGAAGATCAATTCCGGCGACCTGATCGCCATTTCCGAAGTCGTGCGCGACCTCTATCGCTCCGACACACAGCCCGAGCAGTCCTATTCCGAGCGCCAGCTCTACGAGCAGGCCCTGGACCGCATGGCCCGCGAGCTCGCCGCCGTCGAGCGCATCGGCGAGGCCGAGGCGATCAAGCAGATCGAGGCCCAGCTCGCCAAGGGCCCGCGCCGTGGCGCGGCCAAGGCCGAGGATCTCGACGATGCCGACGAGGCCGAGGTCGAGGCCGCCTGACCCGACGCCGTCCCGGCTGCAGGTACGGATCCGACACAGCGAAAGCCCGGCCCGCGCGCCGGGCTTTTGCGTGTCCGGAGCCTCGCTTGGTCGTCTGCCGCGAATGCGGCAGAATGTCGCAATAATCCGGTAACCCCTTCACCAGCCTGGAGATTCCGGCCGAGATCGCATACGCATTTCTCCTAGGCAGCCGGAGAGCGGGCAAACCCGCCGCGGCGCTGCCAGGGGGAGGACGTCATGGACCAGGGGTCGCGGCTTCGGCGCGGGCTGATCAGGGCTGCACGGGATGCGCCGTTCCTGCAGCGCGAGGAAGAGCACCAGCTCGCGCTGCGCTGGAAGGAGGACCGCGACGAGGTCGCGCTGCACCGCCTGACCCAGGCCCATATGCGCCTCGCCATCGCCCTCGCGCACCGGTTCCGGCACTACGGCCTGCCCATGGCCGATCTCATCCAGGAGGGACATGTCGGGCTCCTGGAAGCCGCCTCGCGCTTCGAGCCCGAACGCGACGTGCGTTTCTCCACCTATGCGACCTGGTGGGTCCGGGCCGCGCTG
The DNA here is from genome assembly GCF_026847585.1 of Phreatobacter sp. AB_2022a. Lineage (NCBI taxonomy): Bacteria > Pseudomonadati > Pseudomonadota > Alphaproteobacteria > Hyphomicrobiales > Phreatobacteraceae > Phreatobacter > Phreatobacter sp. AB_2022a. The sequence goes on from NZ_JAPSET010000039.1 coordinate 38,038, forward strand.
CAGGACTATGTGCTGCGCAACTGGTCGATCGTGCGCGGCGGCACCTCGTCCAACCAGAAGGCGCTGTTCTTCAATCTGCGCCGGCTGCGGGCCCGGCTGTCGCAGACCATGGATGCCACCACCGCGCGCACGGCGATGCACCGCGAGATCGCCGTTGCGGTCGGCGTCTCGGAGGCGGATGTGGCGCTGATGGACGCACGCCTGTCGAATCCGGAAATGTCGCTCAACGCGGCGAGCCACGACAGCGACAACGAGCCGGGCGCGGAGCGCATGGACTTCCTGGTCGACCGCGCGCCGCTGCCGGACGAGCAGGTGGGCGAGGCCATCGACGGCGAGCGGCGGGCGCGCTGGCTCAGGGCCGCGCTCGGCATCCTGTCCGAGCGCGAGCTGAAGATCCTCAGCGAGCGCCGGCTGAACGACGACGGCGCAACCCTCGAAAGCCTCGGCGATCGCTTCGGCATTTCCAAGGAAAGGGTGCGGCAGATCGAGAACCGGGCGCTGGAAAAGCTGCGCAAGGTCCTGGTCGACAGGCATAGCCACGCGGCGGTGGCGCTCGCCTGAGACGCGCCTCCGGACCGGTGCCGGCCGTCACGGTGCGAGATCGATCCGGACCGCGCCAGTCTCCGGATCGGCCGGAAAGGAGACGTGCTGGTGGATCATCCGCCAGCAGCCGCCGATGCGCTGGAACACGCGGGTGCCGCGCGACCACATCCGGCTCTTGACCCCGCCGTCGGCAAGATCGGTCATGCGATTGAGGCCCCACGTGACGGCGATGTCGCCGCGCACGATGACCTGCAGGTCGGGAATGTCCCAGCGAAATTCCGGCCCGGCCAGGGCGAAGCCGCGGCGGCATTCCTCGCGCAGCGCGGCGGGACCGCGCACCGCGAGCGGCGGCGAATGCTCATAGGCCACGACGGTCTCGGCCACCGGGGCCATGGCCGCATCGAGGTCCTTGCGCGCGGATGCGTCGAACCACGCGTCGAACAGTGACCGGATCTCCGCTTCGCCGCGCCTCTGCGCCGCCTCAGCGGCCAGCCGCATGCCGAGCTTGTCGAGACAGCCGACCCAGCCCTCGGCGACGCCGTCGCGCCAGGCCGGATCGTCGAGGCCGGTCTGGCGGAAGTGCATGAGCGTGCCACCGTCGCGCGGCTCGAAGGTCACGATCACGGTGGTCTCCCGCGCCACGCTGTCGAATGTCTGGAAAAGGCTCAATACCAGGCGCTGCGCCGGCACGATGTCCAGGAATTCGCCGTGCTCGCTGAAGCGGTGGCCGGTCTCGGAACGATAGTCGACCCGCCAGCGGCCGCCGACGCGCGGGTCGGCCTCGGCGGACAGGCCGATATAGGTGTCGGGGGCGAACCAGTCGATCAGCGCGTCGGCGTCGAGCCACTGCGCGAAGACCCGCTCCGGCGATGCCGCGAAGAAGCGCGAGATGGTGATGTCGAGCGCAGGCGAGACGGCCATGGATGAACTCCCTTACTGTTCGGCGAGCCGGCGTTCGAGCCGGTCGAAACGTGCGTTCCAAAGAGCCCGATAGGGGTCGAGCCAGCGGTCGATGCCGGCGAGCGGCTCTGCCCTGAGGCGGCTCGGCCGGCGCTGGGCATCGCGGCTGCGTGCCACCAGTCCGGCCGCTTCAAGCACGCCGACATGCTTGCTGATCGCGCGCGGTGTCAGGGCGAAGGGAGCGGCGAGCTCGGCGACCGAAGCTTCGCCGTCGAGCAGGCGGGCCAGGATGGCGCGGCGGGTCGCGTCGGCGAGGGCGGCGAAGGCGAGATCGAGCTGGGCGTTGGTCATTTATGGTACCATTTAGTTCCGGAACTAAATAGTTCCTCAAAGGCCCGGCGGTGTCAACCGCCCAGGTCGTTCAGTCTGGGGCAGCACCGGCCACACGGCTGCGGCAAGGCTGGCGCCCGGTTGCGGGCAGGTCTCAGGCCGGGCTGTCGCGCTCGGCCGCGTTCACGGTCCTTGGCGGTTCGGCCGCGCCGGCATCCGGCAGGCCATGCCGCCGCATCCGCAGGCCTTCCGCCGCGAACCAGCCGCCGGCGAGGCCGGCAACCGTCGCCACCGTCAGGAAGCTCATCCGGTAGCCGATCGTGCCGGCGGCGAGGCCGAACAGGGCAGGCCCGAGCACCGCTCCGGCATAGGTGATCGCCGTCGCGCCGGCCGAAACCGCCGCAGCCTGGCCCTTGGGCGACCAGCGGGCGAATTCGGCGAGCACGACACCGTTCCAGCCGACCGCGCCGGCGCCATAGATGATGCAGGCCAGCGTGACGGCGGCGAGCGGCCAGCCCGCCTCCGCGGCTGCGGTGGCCGCCGTGCCGCAGGCCGAGAGAGCGCCGAGGCCGGCCAGCAGCGTGAACCGTTCTTTCATCCGGTCGGCCAGTGCGCCGAACACCACGCGGCAGATCATGCCGGCGAGCTGCGCGGCAGAGAGCATGCCGCCTGCGGCAATGGCGGTCAGCGCGGCCTTCTCCATCAGGAAGGCGACGAGGAAACTGCCGAGGCAGGCCTGCGGGATCAGCAGCATGGCGGAGCCGACCGCCAGGGCGCGCAACTGCCGATGCCGCAGGACGAGGAAGAGCGGCGCGAGGCGGCCGGACGTGTCGGTTGCGATCTCGGCGCGCCGGCCGTCATAGGCCCGCCTCAGGGCGAGCATCAGGGCGGCGGCGATCATCAGCGCTCCGGCCAGGACCAGGCTGGCGCGCTGCCAGCCCCAGAGTCCGGCCAGCAGCGGCACCAGAAGGCCGGTGGCGGCAAATCCGATGGGCACGCCGGTCTGCTTCAGCGAAAAGACGAGGCCGAACCAGCGCTGCGGCACGCGGCCTGCGAGAATGCCGGCTGTGGTCGGCGTGATCGGGCCGTAGGCGAGGCCGAGCAGGACGGCTGCGGCGACGAGAAAAGCCAGGCTGCCGCCCGCGAACAGCGCGAGGCCGGCGGCGGCCGAGACGGTGGCGAAGACGCAGAGCGTCATCGGCCCGATGCGGTTGATCGAACTCGCCAGGACCAGCATGGCGATGATCGACGTGCCATAGACGACCGCCGTGAACAGGCCGGCGAAACGGGCTTCCACGCCGATGGCCGATGCGGCGCCCGGCAGCATGACGGGAATGGCCAGCACCGCCAGCGAGTGAATGGCCTGGATCGCGACGGTGACGCCGACCGTCCGGAGCGTCCGGCCGATATCGTCAGAGGGACGGTGCGGGACGGGACTGGACATAGGGATGCACGGCCTCGCGCAGCAGGGAGAGGAGCCGGTCCCGTTCGGCGCGCACGCGGCTGTTGGCCGCCCCGATGCCGATCGCCATGGGCGGCTGCGACGGCGGCGTCGGCAGTTCGATCGCCACCACGCCGTTGGTCGGGATTACCGCGCCCTCCGTCCAGGCATAGCCGTCGCGGCGGATCCGGTTCAGGTCCTCGAACAGGTCGTTCGGACGGATGCGGCTCTCCGCATTGGTCTCCTCGGCATTGATGCGGCGGAGCAGGCCGAGCACTTCGACATCCGGCTTGCGCGCCAGCAGGATCTTGCCGACCGCGGCACGGCACAGGGGCCTGAGCGAGCCCGGCTTGATGTACCATTCGCCGAGCGTGCCGGAGATGAGGTGAATGTACTGGACATAGATGTCGTTCTGCATGCCGAGCAGGACCGTATAGCCGGTTGCCTTGTGCAGCCCTTCCATCAGCGCGTTCAGGCTGGTGCTGGTGAACAGCCGGTCGTGGATCCAGCTGCCGAGCAACGCCACCCGCATGGTCGGCAGGAACTTGCGGGTGGCCGGGTCGTAGTGAAGATAGTGGAGCTGCACCAGGCTGCGCAGCAGGGTCGAGGTGCTGGACTGCGGATAGCCCAGCGCCTCGACCACGTCGCCGACGCCAAGTGCCTCGCGGCGCTCGGCAAAGAGCTCGAGCACCTCCAGGACGCGCTTGGCCGACTTGATCGCGCCGATCCCGGCTCGATCGTCGCCGACCGGCTCGCTTCTGATCAACCGTAGACCTTCCTGGGCAGCCACAACGATATCTCCGGCAGGAACGTGACCATGGCGAGCAGCAGCAGCATGAGCGCGAGATAGGGATTGACCCCGCGGATCACCTCGCTCAGCGGCCGCTTGGTGACCGATGCCATGACGAAAAGATTGAGCCCCACCGGCGCGGTGATCAAGGCCAGCTCCATGTTGATCGTGACCATGATGGCGAAGTGGATCGGGTCGATGCCAAGCGGCTTCAGGAGCGGGATCAGGATCGGCATGGTGATCAGCATGATCGAGGCCACCTCCAGGAACATGCCCATGATCAGCAGGACGACATTGACGAACAGCAGGAACTGCCAGGAGCTGACGCCGAGGTCGACGATGAAGCGCACGAGGGCCGCAGCGACGCCCGACTCGGTGATCCAGTGGCCGAAGGCCAGCGCCGTCGCGATGATGATCATGATGGTGCCGGCGCTGCGGATGGAATCGCCCATGACCGACAGCGTCTCGGTCCAGTGGAAGCCGCGATAGAAGACCAGCGCCACGACCAGCGCGATGGCCGCGGCGAGGACGCTGGCTTCGGTCGCCGTGGTGTAGCCGCCATAGATGCCGATTGCGATGCAGGCCGGCAGCGACAGGGCCGGCAGCGCGGTGAGATTGACCCTGACGAATTGCGGCAGGCTCTTTGCCGGCTCAGGCGGCAGGTTCTTGAACCGGCCGTAGAGCAGCACCCAGCCGATGAACAGGGTCGCCTGAAGGAGGCCGGGAATGATGCCGGCGAGGAACAGGCGCGGCACAGACTCGTCGGCGAGCACCGCGAACAGGATCAGCGGCAGGCTCGGCGGGATGAGGATGCCGAGCGTGCCCGCCGCCGCCGCCGTACCGGCCGCGAAGGACGGCGGATAGCCGCGCGTCACCATGGCCGGCACAAGGATGGTGCCCATCGCGAGCGCGGTGGCGACCGACGAGCCGCAGATCGCAGCGAACATGGCGCAGCCGAAGACGGTGACGACGCCGAGGCCGCCGCGGACCGTGCCGAGCCAGGCGGCAGCGAAGTTCACCAGCGCCTGGGCAATGCCGCCACGCTGCATGAAGGCGGCCGCCATGACGAAGAAGGGTACGGCGAGGAGCAGGGGCGAATTGAGCTCGTCCAGCATCTTCTGGGCGACAGCCATGAGCGGTTGGCCGGAGGCGAGGAAGAGGCTCGCCGCGGTCGTGCCGAGCGCCAGGTAGATCGGCATGCCGAGGGCGAGGAAAACAAAAAAGACGACGGCTAAGGATTGAACCGGCATGGCGTCAGCTGTCCTGGTTCGAATGGAGCCGCATCTTTGCCGGGTCGTACCAGAAGACGAACTGGACGAGCCGGATGACGTAGCGCGCGGTCATCAGCGCCGCCGTGGTCGGCAGCGCGGCATAGTAGAGCCACATGGGAAAGCTCAACGACGTCATGCTGCGCTCGCCGAGCTCGTAGGCATCGCGCGTGACGAGATAGCCGAACCAGGCAAGGCCCGCGCAGAACGCCACGGCGACCGCACAGTTGAAGATCTCGACGCGCCGCTGGTTCGCGTCGGAGAGTCGCGCCACGATCAGATCGGCCCGGACATGGCCGTCGTCGCGGACGAGGCCGCTGGCGGTCAGCAGCGTCGCCCAGATGATCAGGTAGACGGAGAGCTCCTCGCCCCAGCTCGTCGCGAAGCTGGTCGACAGATAGCGCCCGATGATCTGCCAGAGGCAGATGACGAGCGCGGATGTTGCGAGGATGCCGATGATCCATCGTTCCACCACGTCCCAGACACGCAAGGTCACGTGTTTCCCTCCCACGATGTTTTTCTGACGATTGGCCGATCGGGCCGCGGCAACGACGTGCCGTGCCGTGCCGGGGCGCGGCCTCAGGCCGAGGCGGCGGCGGTGATCTTCGAGACCAGCGCAGGATCGAGCTTCAGTTCGCCGGCCACCCGATCCTGCATCGGCAGCATGCGCCGGCGGATGTCGGCGAGCACCGACTGGTCGATGGCGGTGACGGTCATGCCGTTGGCGGCCATGGCCTCGCCGGCCTTGGCCTGGGCGGCATTCGCCTCGTTGCGGAAGTCGCCGATCATCTCGTTCCAGACATCGGCGATCAGCTTGCGCGCCTCGGCCGGAGCCTTCTGCAGGAAGGCATTGCTCACCATGGGCATGTACTGCCCGTAGAACTGGTAGTCCTGCAGCGCGAATTTGAGGCCGGATTCCCAGAGCTTGGCCGAGGCGATGCTCTCATTGGTGCTGATCAGACCGTCGAAAGTGCCCTGGCTGAGCGCCAGCGGCACGTCCGGCCAGGCGGTGAAGTTCGGGACGCCGCCGAAGAAGTCGACACGCAGGAACTGGCCATGGCCGCCGGAGGTGCGGATCTTCAGGCCGGCCATGTCGCCGGGCTGGCTGATCGGCTTGACCGCATAGGTGTTGGAATAGCCGAGGTCCAGCCAGGGCCCGATCACCTTGATGCGGAGCTTGGCCTCCAGCAGCTTGTTGATGGTCTGGCCGACCTCGCCGTCGGAGACCTTGTAGAGCACCTCGCGGGGCTGGCCGAACAGCGCGGGCAGGGCGACGAAGTCGGCATTGGGCTCGAGGCCGGTGACGATCCAGGTGCCCGGCACCGCCATGTCGACGGACCCCTGGCGCAGTGCGCGCCCGACGTCGCGGTCGCGGAACAACTGGCCGGAATGAAACAGTTCCGGTTCGATGGCGCCGTCGGACCGCCGCTTCAAGGCATCGAGATAGCGCCCGACCTGGACCGTGCGGATATGGGTGGACGAGGTGTCGAGCGAGACGCGCAGCTTGACCTGCGCAGCGGCCTCCCGCCCCGTCAGCAGCGCCGGCGCGAAGAGCGCGGAAAAGACCGTGGCCTGACGGCGGGTGCAGCCTGCCATGATGTTCCTCCATAGGGTGTTGCTTATGGGCCCGGACAGGCGGGCGGAGGCGCGGCCGTGCAGGCCGCGCCGGTCGTCGGGATCACAGGCCGTAAAGGTCGGCCTTGCGCAGGACCGTGTTGCGCAGGATGCGGATCGAGGCGACGTCGACCATGACGCCGTCGACATTGATGGCGCCGAGCCCCTGGGCTTCCGCCTCGGCATAGGCCTTGGCCAGCGCGCGGGCCCTGTCGACGTCCTCGCGGCTCGGACTGAAGACATCCAGGGCGATGTCGATCTGGCTCGGATGGATGGCCCATTTGCCGACGCAGCCGAGCACCATGGCGCGCTTGGCCTCCTCGCGATAGCCGTCCGGATTGCGGAAGTCGGCATAGGGGCCGTCGACCGGATCGATACCGGCGGCGCGGCAGGCCATGACCAGTCGGAAGCGGGCATGATGCCAGATGTCGCCGGGATAGCCGTCGGCGACGCCGACCATCTTGAGGTCGACACCCATGGACGCGGAAAAGTCGCCCATGCCGAAGATCAGGCATTCCAGCCGGTCGGAGGAGCGGGCGATCTCGTCGATGTTCTGCATGCCCTCGACCTCTTCGATCAGGGCCTCGAGGCCGATGCGCTTCCTCAGGCCAAGCTTCTTTTCCATCATGGTCAGGAGCTTGTCGGCGAACAGGATGTCGGCCGGCGTCTGCACCTTGGTCATCATGATGGTGTCGAGGTTCTCGCCCGCGCCCTCGACGATCTCGATGATGTCCTCATAGGCGTAGGGCGTGGTCAGATCGTTGATGCGCACGCAGCGCACCTTGCCGGTCCAGTCGAGCGTGTTGAGCGCCTCGACGATCTTGGCGCGCGCGCCGACCTTCTGGTTCGGGGCAACCGCGTCTTCCAGGTCGAGGAAGACGTGGTCGGCTTTCGAGCTCGCCGCCTTCTGCATCATCTTTTCGGATGAGCCGGGCGTCGAGAGCTGGGAGCGCCGGCGGCGCTGCGGGCGGCTGATGGCCATGGGACGAGCCTTTCGGATGTGGGGAGGACGAAGCGACCGCGGCTAGCCGACCGCCTTGGCCGACCGCAGAGCGGCGATGCGTTCGGGAGAGCGGCCGAGCTCGGCGAGGATCGCGTCGGTATCCTGGCCGAGGAGCGGGGCATGGCGCGTGACGGCCCCCGGCGTCTCGGTCATCTTGATCGGGATGCCGGCCACCGCGATCGGGCGGTCGAGCCCGGGATGCGGCAGGGCGACCACCATGTCGCGCGCCTTGAAATGCGGGTCGGCGACGATGTCGGCGACGTCGTAGACCGGACCGAACGGCACCTTGCCGCCGAGCAGGGCGAGCAGCTCGGCCTTGGTCTTCGTTGCCGTGAAGGCGCCGATCTCGTCATAGACGAGGTCGCGATGGGCGACGCGCGCCGGCGAGGTGGCCGTGCGCGGGTCGTCGATCAGGTCGCCGCGCCCGATCAGCCGGCACAGCAGGGCCCACCAGGCATCGGTATGGCAGGCGATCGTCACCCAGCCGTCGGCGGCCCGGAACAGGCCGAACGGCGCGATCAGCGGATGGCGATTGCCTTCCGGGTGCGGCACGACGTTCTGAAACGCATGCTGGTGAACGATCCGCTCGCAGAGCGACAGGACGCTGTCGACCATGGACACGTCGACGAACTGGCCGCGGCCGGTCTTCCCCGCGTGGACGACCGCGGCGAGGATGCCGAAGGCGCACATGGCCGCGGGCATCAGATCGCCGACGCCGGGGCCGACCTTGATCGGCGTGTCGCGGTCGGGGCCGGTGATCTGCATCAGCCCGCCCATGGCCTGCGCCACCACGTCGAAGGCCGGCCAGTCGGCATAGGGGCTCGCGCCGGTGCGCGGGTCGCCGAAGCCGCGGATGGCCCCGTAGACGAGCCTTGGATTGCGCGCGCGCAGGGCCTCGTAGCCGAGGCCGAGCCGGTCCATGACTCCGGCGCGATAGTTCTCGACCAGGACATCGGCGGAGGCGATCAGATCGAGCAGGATCTTCTTGCCTTCCTCGGTCTTCAGATCGATCGCGATGGAGCGCTTGTTGCGGTTCACCGAGGCGTAGTAGCCGCCGAAGGCGCGCAGGCGGTCGTCGGCATGGAACGGGCCGCTCGTGCGGGTGTTGTCGCCCTCCAAGGGCTCGATCTTGATGACCTCGGCACCCTGGTCGGCGAGCAGCTGTGTGCAGAAGGGGCCGGCGAGCATCTGCGTGAGGTCGATGACGCGGATGCCGTCGAGCGCCCCGAAACCGGTCGCGGCCATCACCGGTCTCCCCAATGGCTGCGGCGCTTGATCATCACGGTGCGCTCGCCTTCGAAGATCTGCTGGCCGTCCTGCTTCACGCCGTAATGCTTGAAGCGGACGATGCCGGCATCGGGACGGTCGGCGGGCCTGGTCTCCAGCACCTCGGAATAGGCGTAGAGCGTGTCGCCGTGAAACACCGGCCGCATCAGCCGGATGCCATCCATGCCGATCTCGGCGATGGCGTTTTCCGCGGTGTCCTGGGCGGCGAGGCCGATGAACATGGCGATGTTGACGCCGCCGAAGCTGACCCGCCGGCCGCCGGCGAAGGCGCTGCCGGAGGCGTTCTTCTGCATCAGGTCCTCGTTGAAATGGCCTTCGGCCGTGTTCATCACGAGGTTGGTGATCATGACCTGCTCGAGCGGTTCCAGGGTCTTGCCGCGGGCGTGCCGGATGACGGCGCCGACCTTGAAGTCCTCGAAATAATTGGTCTTGCCGGTATAGTCGGAGAGCTTCATGGCTCACCTCCCCAGGATGCGGTCGGAGATCACGCGCTGCTGGATCTCGGAGGTGCCCTCGAAGATCTTGGTGAGGCGCGCATCGCGCCAGTAGCGCTCGACAGCATGCAGCTTGGTGTAGCCGGCGCCGCCATGGATCTGGATGCCCTCGGAGGTGACGCGTTCGGCCATTTCCGAGGCGAACAGCTTGACCATGGAGGCTTCCAGGTCGCAGCGCCGGCCCGAGTCGATCTCGGTGCAGACGTGGTACATGAGCTGGCGCGCGGCCTCGATCTCGGTCGCCATGGTGGCGATCTTGAAGCGGATCGCCTGGAACTGGCTGATCGGCTCGCCGAACTGCACCCGCCCGCCGGCATAGGCGATGGAATCCTCGAGCGCCCCACGCGCGAGGCCGATGGCGCGGGCCGCGGTATGGGCGCGCGCCTTTTCCAGTCCGTGGGTCGCCAGATAGAAACCCTTGCCCTCCTCGCCGATCATCCAGTCGGCGGGCACCCGGCAGCCGTCGAAGGCGAGCTCCCAGGTCTTCCAGCCGAAATAGCCGATCTTCGGGATCGGATTGCCCTGGACGCCGTCCGGCAGTTCGCCGCGCTTCTTCGGGATCATGAAGGCGGAGAGGCCCTCGTGGCGGCGCTTGCCTTCGCCGGTGCGGGCGATGACGATCAGGAAGTCGGCGCCGTCGGCGAAGGTGCACCAGTATTTGCTGCCGGTGATCACGTAAGAGTCGCCGTCGCGGCGGGCGCGGCAGGAAATGTTGGCGATGTCCGATCCAGCGCCCGGTTCCGACATCGCGAAGGCACCAAGGATTTCGCCGCGCGCTATTTTCGGCACATAGGCGCGACGCTGCTCGTCGCTCATCTTCTCCATGCCGATGAGGCTGTTGCCGCGCGCGATCAGCGAGGCGACCGACATCCAGCCGCGCGCCAGCTCCTCGGTGATCAGGCAATATTCGAAGCAGCCGAGGCCGAGACCGCCATATTCCTCGGGAATGAGGATGCCGAAATAGCCCATCTCCGCGAGCTTCTCGCGCAGCGCCATCGGGATCTCGCCCTCCACCGGGTCGAGCCTGTTGGCCACCGGCAGCACTTCCTTCAGGGTGAATTCGCGTGCCGCCTCCTGGATCATGCGGCGTTCGTCGGTCATGTAGCTCATGGGTTGCGCCTGTTGATCAGGTTGGAGCGCTTGAAGTCGCAGACGAGCTCGCCGTGCTGGTTGAGGCCCTCGGTGTGCCACTTGGCGATGCCCATGGCGGGATTGCTGCCCGAGAGGCGGCGCTCGACCACGGTCGAGCGGGCGAAGATCGTGTCGCCGGGATAGACGGGCTTGCGATAGGACAGCTCTTCCACGCTGAGGAACGGCCCGCCGCCCTCGGAGAGGTCCTCCACCGACATGCCGAACACGGTGTTGAAGACCAGGAGCGGGTTGATCGGCGGCTCCGGGTGGCCCATCGCCCTCGCGAATTCGGCGTTGAAATATTGCGGGTTGAAATGCAGCGTGAGGGTCGTGAACAACGCGTTCTCGGCCTGGGTGATCGTGCGTCCCCAGTGATGGTGGAACACGCGGCCGGGCTCGAAATCCTCGTAGCGATTGCCTTTCGGCCAGTCGTCGGCCTTGGTCATGAAGTCGGGTTGGGGCATGGATCTGTCCTGAAGTTGTCGTGCCGCGTCGGCGTGCAGCCGCCCGGCGAGGTCCGAAGCCCGGCGTCAGGGGCGGGCGAGAGCCATGAGGCCGGCAATGTCGGAACCGGCATCGAGGCCTTCGACGGCCTCCGCCAGCCGGTGCGCGCGCGCCTCGCCGAGGCGTGGGCCGGCAAGGCTCATGAACTTGCCGCGGATGCGCCGGCCCTGCTCCGCCAGGTCGGCGGCGGGGATGCCGACGTCGTGCCGGGCGGAAAGGCGCCGTCCGTCCTGAAGCTCGACGGTGCATTCCGTCAGCGAATGGCTCCATCCCGGCGGCATCGGGTGGACGACGACCCGGTCGCGCAGGCGCACGAGATCGGGATCGGCGGTCGCTGCATCCGAATAGGTCTGCGGCGCCGCCGTATCGCGGCCGAGCAGGCTCAGGGCGGCGTTGAACCGCAGGCTGAACTTGGCCTCGAGCCCCGTGGCCGGTTCGCGGATATTGCACATCCGGTCCGCGCCGGGCTCGACCATGACGTGGACGGCGGCAATGCTGCCGGGTGCGACGTCGTTGTCGGCGCGCAGCCGCCGCAGCGCCTCGATCGTGCCGTGGGTGCCGAAGCAGGCGGCGTTGAACTTGAACAGGTTGCTGCGGAGGTGAAAGCCGCCAACCGGTGGCCGCAGCGCCGCTTCGGCGTCGAAGTCGTCGCTCTGCGTGGCCGCAAAGCCCTGGACGCATTCGAGAATGTCGGTCCGCGAGGTGAAGCCGCGCGCCGCGAGCCGGCTTGCCATCAGGCCGTTCTCGGCGGCCTTGCCGGCGTGCAGGGGTTTGCACATCGTGCCGAACTGCGCCTTCAGGCCGGCGGCCTGGGTGCCGGCAATGCCGAGGGCGCGCCGTGTCGCCTGCGCGTCGAGATCGAGCAGCCGCGCGCAGGCCGCGGCCGACGCGAAGCTGCCGACCGTCGCCGTGGCGTGGAAGCCGCGCGCATAATGGCTCGGCGCCACCAGGAGGCCGATCATGCCGCCGACTTCGTAGCCGGCGACAAAGGCGGTCAGCAGCGCCGCGCCCGAGGCCCTGCGCTCCTCGGCGAGCGCGAGCAGGCCGGGCAGGACGGCGACGGTCGGATGGCCGCCCATCGCGTAGCTGACGTCGTCATAGTCGAGGGCGTGGCTCGCGGCTCCGTTGACGAGCGCGGCCTGCCGGACGGAGACCTTGAGCGGCTGGCCGACGAGCGTTGCCGCCGGATGGCCGCCGTCATGCAGCGCGTCCTCGGTGAGGATCCGGACCAGATCTTCGTCCCGCGCGGCAATCGTCACGCCGAACCAGTCGAGAATACATTGACGCGAAGTCGTCTTGATATCGTCCGGAAGTTCGTTCCAGGTAATACCTCTGCCGCGCGAAGCAATCCGACTGGTGACATCGCTCGGCAAAGAGGCTTCTACTGCTGGCGCCATGGCCGCTCTTCCTCCCGCGTGTTTTTTGGGAGGATGTCATCGGCCCGGCAGCACCGTCCAGATCCATCATGGGGGGCGGAGCATATATCAGATATATGATGGATCAGGCCCGGATGGCCGGGCGGCGCATGGCGACACATGGCGGTGCGCGACTTTCGCCGATGGGCGGGCCGGTGATGTCCGCAGCCAGGGGCAGGGCGGCCGCCCACGCGTTCCGGCGTCATCTCCGCCGATCGCGAAGGCTCGGAACCGGGGCCGTGTCGAGGCCGGCCCGCATGGGCGGCAGCGGGCTGCGCGCCCCTTGGGCCGTCAGTCCGCCAGCGGCCGCGCTTCTTCCGGCAGCATGATGGGAATGCCGTCGCGGATCGGATAGGCGAGCCGCGCGGCGCGCGAGATCAGCTCGTTGGCTTCGGCGTCGTAGACGAGGCTCGCCTTGGTGACCGGACAGACCAGCACTTCGAGAAGGCGTGGATCGACGGTTCCCGGGCGCGTCGGCGGCACGGCCATGCGCGGGTCGGAAGGCGGCGTCCCGTCCGGGCCGGCGGTCGTCTCGTCATTGCTCATCGTTCGGTCCATTGGCGATGCCGGGCCCTGCGGGCAGCGCGGCAATCAGTTCAGCGAAGGCTTTTCGTCCGATGTCTGGTCCTTGGCAAGGGCGACCTCGGTCACCGCGACCAGCAGCGCCGCGCGCGTCTTCAGGTCGGGTGCCTCCAGGAGCGCCTGTTTCTCACGAACGCCCCAGGGCGACATCATGCAGAGGGCATTGACCAGCGCCTCCGTCGGCGCCCGCCGGATGCCATCCCAGTCCGCTTCCATGTTGTTCGCTTCCAGGAACTCCTTCAGCGCCTTCAGGAGGCTGTCGCGGTCGACCGCCTCCTCGCCGACGCGCGCCTCGAAATCGGCCGCGAAGGACTGGAAGTCGGCCTTGGCCTGCCGGTAGGGCGTGGTCGCGAGGACCTCGCTGACGATCCTGAAACGGGCAATGCCGGTCAGGCTCAGCATGTAGCGGCCGTCGCCGGTCTCGGAGAACTGGGTGATGCGGCCGGCGCAGCCGATATCGGCAAGGGTCGGGCGCTTGGCATCCTCCTCGGCCGGCACGGGCTGCACCATGCCGATGATCCGGTGGCCGGAGGCCAGTGCGTCGTCGATCATGGCAAGATAGCGCGGCTCGAAAATATTGAGCGGCAGCTGGCCACGCGGCAGCAGCAGGGCGCCGGGCAGCGGAAAGACCGGGATGACGTCGGGAAGATCAGCCGGCCCGCGATAGACGGCGTTCATCGCCATGGCTGGGGCTCCGCGAAAACGCAAAGGATACTTCTGGCTGCAATGTAGGCGAAGGGCCGGCGATTGCCAGCCCCGCCGCCTCAGCGGGCGCTCGCGTGATATTCGGCGTTCGGCCGCATGTCGGTCGCCGCGGCGAACCGGTTCGACATGTTGAAGAAGGCCGCGACCGCGCCGATGTCCCAGATGTCGCGGTCGTTGAAGCCGGCGGCGCGCAGGCCCTCCCGGTCGGCATCGCCGACGGTCCAGGGCGTTTCCGTCAGCTTGACGGCGAAATCGAGCATGACGCGCTGGCGCGGCTCGAGTCGCGCGACGCGATAGTTCATGACCAGCTGTTCGCCGAGCACCGGGTCGCCCGAGAGCTGGCGAACCGCCGCCCCATGCGCCACCAGACAGTAGTAGCAGCGGTTCACCGACGACACGGCCACCGCGATCATTTCGCGCTCGAGCTTGCTGAGGCCGGACGGTGCCAGCATCAGGTCGTTGTACATGGCGACGAAAGCCTTGAGCTTGGCAAGGTCGTGGGCATAGACCCTGAGCACGTTCGGCACATAGCCGATCTTGTCGCGGCACTTCTGGAAATAGGCTTCCATTTCCGCGTCGAGCGTCGATTCGGGCAGATCGAGGGCGATCGGCTCCTCGGTCCTGTTCGCGAGCATCTCGCCCATGGCGTTCCTCCCCTGCGCGGTGGCTCCCCTGCGGGCGGCCACGTCTTGATGCGGTCACAGCCTCGTAGCATGACCTCGGCCGCCCTCGGTAGCGGTGGAAATTGTCTTTACGGCAGTCCGATCGCGTGGTCATGCTTGGCCGCCAGGGCCGACAAGAGCAGCCGGTATGAGCCAAGGGAGCAGAGCATGACCAACCGGACCGAGGATGCGAGCGGAACGGCAGGCATCATCGAGCAGGCGACGATCATCCTCAGGGGCACCCTCGGCGACATCCCAGAAAGCTATGTGGCCGATCTGTTCGGGCGGGCCGCGCCCGAAGACGTGGTCGTCTACGATGCGCGCGATCTCGCGAGCCTTGCGGCGGCGAGCTTCGCCAACCTTGCCAGGCGGGCGGCCGGCCAGAGCACGATCCGCCTCGACGATCCCGCGCCGCCCTCGCCGGGCTCGGCGGTCGGCCTGATCACCGTCATCGAGGTGGTCAACGACAACATGCCCTTCCTGGTCGATTCGGTGATGGGCGTGCTGGCCGAGCAGGGCGCCGATATCCGCCTCGTCGCGCATCCGATCATCACCGTCGAGCGCGAGCCGAACGGTGCGCTCTCCGCCTATCGCCGCTTCGAGCACGGCGAGCCGCCCTCGCTGCGCGAAAGCGTCATCCATATCCATGTCGCACGCATCGCCGACGAAGCGCGCCGGGCCGCGCTGGTCGCCGAGCTCGAGGCGACGCTTGCCGACGTGCGCATCTGCGTCGCCGACTGGAAGCCGATGCTGGCCCGTCTCGGCAGCATCATCGACGATCTCAAGAACAACCCGGTCCTGCCGGTCACCGAAATGGCCGAGGGCATCCAGTTCCTGGAATGGCTGGCGGCGAACAACTTCACGCTGCTCGGCCTGCGCGACTATGCCTATGTCGGCGGCCTCGCCGACGGGCAGCTGGAACCGGAATTCGAATCCGGTCTCGGCATACTGCGCGACGAGAATGTGCGCATCCTCAGGCGCGGCACCGAGCTCGTCACCATGACGCCGGAAACGCGCGAATTCCTGATGCAGCCGGTGCCGCTGATCATCACCAAGGCGAATGTGCGCTCGCGCGTGCACCGCCGCGTCCACATGGACTATATCGGCGTCAAGCGGTTCGACCGCTCCGGCGAGCTGGTCGGCGAGCTGCGCATCGTCGGCCTGTTCACCTCGACCGTCTATACCCGTTCGGCCAAGACCATCCCCTACCTCCGGCGCAAGGTGGAGAAGGTGCTCGCCCGCGCCGGCTTCGATCCCGACGGCCATTCCGGCAAGGCCCTGGTCAACGTGCTGGAAAGCTACCCGCGCGACGAGCTGTTCCAGATCGACGACCAGACGCTGTTCTCCCATTCGCTGCTGGTGCTGCAGCTCGACGAGCGGCCGCGCGTGCGCGTGCTGGCGCGGGCGGACCGGTTCGACCGCTTCGTCTCGATCCTCGTCTATGTTCCGCGCGACCGCTACGACACGACGGTGCGCGCCCAGATCGGGCAATATCTCGCCGGCGCCTTCAAGGGGCGGATTTCGGCCTTCTATCCCTATTATCCCGACGGCACGCTGACCCGCATCCACTACATCATCGGTCGCGACGACGGCGCGACGCCGCAGGTCGAGCGCGCCGTGCTGGAAAGCGCCGTCACGCGCATCGTGAGAAGCTGGAGCGACGGGCTCGGCCAGGCCCTCACCCTCGCCCACGATCCGGGCAAGGCGACGACCCTCGTCGGCCGCTATCGCGACGCGTTCTCGGCGGCCTATCGCGAGGCGGTGACGCCGGAGACCGCGATCGGCGATATCCGGATCATCGAGGGCCTGTCCGAGCAGCGCCCGATCGCCATCGACTTCTATCGCTCGGAGCCGGCTAACAAGGCCGAGGCCGGCCTGAAAGTGTTCGCCCGCGGCAATCCGATCCCGCTGTCGCAGCGGGTGCCGATCCTGGAGGCCATGGGCTTCGCCGTGGTCGACGAGCGCACCTACGAGGTGATGCCGGCCGGCGGCGGTTCGGAGATCATCTGGCTGCACGACATGTCGCTGACCCGTCCGGGCGGTGCGGTGATCGATCTCGAAGCGCTGGACGACAAGCTCGAGGCGGCGCTGATGGCGGTCATGCGCGGCGAAGCCGAAAGCGACGGCTTCAACGCCCTGACGCTGGAGGCCGCGCTCGGCTGGCGCGACGTCGCGCTGATCCGCACGCTCGCCCGCGTGCTCTGGCAGATCCGCCTGCCGTTCAGCCAGGACTATCTGTGGACCACGCTGCGCAAGCACGCGAGCGTCACCAAGGGCGTGGTGCTGATGTTCCACCTGCGCTTCGATCCGCGCCTGGCGCTGTCGATCGAGGAACGGCAGGTGAAGCAGCAGGAGATCGTCACGCGGCTCGAGGAGGCGCTCGGCCATGTCTCGGTGCTGGACGAGGACCGCATCCTGCGCGGCTTCATCAATCTGGTCCAGGCCGCGGTGCGCACCAATTTCTACCAGATCGGGCAGGACGGCCGGGTCCGGCCGACGATCGCCATCAAGTTCGAATCGAAGCGCATCGACGGTCTGCCCGCGCCGAAGCCGCTCTACGAGATCTTCGTCTATTCGCCGCGGGTCGAGGGTGTGCATCTGCGCTTCGGCAAGGTCGCGCGCGGCGGCCTGCGCTGGTCCGACCGGCCGCAGGATTTCCGCACCGAGGTGCTCGGCCTCGTCAAGGCGCAGCAGGTGAAGAACGCGGTGATCGTGCCGGTCGGCGCCAAGGGCGGCTTCGTGCCGAAGCGCCTGCCGCCGGTCACCCAGCGCGATGCCTGGCTCGCCGAGGGCACCGAGGCCTATCGCATCTTCGTGCGTTCGCTCCTGCAGCTCACCGACAACATCACCGCGCAGGGCATCGAGCCGCCGGCCGATACCGTCCGCCATGACGATGACGATCCCTATCTGGTGGTGGCGGCCGACAAGGGAACGGCGACCTTTTCCGACACGGCCAACGGCCTGTCGGAGGAGAAGGGCCATTGGCTCGGCGATGCCTTCGCCTCCGGCGGCAGCCAGGGCTACGACCACAAGGGCATGGGCATCACCGCCCGCGGTGCCTGGGAGGCCGTGAAGCGGCATTTCCGCGAGATGGGCGTCGATATCGGCGTGACGCCCTTCACGGTCGCCGGCGTCGGCGACATGTCGGGCGACGTGTTCGGCAACGGCATGCTGCTGGAAAAGACCATCCGCCTCAACGCCGCCTTCGACCATCGCGACATCTTCCTCGATCCGGATCCGGACCCGGCGAAGTCCTGGGCCGAGCGCAAGCGGCTGTTCGACCTGCCACGCTCGTCCTGGGTCGACTACGACAAGGCTCTCATCTCGGAAGGCGGCGGCGTCTATTCGCGGTCGTCGAAGTCGATCACGCTTTCGGCCCATGCCCAGGTCATGCTCGGCCTGCCGAGGCCCGAGGCGACGCCGCAGGAGGTGATGAACGCCATCCTGAAAATGCCGGTCGATCTGCTCTGGTTCGGCGGCATCGGCACCTATGTGCGCGGCAGCGCGGAGACCAACGACCAGGCCGGCGACCGCGCCAACGACGCGATCCGCATCACCGGGCTCGACATCCGGGCCAAGGTGGTGGGCGAGGGCGCCAATCTCGGCGTGACCCAGAAGGGCCGCATCGAGGCGGGCCGGCGCGGCGTGCGCATCAATACCGATGCGATCGACAACTCCGCCGGCGTCAACACCTCGGACGTCGAGGTCAACATCAAGATCGCGCTGAAGACGCCGGAGACCGACGGTCGGCTCAGCCTGGACGATCGCAACCGCCTGCTCGCTGAGATGACCGAGGAGGTGGGCCAGCTCGTGCTGCGCAACAACTATCTGCAGACCCTGGCCCTGTCGCTGTCGCAGAAGCGTGGCCTGGAGGAGCTCGGCTTCCAGCAGCGGCTGATGCAGAGCCTGGAGACCCAGGGCAAGCTCGACCGCGCGGTGGAATATCTGCCCGACGAGGCTGAGCTCGCCGAGCGCCGGCGCAGTGGCGACCCGCTGACCCGGCCGGAGCTGGCGGTGCTGCTCGCCTATGCCAAGCTCGATCTCTACGACGATCTGCTCGCCTCCAGCGTGCCGGACGATCCCTATCTTGGCCGCGAGCTCGTGCGCTACTTCCCGCGGCCGATCCAGGACCGTTTCCCCGACGCCATCGAAGGCCACCGGCTGCGCCGCGAGATCATCGCGACGGGGCTCGCCAATTCGATGATCAACCGTGGCGGCCCGACCTTCGTGGTGCGCCTGGCCGACCAGACCGGCGCCGACGTCTCCACCATCGCCTCGGCCTTCGCGGCCGTGCGCGACGCCTATGGCATGACCGCGCTCAACACCGAGCTCGACGGCCTCGACAACAGGATCGCCGGCAGCCTGCAGCTCGATCTCTACGCACAGATCCAGAATCTGCTGATCGACCGGGTCGTCTGGTTCATCCGCAACGTCGATCTGAGCAAAGGCCTCGCCGACGTGGTGGCCCACCACCGGGCCGGCATCGAGGCGGTGGCGGCAAGCCTCGACACGGCGCTGCCGCCGGACGCCGCGGCCGCGCGGGCGGCGCGCACGGCCGAGCTGCAGGGCGCCGGCGTGCCGGATCCGCTGGCCGGTGTGCTGGCGAGCCTCGACCATCTCGCCACCGCGCCCGACATCGTCGCGGTCGCCGACGAGACCGGCCGGCCGGTGGCCGAGGTCGCCGCCACCACCTTCGCCGCTGCGGCCGTGTTCAAGCTCGACGCGGTGAAGACCGCGGCGCGGGCGATCACGGTGACCGACTATTTCGACCGGCTGGCGCTCGACCGGGCGCTCGATGGCATCGCCAACGCCGAGCGGCGCATCACCGCCGACATGGTCAATGGCGGCGACGTCGTCGGCGACGAGGCCGTGGCCGCCTGGATGGCGGTGCACGGGGCGCGCGCCGAGCGCATTCGCACGGCGGTGTCGGAGATCGCCGGCTCGGGCCTCACCGTCTCCAAGGCGACGGTCGCGGCGAGCCTGCTCGGCGATCTCGTGCGGGGATGAGGCCGGGCGCGGGTATCGGCCGGCGGATGTGGCTCGCCGGCCTCGTCCAGCTGGTCGTGCTGCTGGCCGGCCTCGGCGGGGCGGCAGCCGAGACCGCCGGGCCCGAAGGCGCTGAGGGCTCGCCCCACCGCGAGCAGGTCTGGCGCATCCCGCATCCGGCCGACGAGGGCCGGACGATCGCGGCGCTGGTCTACCGGCCGCGCGACGATGCACCGCGCCGTCTCGTGGTGATGACCCACCACACCTCGGGCGATGCGGCGCGCAACCGCGAGCCGCGGCACGGTGTCTACGCACATGCGGTCAACTGGTTCGTCGAGCGCGGCTATGTCGTGGCGGTGGTGCATCGGCGCGGCTACGGCCTGAGCGGCGGCGAGCGGGCCGAACGTTTCGCCTGCCGGCGGCCGAGCCATGTCGCGGGCGGCCGGGCGGATGCCGCCGATGTCGCGGCCGCGGTCGACGCCCTGACGGCGCAGCCTTTCGTGCGCGACGACGGCGTCATCGCCATCGGCCAGTCGACCGGGGGCTGGGCCATGCTGGCGCTCGCCGCGGAGAACCACCCGGCGGTGGCCGGCATCATCAATTTCGCCGGCGGCCGTCTCGGCCGGTCCGGCGAGACCGGCCAGACCTGTGCTCTCGACGAACTGGTGCGCGACGCGGCCGTGCTGGGGCGGCGGGCGCGCACGCCCATGCTCTGGCTCTACAGCGCCAACGACCGGTCGTTTCCACCGGTGCTGGCGCGCCGGCTGCACCAGGCCTTCACCCGCGCCGGCGGCGCGGCGGAGTTCGTCGCCCTGCCGGATTTCGTCCATGACGGACACGCGCTGCTGCCCGATCCGCGCGGCCTCGACCTCTGGGAGCCGCCGGTGGAACGCTTCATCCTGCGGTTTCGCTGAGGCGCAATCATGTGGCGCACTGCGTTCCGCGTGCGCTTCGGCGCCCGGCACGGTCGTTCCATCGCGGTCTCACGCGCTGCAGCGAGCCTCGAACCACGGCAATGCCGGCTGCTGGACGTATCGACCTGAAACGCGGCGTGCGGCGCTGCCGTGGCGTCCTTGCCCGCGATCGCGGACAGCCCGTCGTCAGGCGGTCTTGTCGACGATCAGCCCAGTGCCGGGAGCGGGGGCCGGCGCCGCCTGGGCGGCATTGGCGAGCAGGGCGACCAGTTCCTGATCGGCCTTGACCTCCTGGCGCACCATGGCCGCCTGAAGCCCGATCTGGGTGCGATCCATGGCCATGCCGACCATGGCTCCGACGATGCTGTCAGTCGACATCGCGCGATCCTTCGCCTGCGCGCCCGCATCCGTGCGGGCTCGTGCAAGAGCTAACCGCCGCGGCTTAACGAAGCCTTGGCACGATCGCTGAAAGAGGCGGGTATCAGCGGGTCGGAACCGGCCGTTCGCCGCGATAGTCGTAGAAGCCGCGCTGGGTCTTCCGCCCGAGCCAGCCGGCCTCGACATATTTCACCAGCAGCGGGCAGGGCCGGTACTTGGAATCGGCGAGACCTTCGTAGAGCACCTGCATGACCGACAGGCAGGTATCGAGGCCGATGAAGTCGGCGAGCTGCAGCGGGCCCATCGGATGATTGGCGCCGAGCCGCATGCCGGTATCGATCGCCTCCACCGAGCCGACGCCCTCATAGAGGGTGTAGATCGCCTCGTTGATCATCGGCAGGAGGATGCGGTTGACGATGAAGGCCGGGAAATCCTCGGCCACCGCCACCGTCTTGCCGAGCCGGCTGACGAAGGCCTTGGAGGCTTCGAAGGTCTCGTCCTCGGTCGCGATGCCGCGGATCAGCTCGACGAGCTGCATGACCGGCACCGGATTCATGAAGTGGATGCCGATGAAGCGCTCGGGCCGGTCGGTCGCGGAGGCGAGCCGGGTGATCGAGATCGACGAGGTGTTGCTCGCCAGGATCGCGTCGGGGCGGACGACCGGCACCACCGACTGGAAGATCTTGACCTTGACCTGCTCGTTCTCGGTCGCGGCCTCGATGACCATGTCGCAGTCGCCGAAATCGTCGAGCTTGGGGCCGGGCGTGATGCGCAGCAGCGCCTGCTGGCGCTCTTCCTCGGAGATCAGGTTCTTGGAGAGCTGGCGGCTCATATTGCCATTGATGGTGGCGAGCCCCGACCGGATCCGGTCCTCCGACAGATCGTGCAGCACCACGTCGATGCCCGAGAGCGCCGCGACATGCGCGATCCCGTTGCCCATCTGTCCGGCGCCGATTACGCCGATCTTTCTGATGTCCATGGCTACACCTGGCAACCGTCACGCCGGGGCGTGAGACGGCACGAATCCATCTAAACTCAGCGACATCTCTACGACGGTCCGCCGTACGATGCCACCGGCATCATAATAGAGACAAGGGCGGGCCGCCAGGAAGGCGCCCCGCCCAGGCCTCAAGGTCGCAACCTTACTTGCCGATTGCGGCAAGTTCCTTTTCGAGCTCGGGCAGGACGGTGAAGAGATCGCCCACCAGGCCGTAGTCGGCCACCTGGAAGATCGGCGCCTCCTCGTCCTTGTTGATGGCGACGATCACCTTGGAGTCCTTCATGCCGGCGAGATGCTGGATCGCGCCGGAAATGCCGACGGCGATGTAGAGCTCGGGCGCCACGACCTTGCCGGTCTGACCGACCTGCCAGTCGTTCGGCGCGTAGCCCGCGTCGACCGCGGCGCGCGAGGCGCCCATGGCGGCGCCGAGCTTGTCGGCCACCGGCTCGATCACCTTCGTGAAGGCTTCCTTGGAGCCGAGCGCGCGGCCGCCGGAAATGATGATCTTGGCGGCGCCGAGCTCCGGCCGGTCCGACTTCGACAGCTCCTCGCCGACGAAGCTCGACAGGCCCGGGTCGGTCGCGGGGGCGGCCGTCTCGACCGGGGCGCTGCCGCCGGCTCCGGCCGCCTGGAACGAGGCGGTGCGCACGGTGATGACCTTGGTCGCGTCGCTCGACTGCACCGTCTGCAGCGCATTGCCGGCGTAGATCGGCCGCTCGAACGTGTCGGGCGCGATCACCTTGACGATGTCGGAGATCTGCATGACGTCGAGCAGGGCGGCGACGCGCGGCAGGATGTTCTTGCCGTTGGACGTGGCCGGCGCGACGATGTTGGCATAGCCCGGGGCGAGCGAGACGATCAGCGCGGCGGTCGGCTCGGCGAGCAGATGCTCATAGGCCGGGTTGTCGACGACGAGCACCTTGGCGACGCCCTCGAGCTTGGCGGCGGCCTCGGCCGCACCGGCGCAGCCGGAGCCGGCGACCAGCACGGTGACCGGGGCGCCGAGCGCGACCGCGGCGGTGAGCGCCTTGGCGGTCGGATCCTTGATCGTGGCGTTGTCGTGTTCCGCGAGGAGAAGGGTCGACATCAGAGCACCCCGGCTTCGTTCTTCAGTTTCGCGACGAGTTCGGCCACCGAACCCACCTTCACGCCGGCCTTGCGGCCGCCCGGCTCGACGGTCTTCAGGACCTTCAGGCGCGGGGCGACATCGACGCCGTAGGCGTCCGGCGTCTTCTCGTCGATCGGCTTCTTCTTCGCCTTCATGATGTTCGGCAGCGAGGCGTAGCGCGGCTCGTTGAGGCGCAGGTCGGTGGTGACGATCGCCGGCAGCTTCAGCTTGACCGTCTGCAGGCCGCCGTCGACCTCACGGGTGACCGAGACCGCATCGGCGCCGAGCTCGACCTTGGAGGCGAAGGAGCCCTGACCCCAGCCGAGCAGGGCGCCCAGCATCTGGCCGGTCTGGTTGGAATCGTCGTCGATCGCCTGCTTGCCGAGAATGACGAGGCCCGGAGCCTCCTCGCCGATCACGCCCTTGAGGATCTTGGCGACGGCCAGCGGCTCGACGGTCGCGTCGGTCTTCACATGGATGCCGCGGTCGGCGCCCATGGCGAGACCGGTGCGGATGGTCTCGGCGGCTCCCTGCGGACCGATCGAGACGACCACCACTTCGGTCGCCGCGCCCTTCTCCTTCAGGCGCAGGGCCTCCTCGACGGCGATCTCGTCGAAGGGGTTCATCGACATCTTCACATTGGCGAGCTCGACCCCCGAGCCGTCGGGCTTCACGCGGATCTTCACATTGTAGTCGACAACCCGCTTCACGGGCACAAGGATCTTCATCATGTCCCTCCCCGAAACAGGCGCAATTGCCGTTCGGATGTTCGGTTTTCAGGCCATTCGAGCCGGGCGGGCACCCTAGAAGCGGGTCCGCGGGGTGTCAACGAAACGGCCGGTCCTGCCCCATAGGGCGTTCGGATGATGCAATGCAACAGAAACCGTCCGGCGGCCTGTGCCGGCTCCGTCCCCGGGCGGGCGCCCCGCGCGCCCGAAGGCCCTGTCAGAGGTCGAGGGTGGCGATGACCGGAACGTGGTCGGAGGGCCTCGTCCAGCCGCGCGCGTCGCGGACGATCTCGAAGCCGCGCATGGCCTGTCCGAGCGCCGGGCTCAGCCAGACGTGGTCGAGCCGCCGGCCCTTGTTGGCCGCCACCCAGTCGGCCGAGCGATAGCTCCACCACGTGTAGAGCTTCTCCGGCTCCGGGGTCAGCGTCCGCATCATGTCGACCCATCCGCCCGTGGTCGCGACCTCGGTCAGCCGGCGCCGCTCGATCGGCGTGTGCGAGACGACGTTGCGCAACTGGCGCGAGCTCCAGACGTCATGTTCGAGCGGGGCGATGTTGAGATCGCCGACCAGCACCGTCCGGCTCGTGCCGGCGCCGACCCTCAGCGCGTCCCAGCCTTCCATCTCGTCGAGGAAGCCGAGCTTGTGGGCGAACTTGTCGTTGATCGCCGGGTCGGGTTCGTCGCCGCCGGCAGGAACATAGAAGTTGTGGATGCGCGTGCCGGCCGCCGGGCCGTCCGCCAGCGTCACGGCGACGTGGCGCGCGTCGTTCTTGCCGCAGAAGGCCTTGCGCTCGATGTCGCCGAGCGCGAAGCGCGAGAGCACGGCGACGCCGTGATAGCCCTTCTGGCCGTGAACGGCGACATGGTTGAAGCCCATCTTCCTGATGTCCGCGAGCGGAAACTGCCCGTCCTGGCACTTGGTCTCCTGCAGGCACAGGACGTCCGGCCGGTAGGTCTCGGCGAAGCGGGCGACGGTATCGATGCGCAGGCGCACCGAATTGATGTTCCATGTGGCGATCGTCAGCGGCATTGCGATCCTCGGGCGGGCGGGCCGCCGGACCATAGAGAGCGCCGCCGCCGCCGGGAAGCCTCGGTGCGCCGGTCATGCACCGTTTCGCCGCGGCGCTTGCGGCGCAGAACCATTCGTGGTCAGTCTCGGCTGCTCCACATGCCGATCCGAGGGGCTTTTCTCCGCATGCCGACCCTGACGCGCTTCCTCGTCATCATGCTGGTGCTCGGTGGCCTCGTCTTCTCGGGCATGCTGGCGCTCGCCTATCTGGTCGAGCCGGCCTCGCGCGAGATGACGGTGACCATCCCGGCGAACCGCCTGCAGCCGCGCCGGTGAGCCGATGGCGCGTGCCTCCCGCGAGATCGATCTCTTCCTCGACATGATGGCGGCCGAGCGGGGCGCCGCGGCCAATACCCTCAGCGCCTACCGGCGCGACCTCGACGATTATGCCGAATTCCTCGCCGGCGAAGGCATTGCGCCGAAGGCGGCGACCACCGAGGCGATCCGCGCCTATCTCGCCGACTGTGCCGGGCGTGGGCTGAAGACCGCCTCGGTCGCCCGCCGGCTGTCGGCGGTGCGCCAGCTGCACCGCTTTCTTTATGGCGAGGGCCTGTGCCCTGAGGATCCGGCGGCGGTGCTGGAAGGGCCGAAGCGGGGCCGGCCGCTGCCCAAGGTCCTCAAGGCGGACGAGGTCGACCGGCTCCTGAAGGTCGCGCATGAAGGCCTCGACGATGCCGCCCGGCCGCTGGGCGACCGGCTGAAGGCGGCGCGGATGGCCGCCCTTCTGGAACTGCTCTATGCCAGCGGCCTGCGCATTTCCGAGCTGGTCGGCCTGCCGGTCGCGGCGGCCCGGCGCGACCAGCGCTTCCTGATCGTGCGCGGCAAGGGCAACAAGGAGCGCATCGTGCCGCTCAACCAGGCGGCGAAGGACGCGATCGCCGTCTATCTGGGACTTCGCGAGGAGGCCGGGCTCGGCCCGTCGAAATGGCTGTTCCCGTCCTCGGGCGAGAGCGGCCATCTGACGCGGCAATATGTCGGCCGCGAGCTGAAGCAGGTGGCCTCGGCGGCCGGGCTGCCGGCGGCCAAGGTCAGTCCGCACGTCCTGCGCCACGCCTTTGCGAGCCACCTCCTGCAGAACGGGGCTGATCTGCGCTCGGTGCAGCAATTGCTCGGCCATGCCGACATCGCGACGACGCAGATCTATACGCATGTCCTGGACGAGCGGCTCGCCGGCCTCGTCCGCGACCTGCACCCGCTCGCCGACGAGGATTGAGGCTTCCGCTGCGGCCGGGCGCGCGGCTTTCGATCGTCGGCAAACCGTTAAAATCGCAAGACCTTTGCCGTTTGCGGACCGTCGTCCCTTGACTTCCGCCCCCCACAAGGGCCATTTCCTCGCCCTCCGCCGGACGTCGTCCGGCCCTCAAAGCTTGGGCTCGATCCGTACCCGATGCGTAGCTATCTCGATTTCGAAAAGCCGATCGCCGAACTCGAATCCAAGGTCGAGGAGCTGCGCGAGGTCGCCACGCGCGATGGGGGCGTCTCGATCGCCGAGGAGATCGCGCGCCTGGAGCAGAAGGCCGACCAGGCGCTGAAGGACCTCTACGGCAACCTCACGCCCTGGCAGAAGATGCTGGTGGCGCGCCATCCGGCGCGCCCGCATACGCTCGACTATATCGCCAAGCTGATCGAGGACTTCACGCCGCTCGCCGGCGACCGCGTGTTCGGCGAGGACGAGGCGATCGTCGGCGGCTTCGGCCGTTTCCGGGGCCAGAGCGTCTGCATTCTCGGCCATGAGCGCGGCGACACGACCGAAACGCGCATCCGGCACAATTTCGGCATGGCCCGGCCCGAGGGCTACCGCAAGGCGGCGCGCCTGATGGAGACCGCCGAGCGCTTCGGCATTCCGGTGATCTCGCTGGTCGATACGGCCGGCGCCTATCCCGGCATCGGCGCGGAGGAGCGCGGCCAGGCCGAGGCCATCGCGCGCTCGACCGACCGCAGCCTGATGCTCGGCGTGCCCAACCTGGCCGTGGTGATCGGCGAGGGCGGCTCGGGCGGGGCGATCGCGATCGCCGCGACCAACCGCGTGCTCATGCTGGAACACGCGATCTACAGCGTCATTTCGCCCGAGGGCGCCGCATCGATCCTCTGGCGCGACACCGCCAAGGCCCAGGACGCGGCGACCAACATGAAGATCACCGCCCAGGACCTTCTGCGCTTCGGCGTGATCGACCAGATCGTCGCCGAGCCGGTCGGCGGCGCCCATCGCGACCCCGATTCGACCATTCTGCGGGTCGGCGACGCGCTGGAACAGGGCCTGAAGCAGCTGGCCGGCCAGTCTCCCGAGGAGATCCGGCGGCTCCGGCGCGAGAAGTTCCTGGCCATCGGCCGCACGGCCTGAGCCGCCGGAGCGCCGCGCCCGGCCTGTTGCCTCGGCCGCCGTTTCACGTAGAATTCATTAACCGTTCGTCGCGTTTCAGGCATCTTGCGGTAACTGCGGGTTGACGCTAACGGTCTCCGATAAGGGTCCCTTAAGGATCACAGGCGTCAGACTGACACCGCAATTGGGCGGATTTGCCCTCAGTCGGGAGCAGAGCATTGCGTCACATGGCTCGAGCCGCCTCGGTGGCATCGCGGACCAGGGGCTTGAGGCTGTTCGCTTCGGCGGCCGTGATGGCGCTCGCTCTGGCCGCCTGCCAGGACAGCACCATGTCGCGGTCCAATCCCAACCGTGGCAATATCGCGCTGTCCCAGGCCGTGATGGCCGAGCTGCAGGCCAAGGGCATGACCAGCACCTCGCCGGTGCTGATGCGCATCTTCAAGCAGGAAGCCGAGCTCGAGGTCTGGAAGCGCGACGCCACCGGCCGCTACGCGCTCTTCAAGATCTACCCGATCTGCCAATATTCCGGCGAGCTGGGTCCGAAGGTGCGCGAGGGCGATCGCCAGTCGCCGGAGGGCTTCTACAATATCACTCCGGGCCTGATGAACCCGAACTCGTCCTATTATCTCGCCTTCAACATGGGCTTCCCGAACGCCTTCGACCGGGCCCATGGCCGGACCGGCTCGCATCTCATGGTCCATGGCGACTGCTCGTCGCGCGGCTGCTACGCGATGACCGACGAGGCGATCGCCGAGGTCTATGCGCTGGCGCGCGACGCGCTGCGCGGCGGCCAGGAGACCTTCCAGGTCCAGGCCTATCCGTTCCGCATGACGCCGCGCAATCTCGCCCGGCACCGCAACAATCCGAACATGGCCTTCTGGCGCAACCTGAAGGAAGGCTACGATCATTTCGAGGTGACGCGGCAGGAGCCGCAGGTCGACGTCTGCGAGCGCCGCTACGTGTTCAATGCGGTTTCGCCGAACTCCTCGCTCGCCCAGGGCGCCACCCGCGAAATGATCGGCACCGATCCCTGGGCCGGCACGCGCGCCGGCCGGTCGGCGACGGCGGCGGTCTCGACCTCCGCGGCCGTGCCGGTGTCGATCAACGATCCGGCCCAGCCGGTCGCGGCATCGGCCGCGCCGAGCAGCATTCCGGCCCGCAGCGTGCGCAGCCGTCTCACCGCGGTGAGCGGCGATGGCGCGGCCCGGCCGTCGTTCCAGGCCGCCTCCGCCTGCCCGCCGCATGTCGTGCCGGCGGCGATCCGCCAGGCGGTCGCGGCCAAGAACGCCCGCGACATGGCCCAGGTCGCAAGCCTCACCGGCCAGGTCGAGGCAGCTCCTGCCCGTTCCGGCATCGACGGCGGCACCAACCAGCGCTTTGCCGACCGCTTCGCCAATCGGCGCATCCGCATCGGCTCCAGCGAGCCGAGCTTCTCGCTGGCGAGCCAGGATTCGACCCCCGTGACCCTGCCGACCGCCGGCAC